>DASTKC010000200.1:0-4325 GCA_035716085.1 Candidatus Eiseniibacteriota bacterium | reverse complement strand
GGTTGAGGGAAGGAGGTTGTCGATGAAACCCGCGAAGATCGTAGGGCACCACATTCACCCCATGCTGATCGTATTCCCCTTGGGACTTCTCGCTGTCTCTGTCTTCTTCGACATCGCATATCTCGCGACGCATGAAGCCGCGTTCGCGACCATCGCGTACTGGGACATGCTCGCCGGCATCATTGGCGGCCTCGCGGCCGCGGTGTTCGGTTTCTGGGACTGGCTCACCATCCAGTCGGGAACGCGCGCCAAGCGCATCGGCGCGTGGCATGGCCTCAACATGGTCGTCGTGGTCGGCCTCTTCGCAGCGAGCTGGCTCATCCGCCGGACGGACGCCTTCTACGTTCCGTCGTCGTCCGCGCTCACCCTCTCGTTCATCGCGGTCGTGCTCGCGCTGATCGGCGGATGGCTTGGAGGCGAGCTGGTGGAGCGGCTGGGCATCGCCGTGTCGCCGGACGCGGGGCCGAACGCTCCGAGCTCGCTGCACAAGGATCACGGTCCCATGCGGGAGCCCGCCCAGGGACGGACGGCCCGGTAGGCTACAGCCGCTCGACCCGCTCCACGGTGAGCGAGCAGACTCCGAAGTCCTCTTCGACGAGACCCGTGAGGAGAAACGGCCGCCGCTCGGTCAGCAGATGACAGAAGCGGCGGTACGCCTCCGGGAACAGGGTGACGTCGTAGAGCGCCGTCGTGTCCTCGAATGCGATGAACTCCATCGCTTCGTGCGCATAGGTCTCGACCAGCTTTCCCTGCACGTACCAGCCGAGCACGGTGACGCGGCGCCCCGCATGCCGGTCGATGTCGCGCGCGGGAATCACGCCGCGTGCCCGCATCACGCGCTCGTACGGCTCGAGCGGGTGCGCGCTCAGAAGGAAGCCGAGCGTCTCCACTTCGTGGCGGAGCATCGTCGCGCGATCGTAGGCGGGCGTCGGCGGCGCGGCGACGGGCTCAGGGGCGAAGAGGTCGAGGGTCTGCGAGCGATGGGCCTGCCCGTCGAGATAGAGCTCCCATAGGAGCTCCGGCCGCGAGCGCCCGGCGGCCACGGAGTCGAGCGCACCCGACTTCACGAGGAGCTCGAGGTCGGACGGCGGCAGCCTGACGCGGCCGCGGAGCTCGGCGAACGACCCGAACGGCCCGCTCCGGTTTCGTTCCTCGAGCAGCGCTTCGAGCGACTCCGCGTGGAGCCCCTTGAGCTGCATGAGCCCCATGCGGACTTCGCGGCCCTTCCCCGTGTACTCGCGCTCGCTCGCGTTCACGTCGGGCGGAAGCAGCGCGAGCCCCATGCGCTTCGCCTCGGAGACGTAGGCGAACGTCTGGTAGTAGCCCCCCTGGTTCGAGATCACGGCCGCGATGAACTCGGCGGGATGGTGCGCGCGAATCCATCCGCTCCGGAAGGAGACGAGCGCGTAGGACGCGCTGTGCGGCTTGCAGAAGGAGTAGCCCGCGAAGGAGAGGATCATCGTCCACACCTTCTCGATCACGTCCGGCGACGCGCCGCGCTGCCGTGCGCCCTCGTAGAACTCCGCCTGGTACGAGCGGAGCGGCCGCACCGGGCGCTTGTGGCTCAGCGCCTTGCGCAGCGCCTCCGCGTCCGCGAGCGAGAGCCCGCCCAGCTCCATCGCGACCTTCGTCACGTCCTCCTGGTAGCAGAGGATCCCGTACGTCTCGTCGAGCGTGTGGCGGAGCGCAGGATGGAGCGGATCGTACGGCGCGCCGTGCAGCCGGCGGACGTACTCGCGGATGTACTTGTTCGACGCGGGGCGGATCATGGACGAGTGGATGACGAGGTGGTCGAAGTCGCCCACCTTGGCCTTCCGCTGGAGCTGGCGCATCGACGGCGACTCGACGTAGAAGACGCCGACCGTGCGCCCTTCCGCCATCAGCCGCTGCGTCTCGGGATCGTCGACGGGGTTCCAGTGGCGCTCGTCGATCGTGACGCCCGTGTTCCTGGCGACGGCGGCGAGCGCATCCCGGATCACGGCCAGCGATCGGTTGCCGAGGAGGTCCATCTTCACGAGGCCGTAGTCCTCGACCTGGTCCTTCTCCCACTGCACGATCGGAACGCCCTTCGGCGCGATCTCGACCGGCACGTGATCGGCGAGCGCTTCGGGCACGAGCACGATGCCGCCGGAGTGGACGGCGAGGTGGCGCGGATGTCCCTCCAGCGCGGTCGCGAGCGCGAGGATCTCCGGCCACGGCGGCTCGAAATCGACGTCCTGGAAGCGCGGGTGATTCCCCATCTGCTCGATCTCGTCCTCGTAGCCCCAGAACGCGGCGAGCCGCTTCGTGACGTTCATGATCTCCGCCTCGGGCAGCCCATAGACCTTCGCGATCTCGTGGATCGCGCCGCGCCCTCGGAAGCCGACGTGATTCGCGACCATCGCCGCCCGCACGGGGGCGCCGTTCTCCGCGAGCACGTCGAGCTGGATCTGATCCCGCTCGTCCCAGGCGAAATCGACGTCGATATCGGGCGGATCCGTGCGCGCCGGCGAGAGGAATCGCTCGAAGAAGAGGTTGTGCCGGACGGGATCGACGTGGGTGATCGCGAGGAGATACGCCACGATGCTCGCCGCCCCCGACCCGCGGCCGCAGATGCGCGGCGTCCGCGACGTGATCGCTTCCACGATGAGGAAGTAGTCGGCGAATCCCTTGTCCCGGATGATCGCGAGCTCGCGCTCGAGCCGCGTCCGCACTTCGTTAGGCGGGTTCTTCCCGTACCGATGGAGGATCCCCGCCTCGCAGCGCGCGGAGAGGATCGCGAAGGCATCGCCCCGGTCGAGCGGGTACGACGGAAAGACCGTGCGCCCCATCGGCCAGTCGATCGTGCACTCGTGCGCGAGCCGGACCGCGTTCTCGAGGGCCTCGGGCGCGTGCGGCAGGCGCTGTTCCATCTCGTGGGGGGCGAGGAGCGAGCGTGCCGGCTCCGCGAGCGCGGCGGGGTCGAGGCGGTCCAGCGTGGTGTTCTCGTCGATGGCGCGGAGCACCTGGTGGATGCGGTGGCCCTCTAAGCGGACGAAGTGGACGGCGTTCGTCGCGACGCACGGGATGTCCGTGGCACGCGCCCACTGGCGGAGCGCGCGATCGCCGCGGCCGGGAACGAGCTCGGCATAGACGGGGAGCGCGTCGCGGAGCGCGGCGAGCCCGGCGCGATCCTCGGAGAGGAGGGTGAGCCCCGCGGCATGCGCGCGCACCGAACGCGCGATGGTGAATGTGGGATCCAGGTGGCGCTCGGTGATGACGCGGCAGAGCGACTTGTACCCCTCGCGCCCACGGGCGAGCAGGATGGCGCTGTTGGGCGCATGGCCGTTGCCGTTCCCCGTGCCGGCGGACTCCACGATCTCCGCCCCCGCGATCGCCTTGAGCCCGGCCTCGTCGCAGATCTGCCGGTAGAAGACGAATCCGTAGAGCGCGTTCGTGTCGGTGAGCGCGAAGCGGTCCATGCCGCGCTCGCGCGCCGCGAGCGCGAGGGTCTCGAGCGTGTCGACCCCGCGCATCATCGAGTAGTGGCTATGGACGTGGAGATGGGCGAACGAGCCCATGGGCCATCCACGCCGCGGGGATCACGGCGGCGGTGCCGAGGCGCGCGCGGAGCGCGAGGAGCGCCTCGTCGAGCTGATCGCGGCGAGTCGGGCGGTCGCGTGCCTCGAGCCAGAAGTCGAGCTGGCGGCTCACGGGCGGCCGCTCGCGCGCTTCGATGCGGATCCGCCTCACGCGCACGCGCCGGGCCGCCGCGCGCGTGAGGAGCGCGAGCGCCGTGCGCTCGAGGTGCGCCACGGTTCCCGGTGCGGCTTCGCCGGTGGCGCGGCCGGGCTCGAGCGACCCTGACGCCCTCCCCTCGCGCCCGTCCGCATAGCCCACCTCGACCGCGAGAGACGCCGCCTCCGCGCGCCTCGATCGAAGCCCGCCCGCAAGCTCCACCACGAGCCGCGCCATACGCGCGCCGAGCACCCTGAGATCGTTCGTCTCTACGGCGAGCGTCTCTTCCGCCGCGGCGACAGGCAGGGGAAGCGCGCGGCGGGGCGCGGCGTCCAGCCCGCGCGCCTCGCGCCAGAGCGCGGCCGCGGCCGCGGCGCCGAACGCGGCGCGGAGCGGCTCGAGCGCGCTCGCCTGGATGTCCCCGACGGCGCGTGCATTCAAGAGATCGAGCCTTGCCGCCACCGCACGCTCGCGCGCCGAGGGAAGCAGGCGCACGGCGAGAGGCGCGAGGAACGCGACCTCTCCGCCCCGCGGCACGTCGAGGAGCTCGCCGTCGGGCGCGAGCACGCCCGCGGCGACGCGGCTCACGAGCCTCGTGGCCGCCATTCCGAGCGTGGGATGGAGGCGGA
>DASTKC010000199.1:0-9644 GCA_035716085.1 Candidatus Eiseniibacteriota bacterium | reverse complement strand
GATCAGGATGGGATCGTCCTCGCGCCGGTCCCGCGTGCGGAGCGGGATCTGCGCCAGGTCGATCATCGTGAGCACGTTCGTGTACGAGAGCTCGTACTGGAGCGAGAAGCCGATCATGTCGAACTGACGCGCAGGGGTGCGAGACTCGAGCGAATAGAGGGGGATTCCCTCGTGTCGCATGAGCCGCTCCATGTCGCCCCACGGCGTGAAGCAGAGCTCGGCCGCGCCGTCTTTGCGGCCGTTCACGATGTGGTACAGGATCTTCAGGCCGAGGTACGACATCCCGATCTCGTAGAGATCCGGGAAGCAGAGGAGAACCCGGACTCGGGCCTCGGACGGATCCTTGCGCGCGGCGTGGAGGAAGCTCCCCGTGTACCGGCTCGGCTTGGTCACGAGCGGCAGGTACGCTTCATCCAACAGACGCAGCTTGTCCATTGATCTCCTCTCGTGGACGGGCCACCAGGGCAAATCTCGAATGTTGAGAACCGGTTACGAGCTTCCGAGGGACCTTGCGGGCGCTCCTCGCGAAGCCTGCGACCTTACCATAGCGCCGTTTCGCCCGCAACCGCTCCCGCCGCCTTGGGTTCGGGCGCTTCGGGATCGCCTCCGCGGGCCGCGGAAAGGCCCAGGATCCAGGCCGCATGGGCGCCTTCGAGAGGCGCGGCCGCCTCGAGCATCGTACTCCCGGTGGTCACGACGTCGTCCAGGAGGAGAATCGGGCGCCCCTCCACGGCGCGCGGGTCCACGCATCGGAAGGCCCCGCGGACGTTGACGCGACGGCGTGCGGCGTCGAGCGTGGCCTGCGCGGGGTGCTCGCGAATCCGCTCGAGAGCCCGCACGACCGGAATACCCCACCGCTTCGATACGAGCTCCGCGAGGAGAAGCGCCTGATCGAAGCCGCGCGTGGCGCGCTTCGCGGGATGGAGCGGAACGGGAACGAGGATCATCTCGCGCCACGCGGCCGCCGGCGGCTCCGGCACGAGGTCCGCGATCCAGGACGCGAGCCGGGTGGCTCCCTCGTACTTGAACGCGCGAAGGATGCGCTCGAGGGTGGGATCGTATGGGGGGCCGGCCAGCGCGAGGCGCGTCGATCCGTGGCGCGGACATCCGCGCGCGCTCGATTCCGGCCCGGGATCGTCGCCGCGCAGGCAAGCGAGACAGAGCGCGATCCCCGTCCGCTCGATGCGCGCGTCGCACGCGTCGCAGACCTCACGATATCGCGGCGCGCGATCCGCGCATCCAGGACACCGACGGTCGAGAATCGCGTCCGCGAGATCCCGACCCCACGCCTTCCACATCCCCCTACCCCCGTCAGCCGCTCCGGGCTGCCGCTCGAAGCGCGTCCCTCATCGCCTGGAGCGGAGCCTTCCGTCCGGTCCAGAACTCGAACGACAGCGCCCCTTGATGGAGAAGGAGTCCCAGACCGTCCTCGAACGGTCGCCCTTCCTTCTTGCACCGGTCCCGCACGAGCGCGGCCCGCTCCGCGTAGTTGAGATCGAGCACCGGAGCGCGCGGCTCGAGCGCACGCCACAACCGAGCCTCCGCCTCGCTCACGTCCTCGGCCGTGAGTGCGCGCACGAGGACGTCGTACGGTCCTTCACGCGCGATGTCCGCTTCGTCCTCGAGTCCGCCGGCGACGATCGCGACGCTCCCCATCCCAGACAGCCGCTCCGCCAGCGACCACGCGCGCGCCGGCGTCCGGCTCGCGATCGCGACCGCCGCCGGCCCGTGGTCGAGCACGATCGGCGCGACGCTCGCGGCGGCCCCCCCCGCGCCGAGAAGGAGCACCCTCGCCCCCTCAAGCTGGATCCCGAGCTCTTGGATCCATGCAGCGAATCCGAGCCCGTCCGTCGCGTGCCCGGCCCACCCCGTCGGTTCGCGGCGGAGGGTGTTCACGGCGCGGGCGCGTTCGGCTTCGGGCGTGCGCGTTCTCGCGAGCTCGAACGCGCGCTCCTTGAGCGGGAGCGTGAGATTGAGACCCAGGACGCCGCCCGCATGGAGCTCGGCCAGCACGGCATCGAGACGCTCGAGCGGAACCCCCAGAGCCTCGTAGCGTGCGTCGATTCCCGCGGCCCGGAATGCCGCGTTCTGCATCGGGGGAGAGAGCGAGTGCCGGACAGGATCTCCGAGCACCGCATAGCGGCCGGACGAGACTGCTTCGTCCGCGCGTCCGGTCATCCGGGAAGCGCGGACCCGGTCACCCCGCCTGGGTGCCGAGCGCCGACGCCGCGGTTTCGTCGCCCGGCTCGGTGCCGGTCGCGGCCGCGCTCGGAGCCGGCCGCCGGGAGAGAACGCGCAGCATGACGAGCGCGGTGAGGAAGAGGATCGCGCTCAGGATCTGGTTGATGTTGAAGCTGAGCGGACCGAGCCGCCCGAGATAGCTCGTCGAGTCGTAGTAGCGCGTGAAGTCGATGCCGAACCGGAACACCGCGTCGATGGCCACGGCGGTCCAGAAGAGCCAGCCGTCGAAGTGGGCTTTCCGGTCCATCGCGAGGAGGAGCCCGAAGAGAAACACGCCCGCGAGCGCGAGATAGATCTGAGACGGATGGATGGCCTCGCCGGGGAACGCGTACGACGCGTAGGACCCCGGCGGGAAGGTCACCGCCCACGGAAGGTGCGTCGGCAGTCCGAAGCAGCAGCCGTTGAAGTAGCAGCCGAGCCGGCCAATGCCGATCCCGAGCGCCATGGCCGGCGCCGCCGCATCGCCGATGCGCCACACCGGGAGCTTCGCCCGCCGGACGTACCAGATCCCGCCGGCGATCGCGAGGATGTAGCCGCCGTACAGCATGAGGCCGCCTTCCCACAGCCGGAACACGCCGAGCCAATCCTTCGCGTAGTCGCTCCAGTGGGTCAGCACGAAGAGGCCGCGGCCGCCGACGATCGCCAGGATCAGGATGACGAGGGAGATCGTATGGAGCTGGTCCTCGGCGACGCCGCGGCGGACGCCGCGGGCGACGAAGATCTGGATCGCGATGAGGAATCCGATCGCGAGGAGGAGGCCGTACGTGTGGATCTGGAAGGAGCCGATGTGGAACAGAGTGGGGTGCAAACGATTCTCCTACGTCAGTATTCGCGCCATCGCATGGCGACGTTCTGGATCAATCCGATCTGGAGGAAGCTCGTCAAGAGCGACGTCCCGCCGTAGCTCAGAAGCGGTAAGGGGAGGCCGGTCACGGGGGCGAGCCCGACGGTCATGCACACGTTGACGAGCACATGGTATAGGAAAACCGAGGTCAATCCAATGGCCAGGAGGCTCCCAAAGCGATTCCGGGCGCGCCGGGCGATGCGCACGCCGCGCAGGATGAACACCATGTAGAGCACCGTCACGAACGCAGCCCCCAGGAAGCCGGTCTCCTCCCCCACCACCGAGAAGATGAAGTCGGTGTGCTGTTCGGGCAGGAACTCGAGCCCCTTCTGCGTGCCGTGCATGAAGCCCTTCCCCGTCACACCCCCCGATCCGATCGCGATCTTCGACTGGATGATCTGGTAGCCCGCGCCATAGGGATCGGCGCTCGGGTCGAGGAACGTGGAGATGCGCTGCTTCTGGTAGGGCTCGAGGTGGTTCCAGACATGCGGCGTCGCGATCCCGACGGCGAGGTTCACGACCACGACCAGCACGACCGTCCAGAGCCGGAGCCGCGACCTGTAGAGCACGAACGCGAGCACGAGCGCGAACAGGATCCAGGCCGGCAGATAGAACGAGAGCACCCCGTTCAGGATCGGAGAGAGCAGGAGGAACAGGTAGAGCATCGGAAGGCCAGCCCAGTAGAGCATCGTCAGCACGACCATGATGAAGCAGAGCGAGGTTCCGAGATCGGGCTGCTTCAGCACGAGCAGAAACGGAACGCCGGCGGCCAGGAGCGTCTTGAAGAGGGTCGGCAGGTGCGTGAGGTCGATCCGCTTCGCGGCGAGCATGCTGGCGAGCACGAGGACGACCGCGATCTTGGCGACCTCCGAGGGCTGGAACTTGAGCGGTCCCCATCCGAGCCAGCGCTGCGCTCCCAGACCCACGTGCCCGATGACCAGCGTGAGCGCGAGGAGCACGAGCGTGATCGCATAGAGGAGCCAGGCCGTCTTCCCCTCGTAGATGCGGTACGGCACCGCGGCCGTCGCCGCCGCGCCGGCGAGCGCGAGTCCCAGCCACAAGAACTGCTTCAGGTAGAGGCCGTGCTCGACCTGCGCCGTCTGCATGGCGGTCGCGCTGAACACGAAGGCGATCCCGATCAAGGCGAGAAGGATCGTCGTAAGGAAGAGCGGACGGTCGATGTCCGCGGTGAGTCGCGACGCGATCATGTGCCGCTCCGGAGGGCCACGGTCTGGGCCTTGGGCGCCGTGGTGGTGTCGGGAGGCGCCGGGTGGAAGTAGGCCTGCAGCACCTTCTGAGCGAGCGGAGCCGCTGCGGTGCTCCCATGGCCCGCGTTCTCGACCAGGACCGCCACCACGATCTCGGGCCTGGATGCGGGTGCGTAGCAGATGAAGAGCGCGTGGTCCTGCCCGTGCGGGTTCTGCGCGGTGCCGGTCTTTCCAGCAACGGTGATCGAATCCATCTTCGCTTGGTACCCGGTCCCATCGGCCACGACAGCCACCATCGCGTCACGGACGGAGCTGAGGTCCCGCGCCGGGTAGTCGAGGTGCGTCGAGAGGGTGTCCGCCCGCGGGATCGCGCTTCGATCCTCCCCTCCGTCGCGGCTGACGCTTCTGAGGATGTGAGGCTTCCAAAGCGTGCCGCCGCTCGCCAGGACCGAGGTCATCTGAGCCAGCTTCACCGGTGTGAGTGACCATTCTCCCTGGCCGATCGCGAGGTTCAGAATGAGCCCCTTGCTCCAGCGTCCGGCTCCGTAGTGCTTGTCGTACCAGGCCGCGCTCGGAAGGAGACCTCGGCGCTCCTGCGGGAGATCGATGCCGGTCCGGTCGGCGACGCCGAACTGCTTCATGAACGTCGAGAGTCGATCGAGCCCGATCCTGAGCCCGAGCTGATAGAAGTACACGTCACAGGACTTGGCCACCGCGGAGCGGAGCGACGTCCACCCGTGCCCGTCGTGGTCCCAGCAACCGAAGCGCCGCCGGCCGAACTGGTAGTAGCCAAAGCAGGGGTCGGCGAACGTGGTCACCGGCGTGATGGCGCGAAGCGTGAGTCCGGCCAGCGCGACGAACGGCTTGAGCGTGGACCCGGGCGGGTAAGCGGCCTGGATCGCGCGATTGAAGAGCGGATAGTTTCCTCCCTGGCTCAGCTCCTCCCAGCGTGCCTGGGTGATCCCGGTCGAGAATTCGTTCGGATCGTAGTTGGGCTTGCTCACGAGAGCGAGCACCTCTCCCGTGCGCGGATCCATCGCGACGACCGCCCCGCGCGCACCGGGCTGGAACGCCTCCTCCGCCGCGCGCTGGAGATCGAGATCGATCGAGAGCGTGATGTCCTCGCCCCGCTTGGGAAGGATCGGCTGCCTGTCCCCTAAGAGGTCCGCCTTCCGGCCGAGAGCGTTCACCTCCACGAAGCGCTTCCCGTCGACACCGCGGAGGATCTTCTCGTACTGCCGCTCGATCCCCATGCGCCCGATCAGATCGCCGCGCATGTACGTCGACGCGAACTTGGGATCCTCGAGCTCTTTGTCCGAGACCTCCCCCACGTAGCCGAGGAGGTGCGACGCGAAGGGACCGAGCGGATAGCGCCGGAGGGGCTCCGCTTCCACTTCCACGCCCGGAAGCTCCGCCCGGTGCTCCGCGATGTACGCGACCGACGCGAGGTCGAGGTTTCGCTTGAGACGGATCGAGAGGAACGACTGGGTCCGCTCCCGCTTCACCTTGTCGAACGCGACCTCGGGGTCGAGCCCGACGATGCGGCTCACGCGCGCGATCGTGGAGTCGAGGAGCGCGGGATCGTGGACGTAGACCTTGTCGAAGGGATCGATCGTGACCGTGAACGAGGGCACGTTGTCCGCGAGCAGGCGGCCCTTACGGTCACGAATCTCCCCGCGCGGCGCCGTGAGCACCTCGACGCGGATTCGATTCTCCTCGCTGAGCTCGCCGTACTTGTCGCCCTGGAGGACCTGGAGCGAGAAGAGCTGGAGGATCAGGAGGCCGAAGATGGACGCGACGCCGATCGTGAAGATCTGCTCGCGCCGGCGCGCCTGATGGCGCGGCTCGATCTCGTAGGCCACGTCAGACCTCGTCCGCCAGGAGGAGCTTCCTCGAGAAGGCCTCGACGATCCCGAGGAGGATCACCACCACGACCCCGGTGTAGAGGGCGGACGGGACCGCGCTCAGCACCATCTGCTTCGCGAACATGGCGAGGTCGCCGTCGGTCGCGACCGCATAATAGATGACATCGTGCACGAGCATCGCGATGAAGAAGAACGCGAAGCGCACGCCGGCGTTCGCGCGATGGACCCGGAACCCGGCCTTCGCGACGAGAAAACCCACGAGTGACTTCGCGAGCGCGTTCAGTCCGAGCGGCACGGAGGCGTCGAGGTCCTGGATCAGGCCGACGCCAAAGCCCACGATCGTGCCCACGACCGGGCCCCGCATCCAGGCAATGTAGACGACGTAGGCCACGAGGAGATCGGGACGAACCCCCGCGATCTCGATCCGGTGGAGGACCGTCGACTGGAGCACGAGGGCGACCAGGAGGACGAACCCGTCACGGAGCCACTTCACCGGACGACCTTCTCCGGAGCCGCGCTCTCCGATGGCTGGGTTGTGGCGATCGCCTTCGACGATGGGGTGGCCGGACGCGTCGCGGCGCTGTCGGCCGCGGTCGAGTCCCCCGGCGCCGCGGGCTTCGGCTCTTCGAGGAAGAGATCCGCCGGCGCCGTGCCGCGGAGATCGGACGGCGTGTAGACGAGGATCTCCTCCACGGAGCGGAAGTCGACGGCGGGATCGACGAGGATCTCCTTCATGAGTCCGTTGGGATCCAGCGCGACCCTCGCGACCGTTCCGATCCGGATCCCGACCGGGAAGATCCCGCCCAGACCGGAGGTGACCACGCGGTCCCCCACCTTCACGTCCTCCTGCGACGAGACGTACCGGAGATTGAGCACGGGCTGGCTTCCGAACTCCCACTCGAGCACGCCGTCGACGCGCGTCCGCTCGATGCGGGCCGCGACAGCGCAATCGCGGTTCAAGAGCGTGAGCACGCGCGTCTCATGCGGTGTCGAGCGCTCGGCGCGCCCCACCAGGCCGTCCGGCGTGAGCACGGCGCGTCCCGGCTCGACGCCGTCCGCTGTCCCCTTGTCGATCGTGAGGCTCCCGCCGAGACGGTCGAGGCTCCGCGCGACGACGCTCGCGGCGACGAGGTTGTAGGGATGGCGTTCTTCGAGGTGGAGCAGGCGGCGGAGCCGGACGTTCTCGATGCGCTCGGCTTGGAGGGCGTCCGACTCGATCTGGAGCTGGGTCAGACGGCTCCGGAGCTGGTGGTTCTCCCAGAAGACGCCGACCGACTGGTCGACCCAGCCGATCGAGTACTCGAACGGCGCGAGGAGGGTGTGCTGAAGGAACCAAGCGACCCGAGCCTGCATCCTCGCCTCGAGCAGCATCATCGAGAGCGAGAGGGTGCAGGCGATGACCAGCACCGTCCAGTCGGTGCGCCGTACGAACAGGTAGCGGAGCATGAGGGCTTACGCCCCTTGCGTCAGTCGCGCACCACCGACATGAGGACCTTCTCGTACTGGGTCGGATCGTCCAGGATCTTCCCCGTGCCGAGCACGACGCACGAGAGCGGATCCTCGGCCACGGTGATGGGCAGGTTGGTAGCCTCACGAAGCAGCATGTCGATCCCGCGCAGGAGCGATCCGCCGCCCGTCATCACGATCCCCCGGTCCACGATGTCCGACGCGAGCTCGGGGGGCGTCTTCTCCAGAGACTGCATGAGCGCGTCCACGATCTGCTGGAGCGGCTCGCTGAGGGCCTCACGGACCTCGACCGAGGAGATCTTCATGGTCTTGGGGATGCCCGCGACGAGGTCGCGCCCCTTGATCTCCATCTCCTCCTCCTGCTCGAGCCGGAACGCGGAGCCGATCCGGATCTTGATCTGCTCGGCCGTCTGCTCGCCGATCAGGAGGTTGTAGGCCTTCTTCACGTACTGGACGATGGCCTCGTCCATCTCGTCGCCGCCGACGCGAATCGACTGCTGGTTCACGATCGAGTTCAGCGCCATGACCGCGATCTCCGTCGTGCCGCCGCCGATGTCGATGATCATGTTCCCGGAGGGCTTCCCGACCGGGAGACCGACGCCGATCGCCGCGGCGATGGGCTCGGGCACGAGCAGCACCTCGCGTGCGCCCGCGTGCTGGGCCGAGTCCTGGACCGCGCGCTTCTCCACCTCGGTGATCCCCGACGGAACGCAGATGATGATGCGCGGGCGCACCCACGTGCGGCGCCGGAGCGCCTTCTGGATGAACTCGCGCAGCAGATCTTCCGTCTTCTCGAAATCGGCGATGACGCCGTCCTTGAGCGGACGCACCGCGTGGATCTCGTCGGGCGTGCGGCCGAGCATGCTCTTCGCTTCCTTCCCGACGGCGATGACTTTATTGGTGGTTCGATCGACGGCGACGACCGAGGGCTCGTTGAGGACGATGCCCTTTCCCCGGAGGTAGACCAGCGTGTTCGCCGTCCCGAGATCGATCGCCACGTCGTTGGAGAAGACGCCCATCACCTGGTCGAGAAACATCCGTGCCTCCCGAAATCCCTGCGTGGCCATGGTGGGCTGACTCCTAACCCCGTCCCGGGCGGGCCGGAGGGTGGATTAGTGCGAAGCGACCGGACCGTAACAGACAGGCCCCCAATGGGCAAGGCGATTCTCCTGGGGAAGCCGCGTTGACAGGCCGAATGACCGGGTGTAGCGTCGCCTCGGAATCCCTCCGCGGCGACGCAATGGGAGGTATCGGCCATGATGCGTCCGTTCTTGAGGTTCCTTGGAAGCGTTTCCCTCTTCCTCCTCGCGACAGGGCCCGTTCAGGGAGCACCCCCGTCCGCCTCCCCCCCTGGAAGCAGCAACGAGTCCCCGATTGCCGGAACGAAGCGCATCGAGGAGTACCAGTCGCTCGGGCTCGATCGGCGGCTGACGCCGTTCACCGGAACGGTCCTCGACCTGAACGACCATCCGCTCTCGGGCGTGCAGGTGAAGGTCTTCAACGAGGGGCAGGAGCTGGTATCGGGCATCACGGACGGGAACGGCGTCTACGATCTGCGCGCGCCGTACGATCCGGCTTCCGACGCGACCGTGCTCCTCTGGTTCGCGGCCCCCGATCACTCCCTCATGACGAAGGAGATCGTCATCCACGAGAGCCGGAGAAGCGTGGAGAACGGGATCATCTCGCGCTGCATTCCGAGGGCGCCCCTGACGCCGGGGCGGCAGTTCCGGGTTTACCTCTTCGATCCCGCGAGCCGCACCAAGGAGCTGTCCGAGCTGGACTGCCTCCCCTAGCGGGAGGCTTCAGCCCGCGAGGGCGGTGTCGGCGAGCTCGCAGCGCTCGCGGACCATCTGCTCGAGTTCCGGCCCGAGGGGCCGGCGCAGGAGCTCGTCGTAGAGGAATCGCGCGCGCCCGGGGTTGTTGAGGGCGTGCTGTTCGATCTCCGCCGACTTCAAGAGCGCGAGGGCCGCCCCATCCCGGTCGGGATAGGCCCGTCCGTAGGCCTCGTAGGCGCGGCTC
>DASTKC010000198.1:0-41091 GCA_035716085.1 Candidatus Eiseniibacteriota bacterium | reverse complement strand
CGGGATCGGGGGTCGTCCACTGCACCACGCGGCTATAGCTCCCCGGCCCGAGATCCATGACCAGATCCCCGGAGAAGTCGTAGGTGCTCGACGCGAGAAGAACCCCAGGCGCGGGGCCTGGCCACGCGATCGTTCCGCTATCGGCCAGAGCCGTGGCCGTCTCACGCAGCTCGAGATCAATGGAAAGGGGCTCATTGCGGAGCGGGACGTGAGGGAAGTCGAGCAGCACGTTCCCGGTCGGTACGACGCTCACGAAATCGGTGCTCGGCAGGTTGATGCGCAGGATCTTGAAAAAGGCGCGGGCTTCGAACGTCGCGTCACGCCCCACGAGGAGGACGGAGCCGTAGTTGGCGGTCCCGGGTGTCACGTACGTGTCCCGGTCCGGGATGGTGGTCTCGACCAGGGTCGACCCGAGCCCCCCCGCGCCACGAATCAGGCGCTCGTTCCCCGTGACCCGGTCGCTGTTGTTCGAACAACCGGACAGGGCCAGGGACCAGATGGCGAGAAGGAGGGACACGAGGATTGGGCGGGAGCGCACGAGGACGGATGATATCCCCTTGCGGCATTGGACGCTAGCAGGAAGCACCACCCGCAGAAACCCGGCGCGGCGGCTCCAGTTCCAGGTCTCGGGTGCCGATAGTCCCGAACGGACCCTGGCGCCGTCCCTCCTACCCGAGGCCTCCGTGCCGAGCACCTACAACCCATCGCTCGCAGCGCCAGGGGTATCCAGCCCCGCCGGGATCGCCCGCGCCAAGCGCCGCTCCCTCGTCTTCGCCATCTTGGGCGCCCTTCTCGCGTGCCTCACGGTCGGGTGGATCGCGTCGTCCTCGAGTGTGCCCTGGGCTGCTTGGCCTGCCGGTCTGGCCTTGATCCTCGCGGCCGGGTGGCTCCATCGGACGCGCGTCCAGGACCTGGATCGCGCCCAGGCGCGGGAAGCGCAGCTCAGCCTCTACCGGGTCGGCGATACCCTCGCGAGGTTCGACCGCGAGGACGACCTGGTCCATCACGCGCTCGACGCGGTGGCCGAAGGCACCGGTCTTCGACACTGGGCGCTCTACGCGCACCGGGGCGGCCGCGGCGAGTTCACGCTCGTGGCGACGCGCGGCCTCACGCCCGAGGCGAACGTCGCCCTCGAGCCGGACGCGCCGGGACCGGAGGCGCGGGCGCACGCGAGCCGCGCGGCCTGGCTCGGTGAGATCGTGGTGGGCGACCTCGCGGGCTCGGAGCGCGATGCGTTTGCCGCCACGCTGCCGGAGCTCGGCGCCGATACCGCGGTCGTCTCGGTTCCCTTCCTCGAGCACGAAGGGCTCCCGGCCACGCTCCAGTGCTTCCTCCCGGCCGGCGCCTCGCTCGCGAACGAGGAGCGCGCGCTCCTCCGCTGGATGGCCGCGCAGCTCGCATCCGGGCTCCGTCGCCTTCGACTCGAGCGGCGCGATCAGATCCTCGCCTCCTACCTCGTCGGGACGAGCGAGATCGTGCTCGAGCTCGACCTCGACGGAGTCGTGTCGAGCGCCAACCGCGCGGCCGAGCTTGCGCTCTCCGCTCAACCCGGCGAGCTCCTCGGACGCCGGCTTCACGACCTGGCCTTCGCCCCCGGCGCGACCGGAGCCGATGGCGAAGCGCTCGTTCCCGCTTCAGGTCCCGCGGCCGCGCTCGACGTGGCGCGCGCATCGGGAGAGTTCTCGGGCGAGCTCGGCTTTCGCCGCGGCGACGGGAGCACGTTCCCGGCCGAGGTGCGGCTCTCGCCGGCACACGACCGCGCGGGAGCGCTGACCGCGATCGTCCTCGTGGCGCGCGACATCACCGAGCGCCGAGAAGGCGAGCAGGAGGACCGCGCGCGCGGAGCGGAGCTCGGAAGCATGAACGAGCGGCTCCTCGACGCGAACCACGAGCTCGAGCTGGCGCGCCGGCTGCAGAACGACTTCCTCGCGAACACCTCGCACGAGCTCCGCACGCCGCTCAACGCCGTGATCGGGTTCGCCACATTGCTCGAGCAGCGGATCGACGCGGACGAAGGCGAGCGCCTCGACTTCGCACGGTCCATTCGCCAGGCCGCGGAGCACCTCCTCTCCGTCATCAACGACCTTCTCGATCTCGCGAAGGCTGAGGCGGGGCGGTTCGAGCTCCGGCTCCTCGTGGCCGACATCGCGCCGACGATCCGGGGCGCGGTCGACGCGGTCCAGCCGATGGCCTCGGCCAAGGGATTGGCGGTCCGGGTCGACGTTCCCAAGGAGCCGCTCTCCGCGGCGGTCGATCTCGCCCGGTTCCGGCAGGTGCTCCTGAATCTGCTCGGGAACGCGGTGAAATTCACCGATAGAGGAGAGGTGCGGGTCCGCGCCGGAATCGACGCGGGCTCGATCGTCGTGTCGGTCGAGGACACGGGCGTCGGCATCGCGCCGGAGCGCCGGGCCGCGCTCTTCAGCAAGTACGCGCAGGCGGACCCGTCCTATCACCGGCGCCAGCGCGGAACGGGGCTCGGTCTCGCGATCAGCCGCGCGCTCGTCGATCTCATGGGGGGCACCATTCAGCTCACGAGCGAAGGCGTGAACCGCGGCACCGTGGTCCGGATCACGCTGCCCGTGGCGCAGGCGGCTCCAACGGAGGCGGAGTCGTGCGGATCCTGATCATCGAGGACGACCCGATGAACGCCAAGCTGTTCGGCCTCATCCTGACCCGGAAGGCGCGGTACGAGGTCGAGGTGACGGAGGATCCGGCGTACGTGGCCGACCGCGTGCGGCAGGGCCTCGTCGACGTGGTGATCCTCGACGTGTCGCTCTCGAACAGCGCGTGGGATGGCGTTCCGGTCGACGGTCTCGAGATCTGCCGCCGGCTGAAGCGGGATCCAGAGACCCGGCGCACTCCCATCCTTCTGGCGACGGCGCACGCGATGAAGGGCTCTCGCGAGCGCTTCCTCGCCGAGTCGGGAGCCGACGATTACATCGCGAAACCGATCGTGAGCGCGGACGAGCTGATCGCGCGCATTCGCACTCTGGCGGAGAAAGGGGCTCATGGCCCAGCACCTGCTTCTCGTTGACGACGAGGCGCACAACCGGAAGCTCCTGCGCATGGTCTTGCGCCAGGGGGACTACGTCTTCTTCGAGGCGGACAACGGGAACCAGGCGCTCGAGATCCTGGGCCAGGAGACGATCGGGCTCGTGCTGCTCGACCTCATGATGCCGTCGCCGAACGGCTTCGACGTGCTCCTCGCGATGAAGAAGGACGACCGCTGGAAGGAGATCCCGGTGATCGTGGCGAGCGCGTCGACATCCCCCGAGGACGTGGAGCGGAGCCTCACGCTCGGCGCGTCGGACTACTTCATGAAGCCGCTCACCGAGTGGGACGTGCGGTTCCAGCTCCCGATCAAGGTGCGGAACGCGCTCGCGGCGCATCGCGCGACCGAGGACCGGCTCCGCGCCGAGCGCATGAAGGCGGTCTCGGCCATGGCGGTGGCGCTGAACCACGAGATCAACAATCCCCTGCAAGTGATCCAGGGGAACGCGCAGCTCCTCTACGTGCAGCCCACGCTGACGCCGGAGGCCCGGGAGAAGGTGGCTCGCATCCGGGCGGCGACGGAGACGATCGCGGGTCTCACGCAGCGGATCGCGGCGCTTCGGGACGTGGTGACGGTGGACTATCCGGCGGGGAACCGGACGACGGTGCCGATGGTGAACTTCAAGGCGTCGTCGGACGCGCCCGACCCCGGGCCGGCGGTGAAGCCCGCGACGGACCCGGAGATCAAATCCCGAGAATCGGGTAGATCCAGTCCAGAATCAGGAAGTTGAGGCGGCCGATCAGAAGGGCGACGCGGCCCATGACCGTGAAGCCGAAGGCGGCGCCGAACGAGATCATCAGGAACCAGATCCCCAGCCTCGAAATCCTCCGCGTCACCGGCCCCTGCTCCTTCGAGAAGAAGAAGTAGACCAGCACGCTCAGCACGCCCACCACGAAGATGAACGCGAGCGGATTCGGCCCGGGGAGGGCCACGATGACGCGGGCGATCTGCGGCATGGCTTCGCCATGCAGACGCCGCGTGAAATCGAGCCCGATGTAGTAGGTCACGTAGATCGCCAGCGCGTAGCGCGAGACCCATCCGATCCGCGGCAGATAGCGCGCGTAGAGCAACACCCCGAGAAGCCCCGGCACGAGCAGATCCCAGTGCTTGCCGAAGTCCTGCTGCATCGGCTCGATCAGGTTCGGGACGAGGGTCTGGTCGAGGGTGATCCCCACGTAGTAGCCGAGCGACACGCCGGCGAAGAGGCTCTCCGCGAAGCGGAAGAACGGGTTGTCCTTGTACAGGAACGAGAGCGCGGAGAGGGTCAGGAACGCCGCGATCCAGACGCCGATCGGGGGCAGATGGCTCACCGGACCGCCCTCTTCTGAGTGAGGAAGAACGCCAGATTGCCGAGCAGGATAAAGAGGAGTACGACCGTGTGCATCACAGTCTGCCCATCCATCCCCTTGGTGGCCGTGAAGTCGCGGGTCGACTTGTAGAAGCGTTCCATGTCGGGATGGGCCGCGCGCATGAGCTTCTCGTACTCGGCAGCGCCCTTCATGCCTCCGATCATTCCGACGAGCTGGCCCGAGTTCAGGAAGGCATAGTACTTGGGAGCGCTCACCGCGGTCGGACCGATGATGACCGGTGTGCCCACCTGCGGGTGCACCTGCGTGATCCACCACTCCCCGATGATCCCGGTCGCCACCGTGAAGACGAGCTGCACCTGACGAAGGCTTCCGATCCCCTTCATCATCGGGATCTGCGCGATGGGAGTGCCCGCCTCGTCCGTCGGGAACGCGCCCGCGATGTCGTCCCCCATCCGGCGCATGACCGCCGACGCGCCGTCCTTGTAGCCGAGATTGACGTAATCGACGCCGTACTTGAGATCGGGGTACTCGGCCGCGACCTTGGCGACGACGTTGTTGGCGAGGTTCAGCCCTCCGAGCGGGTAGAGCGCGATCACGATGAAGCGGAGCTTCTTGATCGCGCACTGCCGCATGACGGCTTCGGCCATCGGATCGTTCTCCGGGGCCGAGGACGGCCCGTAGTCGAACGAGATCAGCACCGTGTCGCCGGGCTTCATGGCTTCGATGAACTCGAAGGCCTTGCGCGTGGATTCGGTCGTGGTCACGGGAAGCCCAAGGGGAATCACGATCGGAATCGCGACGCTCAGGAGGACGAAGAGAAAGATCCAGCGGCGATCCAGGCGGAGGAGCCGTTCCAAGAACGCGCGCACCCTACTCCCCCTTCCCCAGGCCGAGGTAGCCGCGCTCGATGCCGAGAATCACGCGGATCGCCATGGACGCGGCGCCGAGCGCCGCGCCGATGATGATGCCCGACTGCGCCGCTCCGTTCGGCACGTCCATGATCCACTCGGTGAGCTTCCCCAACCCCTGGCTGCCGGACGCGGCGGCCGCATGGAGGAACGGGAACGGAACCGCCAGGAACTCGAGGATCGGAACGCGGCCGAGCATCACGAGGCCGGCGGCGATGAGGAGGATCGTCGCCTCCACGTTCCTGGCGCGGAACGCGCGGAACGCCGCGCTCGCCATGAAGAACGCGAGGAGCGCGAAGATCGTGGACTGGAGCGGCTGGAAGAACCAGTCGGTCATGTACTTGAACGGCGTCGGCGAGCCATCCGGATTGAAGCCGATGCCCACCCTCGAGAGCGCCCCGTAGACTCCGAACCCTCCCGTGACGAAGAGCCCGATCAGGAGAACGACCGAGAAGAACCAGCCGGACTCCCGGCGCGCGATTTTCTTAAAATTGTTCTGCAGCACGTTCACGATCCCGAGGAGCAGGGCGAACCCCGCCAGGATGATGAGCCAGTTGTCGAGCCGGGGCCCCATTCCCTCGGGTCCCGACACGAAGCCCTTCGGGATGTACATCGCCAAGATGGGGACGAGGCCGGCGACGACGCCAATCAGGATCGGGCCGCGGCTCCGAAGACCGGGCGCGTTCAGCCCCAGCACGATCCCGATGATCGGAACGATCGCGAAGCAGAGGACGAGAGCGACCTGTCCGAATTCGAAGCTCATTTGGTTCGGATCCAGGGGGAGATGTCGACCAGGTGGACGCTCGCGAGCACGATGCCAGCGATCGCGATGAGGATGAGGATGCCCTTGGCGATGTCCTGCCCACGGATGGAGCCGAGCAGGACCGGCTCGCGCGAGAGGTACGCGCTCGCCGCGTAGAGCTCCTCGCCGATCAGCGTGTAGTCGCAGGTCGCCACGAAGAACGGGAGCTGCGTGGGATCGGCCTGCCCGGCGATCTGGATCGCTCCGGTCGACTGCCCCGTCTCGGCCAGGATGAGCGACTCCGCGAAGAAGTAGCCGACCAGGAAGATCGCGGCCGGCTTCTCGCGCGTCATCTTCGCGGAGACCGCCGCGGTGAAGGCGAACTGGTCGTACGTGACGTAGTTCACCATCTCCTCGCGGAAGAGATCCGGCCTCCCTTCCTCGAGGTAGGCCGCGCGGACGACCTCGCGCGCGGAGGCGAACGTGAGCGGGTCCTTGTTCGGCACCTCGAGGTCGGTGCCGTAGCGCGCGGTCGAGCGCGCCACATGGCCCAGGATCGCCACCGAGGCGACGGTCTGGATGTCATCCATCGACTGGATGCCGGGGATGTACATCACCTTCTTGCCGATCTCCGTCGCGCGGCCGATGGCCTCGTCGATGGCGTTCAAGCCTGCGATCCGGCGGATGAAGATCTCCTTGCCGGAGCGCGCCACCTGGATCGAGCCGAGGATGATGATCACGAACAGGATCGAGGCGATGAAGGAGTTGGTGCGCTCGACCTTGAACCAGTTGTCGTGCGAGGAGACGGGCTCGCTCACGACCGGAGCGCCGGTCGCGGCCGCCACGCTGACCGCCCCCGTGGAGTCGGTCGCCGCAAGGCTGGTCCGGAGGCCGTAGCGGTACGCCACGCCGTCCTTGGCCGAAGTGTCGGTATACGTCCCCTTGCCGGCCGCCACGTGATCGATCGGCTGCAGGTCGTAGGCCGGCGGCTCCGCCCGGAGCACCTCGATGTCCGCCCCGGCGGGAAGCGAAACCGGGTCCGTCCACGTCAGGACGACGGACCCACCGGAGTCTCCTGGCTTGTCCTTGGCGACCAGGTTCTGCGGGATGGGAAGGTCGGGAGGCGGGGTAGCGGGCGCGTCGATAGGGGCGGCGAAGGCATTCGCCGCGAGGAAAAGCCCGATCAAGGTGACGCTCACGGACTTCACTAGGCCGCAGCCTAGGCGACGTTACAAGGCAGTGTCAACGCAGTTTTCGCCCGCGGAGCCGCATGATGGGCCAGACGTAGACCGACAAGGCCGGCCACCGCACGCAGAAGAACCGGAGGAAATCCTTCACCCACTGCCGTGGATGCACCTCGATGGCGCGCGAGAAGAACGCCGGCAAGAGCTCCGGCTCGAGTCCGGCGTCCTTGAACTTTCGCATCATCCAGAACGGATTGAGCTCCCGCTCGGGGTACTGCCCGTCGCGAGGATCCCGGTACAGGAACTCGGGCTTCCGCTCAACCCGGCCCGTCTCCACGAGCTCCCGAACCCCCGCTTCGACGCCCTCTCCCCAGAGGCCGCGCGTCTGCCGCACCGCCTCGAGAAGCTGGTTCGAGCTGAGCCCGGGAAAGCGCTCCCCGATCATCGCTCGCCGGGCGGCGAAGTAAGGACCGTCCGGCTCGTGCTCCATGCTGTGCCAGCCGCGCCGGCGCCGGCCGCGCGCGGGAAGGTAGAGCGAGTTGTTCTCGTCGCTCAGGAAGAAGATCCCGCCCGGCCGGAGCAGGCGATTCGCCTCCGCGAGAAAGCCCTCGAGATCCCGCACGTGCGAGATGACGCAGTTGGCCATGACCCCGTCGAAGGAGGCGGACGGGAACTCCATCCCGATCCCGTCGCCGTACTTGGATTCGAAGTGGGTGGCCGGCGGATCGATCTTCTCCGCGAGATAGGTCCCGACCGCGACCATGTCGTGGTCGATCTCGGTCGCCACCACGCGCCGAGCGCCGTAGATCGCGACGAGGAGCGCCTCGATCCCGAATCCCGCCCCCAGATCGAGCACGTCCTTCCCCTCGGCTTCGAGGTAGCGGTACATGTCGTACCCCTTCTGGAAGAGGTGCTCGATGCGCGCGGGGTTCCGAATGATGCGGAGGTACGTGTAATACGTGAGGAAGTACTCGGGGAACTGCGCGCGGATCTCGGCATCGCTCTGCATGAGGATGGCGCGGAGCGAGCTAAGCCTCCGGGAGGCGATTGCGTCCTTCCCGGACGTCGCGCGGGGAGCGATTGTGGACGACACCGATCCTATCCGGCGGACTCGCTCAGGGTCCGGGAGCGGCGGATGCCGTGCGCGTTCATCCGGTTGTGGAGATGCTGGCGGCTCACGCCGAGGGCACGCGCCGCGCGCGAGACGTTCGACTCGCACTGGCGCAGCGCTTCGCGGATCGTCTCCGCCTCGACGGCGTCGAGCGTCTCCCGCAGCGTGTGCTGGCCGTCCCAGCGCCGCGTGACCGGCGCGCCCAGCCCGAAGAGGAGCGGCTCGATGGCGCCTCCCTCGTCGGCCAGCGCGACCGCGCGAGCCATGGCGTTCTCCAACTCGCGGACGTTCCCCGGCCACGGATGACGGAGCAGGAGCTCCCGCGATTCCGCGCTCAGGCCGCGCACCGGTTTCTCCTGCTGCTTCGAGAAGAGCTCGAGGAAGTGCTGCGAGAGAAGGAGCACGTCCTCGCCCCGCTCGCGAAGCGGCGGCAGCGAGATCGGCACCACGTTGAGCCGGTAGAAGAGGTCCTGGCGGAATCGCCCAGCCTCGACCTCGGTCTTGAGGTCGCGGTTGGTCGCGGCGATCAGACGGAAATCCACGCGGCGGGACACGGTGTCCCCGACGCGACGGATTTGCGAGTCCTGAAGCACGCGGAGGAGCTTCACCTGGAGCGTGGCGGGCATCTCCCCCACCTCGTCCAGGAACAACGTCCCGCCGTCCGCCGCTTCGAAGAGGCCGATGCGGTCTTCCGACGCGCCGGTGAATGCACCCTTCCGGTAGCCGAAGAGCTCGCTCTCGAGGAGCGATTCCGGCAGCGCGCCGCAGTTCACCGCCATGAAGTTCTTCTCGCGGCGCGGGCCGTTCAGATGGATCGCGCGGGCGATCAGCTCCTTCCCGGTTCCCGTCTCGCCCTGGATCAGGATCGACACCTGCGTCGGGATGACCTTCTCCATGAGCTCGATGACGCGGAGCATCTTCGGGCTCCGGCCCACGAGGAGGCCGTACCGCGACTCCTCCTTGAGCGCGCGGCGGAGATTCAGGTTCTCCATCTCGAGACGGTTCTTCGAATCCTTGAGCTCTTCGTGCAGCCGCGCGTTCTCGAGCGCCACCGCGACCTGCGCCGCGAAGCCTTCGAGAATCGCGATGTCTTCGGGAGTGAACTCGTGCGCGATCGAATGCGAGTCGACGTAGAGCACGCCGAGCACGCGCCCCGCGGTCAGGATGGGAAGAGCGACGACGGTGCGAAGCGAGAGCTCGCGGACGCTCTTTCGATCCTGGAAGAGGGAGGAGCCGACGGCGTCGGGAACCCAGACGGTCTCGCGGCGGTGCGCCGCTTCCTCGGCGATGCCCCAGGAGATCTGGAACTCGTCCGGCGGCAGCGTGGCCTCGTCGCGGCTCCGCGCGATCTCGAAGTGGAGCTTTCCATCCTCGCGCATGCGCATGAGGAAGCCGCGATCGGCGCCGGCGATCTGAACGACGGCGTCGACGACGCGTATCAGGAGCTCGTTCCAGTCGAGCGTGCCGGTAACCTGGCGGCTCGCCTGGAGCACGTTGTTGACGCGCTCGAGATCGGTGGACGCGCGCGGACGCGCCGGCGAACGCGGCTGCGCCAGAAGCTCACGTTCCCATTGTGTGAGCCCCCGGCTCAGACGTTCGAGCGGGTCCATTTCCGGCAATTCAGGCGTTGGATCGTTCTCGTGCATTGGATCAGGGCGCTGTGACATGTCGTTTGGCCCTCGCGAAAACCACACCGGTGGGATGGCACCGGCTCCCCTGTGGATTTGCTTGACGGACTATACAACTGTAAAAGCCGTTTGTCAAATGTCGAACTAGGGGGTGGGACTCAAACGTCTCAGGTAGGCCCCGAAAATGGCGTATCCAAGCCCAAAAATGAGGACAAGCGGAATCACGGCTTGCGGTCCGGAGAGGCCCCAGACCCATAGCGCGAGTGCTACATGGATTACGTTGAGCAGCGCGAGGAGGCCGAGTGTCGGCCAAGCGCCCCACCGTCGGCTCAAGCGGTGTGTCGTGTGGTCCACACCTCCGACATAGATCGGCTTCCGACGGGCACTTCTGTCCCACATGACGAACATGACGTCGAAAAGTGGATACGCAACGAGGATGGTGACGGACGCGACGTGCGGCAGCGTGGGCTCGTCCCGGAGCGCCTGGAGCGCGAGCGTCGCGAGACCGAAGCCGAGGAGATGGCTTCCGGCGTCGCCCAGGAAGATGCGCGCCGGGGGCGCGTTGTAGACGAGGAATCCCGCGCACGCGCCGACGATCGACCATCCGAGCGCGGTCGCGAGGGGCGCTTGATAGAGCACCGCCAGCGCGACGAACCCGGCTCCGATGATGGGGAGCACGGTGCCGACGATTCCATCCATCGCATCGAGGAAGTTGACCGCGTTCAAGAGCGCGACCACCGCGACGATCGCGGTCGCGACCACGATCGGATTGCCGTGCAGCCACTCCATGCGAGGTCCCCAGAGGACGAGGCTCGCCGCCGCGGCCACCTGGCCCACGAGCTTTCCCAGCGGCCCCATCGGACGCCAGTCGTCGATCAATCCGAGAACGAGCGAGATCGCCGCGCCGAGCATGATCCCCGGCGCCGGCACGTTCACGGTCCTCTCGAACACGTAGTTCGCGAGAAGGAGCGCGGAGACGATCGAGAGGCCGATCGCGACGCCGCCCAAAAGCGGCGTCGGCTGTGCGTGGTGTTTTCTGAGATCGGGATGATCGAGGTAGCCGGTCCCCTCGGCGATGCGGCCGAGGAGCGGCGTCAGCGCCAGGGCGCAGCCGAACGCGAGCGGGGCGAAGACGAGGTTCGGTGGAGGGCCGATCACACGGCCGAGGAGACGAGCGGTTCCGCGTCAGCCGCGGAATCGGTGTCGTGGGCCTCGAGCGCTTCGAGCGTGGCGTGCCAGCTGAACGTGGCGAGCGCCCACTCGCGCCCCTGCTCGGCCATCCACGCGGCGCGGGCCGGGTGGTGGATGACATCGACGACGCGCGCCGCGATCTCGTCGGCGGTCTCCCCGGTCAGGATCAAGCCTCTTGGAATGGGCTCGAGGCCCCTCCGGACGACCGAGGTCGAAACGACCGGAACGCCGTTCGCGAGCGCGTGCACCACCTTGTTCTGCACGCCCGCCGCGAAGCGGTGAGGCGCGACGAAGACGGTGGCCCGCACGAAGTAGGGCTCGAGCCGCGGAACGTGCCCCAGCACGTGCACCCCGGGCCCTCGCGCCCATGGTCCGAGCGCCTCCGCGCCCGCTCCGATCACGTCGAGCGTCGCGTCCGGCACGCTCGCGCGGACGCGCGGCAGGACCTCCTGCACGAGGAAGCGCAAGGCGTCGCGGTTGTGGAATACCTGGTGGAAGCCGAGGAAGAGGAGCCGCGCCTTGTCGGGCGCGTTTCCGTCGAGGCGGGAGCCGGGCACGAGTCCGTTCGGCACGACGCGAACGTCGGCGCCGGGAGCGATCCGCGTGAGCTCGTTCCGTTCGGCGTCGCTGATCACCCAGCACTCGTCGAATTGGGGCGAGATCTCCGATTCGTACCGCCGGATACGGCGGCGCTCTTCGCGGTAGAGCCAGCGATCGGGCCCCTTCCGGAACGGAAGCGACCGGGCGATGCCGACCGAGATCACGTCCGTGAGATCGAGGATCCAGCGCGCCTGGCACGTGCCCTGATTCGCGAGCGCGTAGGGAGCCATCCGGAAGAGATGCGTCACGACCACGTCCGGCTTCACACGGCGGAGCGTGCGGCGAACCTCATCCTCCATGCGGCGCGAGCGGTAATAGGCTGCCTGGAACGGCGCGTGCCCCGCGATCGCCTTGGCGGCGCGGAACGCCGAGAGCAGGGGAGGCAGCGGCACCACGGTGATCGACGCGAGGAGGCGCTCGAGCGGCGCGATCGACAAGGGATCGGGATGCTCGCGCGCGAACGTCACGAGGTGGACCTCGTGACCGGCTTCGGATGCCGTTCGGATCTGGTGGTAGACGCGGAAGCGATCGCCCCCTTCGGGGGGGAAGGGCAGGCGCGAGGTGAGAAAGACGACTCGCATGGGCGGCAGTGTATCACGGATATCGGGCACGCACCCTCCGATAGACCTCTTCGATCGAATCCACGATCGCGTCCCATCGATACGCCGGGTCTAGACCCCCGGAGCGACGCGGCGGCGATTGGCGAAATGCACGGTCGATCGCGTGGACCCACGCATTCATGTCGCGCGGCACGAGCTCGCCGTTCTCGCCCGGGCGGATCGCCTCGAGCGCCCCCCCGACATCGTGCGCCAGCGTCATGAGCCCTCCGGCCAGCATCTCGAGGAGCGCGACGCTGCAGCCTTCGTAATACGACGGAAGCGCGCCCAGGTCGGATGCGTGGATCCACTCGGTCACGTGGTCGCGCGGCACCGATCCCGTCACGAGCCGGCCCTCCGATCGCTCGGGGCCGCTTCCCCCCACGACGACCCAAAGGGCGCCTGAGTGGCGCGATCGAACCTCGCGCCACGCGCGCTCCAGAAGGTCATACCCCTTCACGAAGTCGTGTCTCCCGATCGTGAGAAGAACGAGGGTGCCGGGGTCGATGGCGTGCTTCCGGCGCCACGCCTCCCGCCCCTCGCGCGGCGGCGCGAAGGAGGCCCCATTCGGGATCACGGCGGCGCGCGCGGGGTCGATGCCGTGGAAGCGCGCGAACTCGTCCCGGACCCGCTTCGAGACCGCGATCAGCGCGCCTGGCGCTCGCGCCGCGCGCCCTTCGTCCGCCCGCGCGGTCCAGTTGCCCGGCCGCGCGAGCGTCTTCCAGCGGCCCAGACGCACGTACGCGTCCATCTTGCCCGCCACGCAGAAGTGGAGGGTCGTGACCACGCGCGGACCCGGCTCCACGCTCCGTGGCCACGCCATCGTGTGACGGTGGACGATGTCGTAGCGCGAGGGCTCGAGCGCGCGCACCGCATCCGGGACGCCTCGCGCCCAGAGGTCGATATCGTGGCCCCGCGCGCGGAGCCGCTCCGAGACCTCGAGCACGTGAGTCTCGAGCCCGCCCGGCTTCGAGAGATCGACGTCCGCGGCGAGGAGAATCTTCACGTGCGAGCGCGGCGCGAGGCCCGGCGCCCGCGCTTGGTCCATGGAATCATCCAGGCGAGGAGCCACCAGGGAAGCGCTCCGAATTCCGATTCGCGCAGCGCGCGGCCGAGATAGCGGCGCCCTTCCGAGCCGAGCCCCTCCCGCACGTGGACTTCGCCGAGATAGAGCGCCAGCCGTCCCGCGCGCGGATAGCGGCTCAAGAGTCCGTCCGGATCCGCGCCGTTCGAGAGGAGCGATACGGAATCGGACCCCGTGTCGCGCCGCTCGTCGGCGAACGCGCGCGCGACGGCCGCATAGAAGAGCTGATCGCGCCGCGCGCGCGAGAAAACGCCCGCGTCGTGGAGCCGCCACTCGTAGAGCGGCTCCGCGAGATTGGCGAGCCCGGCGTGCGGCGCCATGCGGAGCCAGAGGTCATAGTCCTGGGAGGCGCGAAATGCCCCGCGGTACCCGCCGGCAGCCTCGTACGCGCGGCGCCGCATCACGACCGAGCCGTGCACGAACGGCGACGCGCGCTCGAGGGTTCGTCCGATGTCCATGGGCGTGAGAGGCACCGGATGCGTTCCGATGCGCCGTCCTTCACCGTCGATCACCTGGGCCGCGGTGCCCAGCACCCCCACGTCGGGATGCTCTTCCATGTATTTCATCTGGCGGGCGATGCGCTCGGGATGCGAGCGGTCGTCGTCGTCGTGCCGCGCGAGGTAGTCCCCGCTCGCCTCGCGGGCGGCGAGCGTCATCGCCGACGCGAGCCCGACTCCATCCGTGCGGAGCACGCGCGCGCGCGGGTGCGATGCGGCGAACTCGTCTAAGATCGCGCGCGTCCCGTCGGCCGAGCCGTCGTCGACCAGCACCGGTTCGATCGCGGGATAGGTCTGGGAGGCGATGCTCGCGAGCGCTTCGGGTAGGAACCGCGCTCCGTTTCGGCTCGCGAGGAGGACGCTCACGAGGGGAGCGGCCGGGTCCGCATTCATCGGCCGAATGTAGCACGCGCCCGCTGGCGCGATTGACACTCCGCGGAGGGTCCTCGACACTGCCGCGCATGCCGCTCAAGCCGGAGCCCAACCGCGCGCCGTCTCCGTTCGAGGCGCCGCTCTCCGCCATGCCGCCCGGCGCGCGGCTCTGGATCGAGCGCGGCGCGAGGCTCGCCGCGACCGCCGCCTATCCGGCCGTGGTCGCGCTGGCGAGCGTGGGCCGCAACAAGTGGGTCGCGACGCACCTCGACGTGTCCGGCATCGGCGTGCTGGCGCAGATCGTCCAGGGTCAGACGTGGCTCGGCATCGCCGCCGGGCTCGGCATGAGCCTGCCCGTCGCGCAGGCGGTGTCGGAGTCCTTGGGACGCGGCGACGTCGAGGGCGCGCGGCGCGGCTTCTGGACCGCGTTCGGCCTCGTCCTCGCCGCCGTCCTCGTGATCGCGACGGCAGCCCTCCTCCTCGCCCCCGCGCTCTCTCGAGCGCTCCTGGACTCGCCCTCGCACGCGGATCTCGTTCGCTGGTCGGTGCTCGGCCTGGTCGGCTATGCGATCGCGAATCTCCTGCTCGGACTCTTCGCGGGACGCTCGGACGTGACGGCCCCCGTGATCTACGCGGCGTTCGGCGGCGCCGCCTCGCTCACGGCCACCTTCCTCCTCGTGCCCCGCGCGGGACTCGTGGGGGCCACGATCGGGGTGACCGTGTTCTGGCCCGCGGGAGCGCTGGGTGTGCTCCTCGTGCGAGGCCGGGCGTACCGCGACGTGCCGGGACCACCGACGCGCCCGATCGTGAGCGGGGAGGTGGCGAAGCGGCTCCTCGGCATCGGCACATCGGCGCTCTTCTTGGCGCTCCTCGATCTCGGCACGATGCTCGCGCTCCGCGCGCATTACGTTCGGGCTCATGGCGTGGACGCGAACGGACTGTTGCAGGCGGCTCTCGCTCTGTCGCAGATCGTCGGCGCCGTCTTCTACGCCTACCTGGCCAGTTACGCGTTCGGGAAGATCAGCGCGGCGTCCGCGGCCGGAGGCGTGGACGCCGCGCGGACGTATACAAGGCGTCAATGGAAGCCGCTCCTCCTTCTCGCGGCGGCGGCGATCGCGTTCACGATGGTGGCGGCCTCGCCGCTCCTCCATCTCCTCTACTCGACGCGCTTCGATGCGGCGCGCCCGCTCATGGCCTGGGCCCTTCTCGGAGAGTTCGGACGCATCGCCGCGCTCACGTGGTCGGTGGGAGCCCTGCCCGTCGGAGGACGCAGGCTCTGGGTGGGAATCGGCACCGTCTGGCCGATCGCGCTCGCCGTCGCGTATGCCGCGTTCGTCCGCGCGGGAGCGGGCGCGATGTCGCTCCCCTTCGCCTACGCGGCAGGTGGCGGGGTGCTGCTCCTGGTCGCGATCTGGCGCATGCGGCGCGCGGGAATAGGGCCGCGCGCCGGCGACCTTGCGGCGGCCGGCGCCGCGGCCGCGCTCCTCACGGGACTCGCCGCGCTGATCACCCGGGCCTGAGCCCGCTCAGACGCTCTCGATCACCTTGCGGCGCCGAAGCTCAGCGAACAGGTCCTCGAACCGGCGGCGCCACGTGTGGTCGCGCCGCGCCCGCTCGTGCCCCGCGCGGCGGATCCGTTCGCGCTCCGTGTCGTTCGCGAGGTAGTAGCGGCTCAGGTCCACGAGCTCGTCCCTCGACCGGTAGCAGACGATCTCCTTCCCGATCTCGTAGTGAAGCGCGATCTCGTCCAGCCATCCTGTGACGTAGAACGCCCCCGCCATCGGCGCCTCGAACTCGCGGAGGCGGATCTGCCGGAGCGGCCGGGACGTTCGATGCGTGTCTCCAAGAATGAGGAAGCCGAGACTGATCCGGCTCTCGCTGAAGAGCGCCACGTACTCCTCGTCGCTCACGGGACCGTGGAGCGCCGCTCCATGGCGCGTCCGGAGCCGGTCCCAGTCCATCCGGTCGCGCATCGCCTGGAGCACGTTCCGGCCGCCGAACGCGAGCTCCACAGCGCGCGCCAGAATCCCCCGTTGCCCGAAGCCGGCGGATGAGTCCTCGGGAACGGGCGCCGGATCCCAGTACTGGCCGAACGCGTGTGCGTCCACGCCTCCCTCACGAAGCGCGAGCATCGACGAGGTCCGATCGCCGTAGCGCTGTCCGGAGAACGTGGCGTCGTACCGGTAGGAGGCGTCCATCGGGCGGTAGCGGTCCGGGTTCGCCGCCATGGGAAAGAAAAGGGGCTCCGCCCCCGCCCGCTTGTAGCGAAGGATCGCTTCCGCCTCCGGTACGAGGCAGAAGGAGTAGTGGCGCGCGTTCCTCTGCACGAGATGGAACTGGTGCACGTTGTTGCAGAAGAAATTGAGGACCGGCGCGATCTTGTCGCGAACGCGATCGATCGCGGCGGGCTCGAGATGGCTGTCCATGACGTACGTGATGACGAGGTCGAGCGGCGAGGCCCGATGGGCCTCCTCGACCGCCTCGAGGAAGCGCTCGGTGAAGCGCGCCCGGGGCTCCGCCGTTCCCGGATCGTCGGGGTCGAGATCGAAGAGCGGAGCGATTCCCTCTCCCCAGAGCACGACGTCGTGCCCCATCGCGACGAGCGGATCGTGGAGGTTGTCCTTCCAGAGGTCCGACGTGATCGCCGGGTTGGGGCTCCGGTGGAGGACGAGGAAGATGCGCACGCTGGGTTCGGGGTCGCTCGCGGCCGCGCTACTTGATCGCCTCGGCGATCGCCACCGGGTAGAAGTGGATCCGGTTCGGGACCGGGCGCACCTCGCGGAAGCCGGCCTCGCGCAGGAGCCGCTCGAGTCGCGCCGGGCTGAAGCCGTTCTTGTGGAACGCGTACGCGTTCTTCTGGCTGCCGTAGACGAGCCGGTAGTACCAGTCCTTCGACGGCTCGTCCGGCTGCGCGAGGAGCTGGCGCGCGGTCTCCTCGAAATCGGGGACGTCCACGTGGAGCATTCCGCCAGGCTTCAAGACCTCGTACCAGTGTCGCACCACGCGCGGCGCTTCCCGCATGTCGAGGTGCTCGAGCACCTGCACGGTTCGAATCTCGTCGGCCGAATCGGGGGCGAACGGAAGCGCGCGAAGATCGGCGAAGCGATCCACGACGCAGTACTGGATCTCGCCCGGTCCGTGCTCGAGCGTCGCCTGCGACTCCTCCTTCTTGTAGTAGCGGTCGACCGTCGTGCGGTTTCGATCGGCGAGATCGGGCCGCTCGGTCGCGAGGAAGGAGTAGCCCGGCACCTCGACGTCCAGGTTCACGTATCCGTCCAGGTACACGGTGCCGCAGCCCACGTGGAGCCGTAACGCCATGCCAACGCCTCCTAGTTCGCGCTCGGGTCGCGGAAGATGCGAACGACGGTGAGGGCGAGGATCTTCATGTCGAAGCTCATCGACCAGTTCTCGATGTAGTAGAGGTCGTACTCGATCCGCCGCTCGAGCGGCGTGTCGCCGCGGAGGCCGTTCACCTGCGCCCAGCCGGTGATGCCCGACTTCACGTGGTGCCGGAGCATGTAACGCGGGATCGACGCGCGGAACCGGTCGACGAAGACCGGCTGCTCGGGGCGCGGGCCGACGAGGCTCATGTGGCCCACGAGGACGTTCCAAAGCTGCGGCAGCTCGTCGAGGGAGAGGCGCCGGAGGATCTCGCCCGCCCGCGTCCGGCGCGGATCCTCGGCCTGGCTCCACTGCGGCCCCGCGGCTTCGGCGTCCGTGCGCATGGTGCGGAACTTGAGCATGCGGAACCGGCGTCCGTTCGAGCCCACGCGCTCCTGCGCGTAGAGCGCGGGGCCGGACGAGTCGAGCTTCACCCAGAGCGCGATCGCGACGAGAAGCGGCGACAGCAAGACCAGGGACGCTGCCGAGACGGCGAGATCGAACGCGCGCTTGAGAACCGAGTTCCAGCCCTGCTCCGGCGTCTCGGTCACGAGCACGACCGGCGTGCCGTCGAAATCCTCGACGCTCGCGTTCAGGGTGTGCCTGCGGTTGAGATCGGGCACGAGGCGGACGGCGGCCGTCGAGTCGCCGAGCCGCTCGAGCGCGTCCTGCTCGGCCTCGTGCTCCGCGCGCGGAAACGCCACGTACACGAGCTCCGCCCCGGACTCGGTCACGAGCCCCGGCAGATCCGCGACGCAGCCCACCACGAGGAACGGCCCGACGTGATTCCCCACTTCCGTGGCGTCCGCGGAGACCATCCCGATCACGTGAAGGCCGTAGTCCGCCTCCGCGATCATCTTCCGCCCGACGCGCTCGGCGAGATCGCCCGTGCCCACGAGGAGCACGTGGCGCAGGTTGTGGCCGCTCCGTCGCGCGGCGCGGAGCGCGAGCCGGATCGCCGCGTGCGCGGCCGTCAGGAGGAGCGCCGCCACGACCGCGAAGATCAAAAGCACCGAGCGCGCGACCTCTCCGCGAATCGAATAGGACGCGAGCGCGGCCACCGCCGTGAGGATCGCCACGCCCTGTACGAGCGTCCAGAGCTCCTGCGAGAGCCGCGCGGTGCGCGCCGAGCGGTAGAGGCGGAAGGAGCGCAGGATCAAGAGCCCGAACGGCGTGAGGACGGCCCCGATCCAGAGGTAGCGCTCGATCGGAGGCACTCCGCGCGGCGCCGCCAGGTGGAGCGCGTGGAAGCGGAGCCAGTACGCGACGCACCACGCCGCGAAGATCAGGAGCGCGTCGAGGAAGAAGACGCCGATCTGGAGGAGCTGGCGGTGCCGGGCGAACACGCTCAGCCCCGCGCCGCGGCTTGGACGCGCTCGGGCGGCCCCAGGAGGTCGCGCGCTCTCGCGATCACGTCGGCGACTTCGTTTCGGTTCACGCAGGGATCCTCGGCCATCACGCACACGGTCTGGCGGCACGGAAAGCACGCGACCGGATGGTGAAGCACCTGGGTGCGCTCCGACCACGGACCGAAGCGGCGCGGGTCCTGGGGTCCGAAGAGCACGATGGACGGTACGCCGCAGGCGGCCGCCAGGTGGGCGGGGCCGCTGTCGTTCCCGATGAAGAGGGCCGATCGACCGAGCAGCGCCGTCAATTCCTCGAGCGTCAGCGAGCCGGTCATCGCCAGAGCCCGATCCTCCCGCATCGAGCGCCGCACCAGGTCCTCGACATCCCGCTCGTCCTCGGAGCCGACGAGCACGACCTGGGCATCATAGTGGCCGAGAATCCAGTCGGCAACCGCCCCGAACCGCTCCGGGCGCCACGCGCGCGGACGCCACGCGGCGCCCGGGTGGAGCACGACGAGGCGCGCACCGGCCGGAACGGCCCGCTCCTCGAGCGTCCGGGTCAGCGAGGCACGCGCCTCGGGCCCAGGATCCACTTCGACCCGGGGACGAGCCGCCGGCGCCCCGACGAGCGGCCGCACGATCTCGAGATTGGTCTCCACCTCGTGGAGCGTAGGCGCGCGTCCGAGGACGCGCAGGGCCTTATTGCGGAGTCGCACCGTTCCTCGATCCACGCGCCGACGGGCGCCGGTCCGAAACGGCAGGAGAAGCGTCCGCCCGTCGCCGCGCAGCTCCACGACGGTGTCGTACCGCGTCCGGGCGACTTCGTGGAGGCGCGACGAATCGTCGGCCGTTCCATCGCGCGAGAATCGCGGCGAGCGATACGTGAGGACGCTGTGGACGCCGGGATGATGCGCGACCGCGGCCGTACCCCCGGGATGGACGAGCACGTCGATCACGGCCTTGGGGTAGCGCATGTGGAGCGCGCGAATGGCCGGAGTCGCGAGGATCACGTCCCCGAGATGGTCCAGCTTCACGACGAGGATGCGGCTCGGTTCGGAGCGCCCACGCAGGCGGCCGAGCGCGTTCACCACCACGGACACGACGGCCGACAGGAAGAAGAGAACGTACTCGTTCATCGAGCGATTCGTCCCACGAGCTCGTTCTGGAGCCGCGCCACGGCGGCCTGCGACCAGTGGGCCTCCGCGTACGCCCGGCCTTCCCGCGCGAGCGACGCGCGCCGCTCCGGGTCGCGAAGGAGCGCGCCCGTCCGGTCCCCCAACTCCCCCGCGCTCTCCCCTTCGACGTGATGACGCCCTTGTTCGAGCCCTAACCCTTCGGCCCCGATCGGCGTCGCGACGACCGGGAGGCGCGCCGCGAGGGCTTCCATGATCTTGACGCGCGCCCCGGCGCCGCTCCAGAGCGGGACCACCATCACCGAGGCCCGAGCCATCTCCTCGGCCATCGACGGAACGACGGTCACCACGTCCGCACCGAGAGCGCGTGCGGCGCGCACGAGGTCGTCCGGCTGCGACTTCCCCACCACGCGCAGGCGAGCGCCCGGAACGGCCGCGCGCACTCGCGGCCAACCGTCCTTCAGGAACCGGATCGCGCCCGACGCGGTCGGCGGCCATCCGAACGCCCCCGCTAGGAGCACGATCGGCGGATCGGCGGTCCGCGGCTCACCGAATCGGTCGAGATCGATCCCGACCGGCAAGGTCTCGATCCACGCGCCGGGGGCGAGCGCTCGCAGCGCGTCCCGCTCCAGATCCTGGATCGCGAGCGTCAGCGCCGCGGCGCGGCAAAACGCTCGCTCGGCGGCTTTGAGCCGACGGGCCTGGATGCCCGCGTACACGCGTGCCAGGCCGCCGAGCGACTCCTCGGCGTAGCGGCTCATCCAGAGGTGCTCGAGGTTTTGCTCGCGCAGAACGAGCGGGACGCCGTCGAGGCGATCGACATACGAGGCCGTGTGGAGGTTGTTCGCGAGCGCGAACGCGGGGCGAAGGGTGCGGACGCACTCGTCCACGACACGGGCGAACGCCGCGCTCCGGTAGCGCGCGAGCGTGTAGGGGAGCTTCCCCAAGAGCCCCTGGGCTAGGGCGACGGGCTTGGACGGCGGGCGATGCGGCACCGTTTTCACGTCGATGCCGAGACCAAGCCACGGCTCAGGCGTGGGGCCGGGCGCTTCCTGCGCGAACGAGATCACCGTGACGTCGTACTCCTGCGCCGCCGCCCAGATCGACTGGGCCGTGGCGATCCGTCCCCCGTCATCCTCCGGCCACGGAAGCCGCGGCGTCAGGACGAGGGCGGCGCGACGGGGCGTACGTGCCTCCAGGCGCTCGCCGCCCAGGCGAGGCCGATCAGCGTGAACAGGAAATCGAGAAGCTCCTCGTCGCCGAAATTCCACTCGAAGAGTCCCGCGACGAGGAATCCCGCGAGCGCGGCCACGGTCCCGATCCGAAGGGCCATGCCGAAGGGATCCGCGTCTAGGGAGCGCGCATCGACGCGGAGACGGCGCGCGGCGGTGCGCCAGAGCGCCGTGACCAGATAGACGAACGCCGCGAATCCGATCACGCCCATCGTGACGAGCACTTGCAGATACACGTTGTGCATGTGGCCGTGCGGCGGCTCGTGCGCCTCGGGCGAGCGGTATCGCGCCACCCAGGGCTTCAAGTCCTCGAGCCCGACTCCGGTCACCGGATGGTCGCGAAACATCCGCCACCCCGCGTCCCAGAGAATGATCCGCTCGCGGTTCCAGACGCCGTGCGGATGGAACACGCTCAGCGCGCGCTCCCGGTAGCCGCCAGGCAGGACCAGCACGAGGACGAGAAGCGCTCCCAGGAGCGCGGGGAGCCATCGCGCGCGCGTGAAGCCGATCAGGATCGCGAATCCGACGAGGGTGCCGATCCACGCGCTCCGGGTGTAGCTCCCGAGGAGCGCCGGGGCGAGCAGAAGGAGCAGCGCGCCGGCCGCGCCCTTCCAGCGCCGGTCGCGCGAGCGGAGGAGGATCGCCCCCGCGAGCACCGCGAGGAGCATCGCCTGACCGCCGTAGGTGAGTGGATGCCCCACCGCGCCCCGCACGCGCACCGGAAACGCGCCCCCCTGCATGGCGAACTTCACGAGCGCGAACACCGTCGCGACGGCCGCCGAAACGAGGAGCACCGCGATCGCGCGCCGCGCGAGCTTGGGATCGCGTCCGTGATAGGCCGCAAGAGGAACGATGGCGAGAAGGAATCCCTTCGTGACGCGATTCACGCTCCCCGCCGGATCCTCCCCGGCGAGCGCCGCGATCCCGAGCGCGATCAGCCACACGATGGCGGCCGGATCGACCGGCGTGCGCACCCAGCGCGCGCCTCCGGGGCGCCACCAGCATGCGAGCGTGAGCGCGCCCGACAGCGCGACCGCGATCGACATGGGCGCGATGGACCAGGGAAGCGCGGCGGCCAGAAGGAGGAACGAGAGCGCGGCCCCGCGCTCGAGGGCGAGCGACACCCCGTGATCCTGGGGCCGGGCCGTCCCGGGGTCAAGGCCCTGGCCGGGCGGGGCTCGCCTTGGATAGACTGCGGCTCCATGCGCGTGCTCAACTTGGGCTGCGGTCATGCCAAGCGGGACTTTCCCGAAGCGTCCCAGGCGTCCGAGATCGTCGGTGTGGACCATAGCCCCGCCTCCCAGGCGGACGTGATCCACGATCTCGATCGGATGCCCTACCCTCTTCCGTCCGACTCGTTCGATCTGATCGTCATGCAGGACGTGATCGAGCATCTCGAGGACATCCCGGCCGTCATGGCGGAGGTGCACCGCGTGGCGCGCCACGGAGCGCTCGTCCGCATTCGAACCCCTCACTTCAGCAGCTGGTACGCCTACAACGATCCCACGCACCGCCACGTCCTCGGCGCATTCGCGTTCGATGGATTCCTGGCCGCGAGTCCGAACGTTCTCTACACGAGCGCCCGCTTCGAGCGCGTGCGCCGCCGCATCCTGTTCCCGCGCCTGTGGCGGATGACGGGCGCGGCCGCGCTCGCGAATCGATTCCCCGCGCGATGGGAGCAGCTCTTCGCGTTCGTCGTGCGCGCCGAGAATCTCGAGTTCGAGCTTCGAGCCGTCAAGGAGCCTGCCGCGTCGCCTTGACTTGCCGCGGCGGGCTCTGGGACACTCCGGGTCCGAATCGCCACCAAGGAGACTCATGAACAAGGACACCCGCATCGTCGTGACCGGCGGAGCCGGCTTCCTCGGACGGCACGTCATGGCCGAGCTCGAGGCGCAGGGCTACAGGAACGCCGTGACCTTCCGCTCCGCGGACTACGACCTCACGCACGAGTCGTCCGTCGAGCGGATGCTCGAGGACCTGAAGCCTCAGGCGATCCTGCACCTCGCCGCGTCGGTCGGCGGCATCGGCGCCAACCGCCGCTACCCGGGCACCTACTACTACCGAAATCTGATGATGGGATCGCTCCTCATGGAGCACGCTCGAAACGCGGGCGTGGGGCGGTTCCTGAGCGTGGGCACCATCTGCTCCTACCCCAAGTTCACCGAGGTCCCGTTCCGCGAGGAGAATCTCTGGAACGGCTACCCGGAGGAGACGAACGCGCCGTACGGCCTCGCGAAGAAGATGCTCCTCGTGCAGTCGCAGGCGTACCGGCAGGAATTCGGCTTCGACGCGTCGAACGTGCTCGTCGTGAATCTCTACGGGCCCTACGACAACTTCGACCCGGAGAGCTCGCACGTGATCCCCGCCCTCGTCCGCAAGTGCGTCGAGGCGGTCGAGACGGGCGCGGACACAATCGAGGTCTGGGGCACCGGCAAGGCCACCCGCGAGTTCCTCTACGTCGAGGACGCGGCGCGGGGCCTCGTGGCCGCCCTCGAGCGCCTCGAGGGGAGCGACCCGGTCAATCTGGGCGCGGGATTCGAGATCTCGATCCGCGATCTCGCGGAGACGATCGCGCGCCACGCGGGCTTCAAGGGGCGGCTTCTCTGGGATCCGACGAAGCCCGACGGGCAACCGCGGCGATGCCTCGACACGGAGAAGGCGGCGGCGCTCCTCGGCTGGCGCGCGACCATGCCCTTCGACGAGGGGCTCGCGCGAACCGTGGCCTTCTTCCGGGATCACGTGCGCGCCCTAGAGCGCGTCCAGCCCGCGGCTCGCTGAACCCGGGGCCGCGTGCCCGCCGATCCCACCGCCCTCCGCTTCACGGTCGTCGTTCCCACTCTCGGTCAGGACCATCGCCTGAACACGCTCCTCGACGCCCTGGCGTCGCAGACTCTCGATCGATCCCGCTGGGATCTCGTCGTCAGCTTCGACGGGGCGGAGCCTTCGACCGGAATCGCGCGCCGCCTCGACGCGATGAGCGCCACGACGGTCTCGAATCGCGAGCGGCGTGGGCCGGGCGCGGCCCGCAACGCGGGCGCGGCGCGCGCGATGGGCGACTACCTGGCGTTCACCGAGGACGACTGCCTCCCGTCGAGCGACTGGCTCGCACTCGCCGCGCAGCGTCTCGAGAGGGACCCCGGGACCGACGTGCTCGAAGGCGCGACGGTCCTCCCCGACGGGAGTCCGGCGCGGCGCCGCGAGCCGGGAGAGCTCACCTTCCTCCCCACCAATCTCATCGTCCTGCGATCGTTCTTCGAGCGGATCGGCGGCTACTGCGAGCAGTTTTTCGATCCGGAGCGGGGCGTCTACTTTCGCGAGGACTCCGACTTCGGATTCACGGCGCTCGAGCAGGGGGCGCGCGCGGCGTTCGATCCGGCGATACGGGTCGAGCACCCCAGGGAGCACCCCGGATGGCTGGATCCCATCCGCTGGGCCCAGCGCTACGAGATGGATCCCCTCCTCGCCAGGCGGCACCCGGCCGCGTTTCGGGAGCGCATCGAAATCGCGCGCCTGGGACCGTTTCGCATGCGCCGCCCGTTCGTGCGTGCCTGCACGGGTTTCATCATCGCCGCGGTTATCGCGCTCACGTTGGCGCTCCAGGGAGAGCCAGGCCTCGCGGTCTGGTTCGCCGCGCTGGCGGGCGCGCTCCTGCTCGTGGTCTGGTCCAAGTGGCGCTTCGATCCCCGGCGGATCCCGCTCGTGCCGGCGGTCCCCTTCGTGCTCGTCGCCGCTCTCCTTCGCGGACGCCGCAGGGCGTCCCTCGCTCAGCGGACCCGGACCCCGTAGATCCGGGCGTTCTCCGACGTCCAGAGCGGCGAGAACCCGTCCGTGTCCGCGCGCGCCCATTCGTCTTCGATCGGAAACGCTCCGCTCCCGCCGTAGCGCGCGTCGAGTCGCACGACGCAGAGATAGGCGGCGCCGAGGGCTCGAACGTTCGAGCGCCAGGCGGTCGAATCGGGTTCTTGGACCGAAGCGGGCGGCTTTCCCCACCGATACGTAGTCCCGTCCGCGGCGCCCGAGCGCGGCACGAAGAGAACGCGATTGCGCGAGCCTTCACCGGTGAATGGATAGGGAGTGTTCGCTCCGGCATAGGCCACGATCGCGGGAGCGAGGTCCGTGTGCCCGGCGATCCAGGCCCACGCGGCGGCCATGTCCCTGAGATCGGCGCGCGCGTGGGCGCGGTCCTCCCACTCATGGCGCGTGCTCCAGTAGGAGAGCCATCGCTCGTACCGGGAGCTCTCGTATCCGGTCGAAGCACCATGGCCGAACGCATGCGCCGCTCCGGCCGGACCGAGGACCATGACGTCCTTCGCCACGTAGGCGAGCGAGACGGGCGCCTGCAGAAGAACGACGACCGGGACCGCGCGCGCGAACCAGGTCCTCGACCTCGGGCCTCGAAGGAGTCCGGGCGCGAGAGCGCAGGCCGCCGCGACGACCGGCAGGAAGTACCGGTGCTCCCGAAACGGGAGGACGAGGGCGGACAGCGCGAACGCCGCGACTCCGATCCACGCGAGCCACATGCGTTCCTTCGAGCCGCGTAAGGCGAGCGCGCCGATCGCAAGGATGGCGAGCGCGGGGAGGAAGACGACCCCCATCTCGAGAACGCAGCGCGGGGAGAGGAGGAGCTCCCGCCATCCCAGACGCGGCGCGTTCGGGCCGAAGTAGGCGGCCGCATGGGACGATCCGGGCCAGAGAACGTGCCCGCCCACGGTCACTTCGAGCGGCATGAACGGGTTCCCGCACGTGACGGCGTTTCGCACGTACGCGAAGCCTCCGACCGCGAGCGCCGCGATCAGACCCACGCCGAGACTCGCGACACCGCTCCGTCCCGAACGAAGACCCGAGACAACGAGGAGGAGGACGAGCGGGACCGCGAGAACGGCTCCCGAATACTTGAGCCCGGCCAGGAGTGCGACCGCGAGCCATCCGAGGATGGCGTCACCCGGGCTCCCGCTTCGGGAGCGGAGCGCGAAGTAGGCGGCCATCGCGAAGAGCGCCGCCTGCTCCACGTCGAGCATGACCTCGACGCTCTGGCGCAGCGCGACCGGCGTGGCGGCGAAGAGGAGGCCGGCGAGGAGAGCCGGACCTCGCGTCGCGCCCAGATGCCGCGCGATGCCGGAAACGGCGAGAGCTCCCGCGAGGAGGAATGGAAGTTGAGCGATGACCGTCCACCGGTCGGTGCCGGTCGAGACGAGGTTCCAGGCGAGGAGCATCTGTCCCACGAGCGGATAGAAGGTGTTTGCCGCATCGCCGGACGCGGGGACGGTCGTCGCGAGATCGCCGCGCTCGAGCCATCCGGCGGGAAACGCGAGGTGATACGTGAGCGCGTCCCACGATACGGGCGGAAGCGCGAGCCGGCTCCAGGCGAGCGGCAGCCAGGTCAGGAGGAGCACCACCGCGGACAACCCGATCGCGCGGGCCTCGCGACTTGCGACCCGATCGACGACGTGCACCGGACCCGGTCCCGTGCCGGTGCTCGCGGAGGCGGCGGGCTGGCCGGCCGGCGATGGCTCGCGCGGAACGACGCGCGTCGAGATGAGTAGGGCCAGCGCGAGCGCCGATGCGACACCCGGGAGCGCGATGGGCGCGATGAGGAGCCCCAAGGCGCCCACGACCTCGACGCTCACCACGAGGAGCGACGCGAGGACCAGCGCAAATCCAAGCACCACCGCGGTGCCACGACCCTCGGGGACCAGCCTCGCCGCGAGGGCCCACGCGGCGGCCAGGGCGAGCGCGTTCGCGACGATGAGGATGACGCTCAGCGGCGCATCCTCGCCCTCACGCCGCGTCCTTCTCGTCCGGGGCCGCGTTCGAGGTCCTCGCGCTTCCGAGCGCCGCGGTCATCCCGAGGAAGACCCAGAAGGGCGTGGTGATCTTGTCGATGCCCAGGTAGGAGTTGAAGAGGCTGTGGACCGCGTACGTGGTGAGACCGAGGATCAATCCGAGCGCGAGCCGGCCCTCGGCCGATCCCGGCCGGTCGAGGAAGGTCCTGAACCCGACGACGGCCACGGACCCCACGAACCAGAGGCAGGCGGCGAGTCCGGGCCAGCCTGTCTCGGACAGGATTCGCAGGAGCTCGTTGTGCACGCCGAACGTGGTGAGGGCCTGATCGGTCACGATCGATTTCCGGCGGTACTGATGGTAGGCCTCAGGGTAGACCCCATATCCCACCCCGGTCAGCGGTCGCGCGCGGATCATCTCGGCCGCCGCCATCCATCGATTGACGCGCTCGAGATTGGAGACGTTGCCGCTGTTCACGATGGTGCGCGCGTGCCCGAGAAACGGATCCGCCACGCGCGACGTCCCGATCCAGGCCGACACGAGCGCGACGATCGTGAGCGGAAGCCACAGGCGCGAAGCGCCGCCTCGCCCCAGCATCCAGGACACGAGCAGGAGCGGGAGGACGAAGACGGCGGAGAGCCACGCCGCGCGCGTGAACGAGAGCACGATCCCGACGAGGATCGCTGCCGAGCCGAGGGTCCAGAGAAGTCGTCCCCGCTCGCGCGCGAGACTCTGCACGATGGCGACGGGGAGGAAGAAGGCGAGGTAGGCGGAGAACGTTCCGTGCTCCGGAAAGAACGGGCGCGCCGCGCCGTACGCGGAGCGCACTCCGATGCCGGCCGAGAGGACGCGATACGAAGCGTAGATCGAGAGGAGGGAGGCGAGCAGCACCCCGAGCGCCATCCAGAGCTTCGCCCGGCGGGCATCGAACGGGGTCGAGACGAAGTAGAGGTAGCCGAACACGACATAGAGCGCCGCCATCATCCACGCCTTCATTCCCTCGAAGGGAAACCGGCTCACGGCGATCGAAACGAGGGCGATCGCGGCGAGCACGAAGAGCGGACGGGTGATGGATCGCGGGCCGGCGGAGCCCTCGCGCCAGGGCCAGCGCCGTAGGATCCAGACGCCGACGGCCACGGCCATCATGGGCTCGGTGGGAACGGAGACCGCTGCGCCGCCCACCACGACGATCTCGCGTGAGAACGGCGTGGCGATCCAGACCAGGATCCAGGCCGTCTCGGGCGATCGATAGGCCACGAGCGCGAACGCGACGGCGAAGGCGCCCGCCAGCGGCCAGGCGAGGCTGCCGAGCTTCCAACCGAGGAGGAGGAGAAGGAGCTCGGCCAGCGCGATCCAGGCCAGAGCCCCGAGGGAGAGGCGGGACGGAGGCGCCGCTAGCGCGGCCGGTCGTGCAGAAGCACCCATGTGAGACTACCGGCCAGACCGATGACGAACCCCGCGAGCACGACCAGGGCGCGCTTCGGCCGCGACTTGTGGAGCGGGACCACGGCGTGATCCAGCACCTGCACCGTCGGCGTGTCGCGGGTCTCCCGGATGCGCGCCTCCTCGAGCTGCGCCGTCAGCAGCTCGAAGACCTGCTCCTGGACCTTCACGTCGCGCCAGAGCCGCATGATCTCGATCCCCGCCTGGGGGAGCCCGCCGACCTGCCTGTCGATCGCCGCCAGCTCCTGGCGGACTCGGCGCACCTCCTCGCTCGACTCGGCGAGCGATTGCTGGAGCACCTGGAGCTTCACCTCGAGCGCGATCTTCTGCGCCATGAGATTCGCGCCGACGTCGGTGTCGCCCTGGGCGGAAGGCGATAGCGCCGGGAGCTTGTGCTGCTGCTGATACGCGCGCATCCGGTCCTCGGCGTTCGCGAGGTCCTGCTTGGCCAGGGTCAGGCGCTCGTCGATGAAGGCGCGCGTGCGCTTGGCGCTCGAGGTTCGCGTCTCGACGTTGAAGCGGTCCAGCTCCTCGACGTACGCGTTCGCCATGGCCGCGGCGGTCTTGGGGTCCTTGTCCTCCACGGCGATCGTGATGGTTCCCTCGTCGCCGAGGCGGAAGGCCACGTGCGAGCTGAGCTCCTTCACCGCCCGCTCCTCGTCCTTCAGGTGATAGCGCCGCACGAGATCGAATCGCGACACCAGGCGGTCGGCCACGGAGCGGCTCTTCAGCACGGCGACGAACACGTCCGCCATCGTGGGAGCGCCGGGAAGGCGCACGGAGCCGAGCGACTTCGGCATCAGCATGCTGAGCGCGGAGGTGGCGTCGTCCTCCACCGGCGGAAGGAGGACCGCGCGACCCGTGTACCACTTCGGGAGGATCAGGCTGATCCCGAGCGCGACGAGCGTGGTCGCGAGGACGTTGAGCGCGAGGAAGCGGCGACGCGCGCGCACGACGCCCATGAAGTCTTCCCGGTCCCGCCGCGCGAGCGCCATGCTCACTGGTTCACCGCCTCCACGGCGATCACGATCGCCGACGCGGCGGCGACCACGCCGATCACGTCGCGGATCGTGCCCCACGGATTGCGGTCGGGCTTGGACGGGATCAGGACCTGGTCCCCAGGGCGGAGCGCCCCGACGTCCTCCGCGGCCACGGGGCGGCCGGTCAGCGACAAGGTCACGCGCGTCCGGCTCTTGTAGGCGCGCGACGTGGTGCCGCCCGCCGCCTTCACGTAGTCGTCCACCTTCCATCCCTCGCGATACGGCACGTAGCCCGGCGCCCTCACCTCGCCCTGGACCGAGACGTAGGGGACTCGCTTCGGGACCACGATCCGGTCCAGGTCGCGAAGCGGGAGATCGCCCCGCTCGTCGCCGGCTTCGAGGAGCACGCCGACGTGCGCGGAGATGGCCTGCCGCTCGCGCGATTTCGCGATCACGTACGACCGGTCGGAGCCGGCGAGGAGCTCCTCCTGCTGGAGCGCGATCCGGAGGAAGACCGAATCGGGCTCCTCGTCCTTCACCATGCGCTCGACGCGCATCGCGGCACGGTCCGCCTGGTCGGTGAACCCGCCGGCCCGCTCGAGCACGGAGCGGATCCGGTCCACGCCCTCCGTGATCGGGTACGGTCCGGGCCGCGCCACTTCGCCTTCGACCTCGACGTGCGCGCCCTTCAGGTAGTGCGACCGTGACGGAATGAAGACGCGATCCCCTTCCGCGAGCACCGGATCGGCGTCCCCGCCTGGCGCCTCGAGCGCCTGGGCGATCGCGATCTTCTCGACGCTCCGGGTTCCGTCGGCGCGCACGCGCGCGAGCTCGGCGGCTTCGGGCGCCGCGTCCGCGAGGGTGCCGCCGCCGAGCGCGATCGCGGTCGAGAGGCGGTCGCCGGGGACGAAATCATATGCCCCCGGGTGCGGCACCGCGCCGAGAACCTCGATGCGCTTCCGCGCGGGGGGCACGTAGATCACGTCCGTCTCGAAGACGAGCGGGTTCGACGCGAGGTCTCCGCCGCGTGTGTACTGGACGAGATCCACGCGGAGCGTGTCGCTCGAGCGGCGCACTTCGATGCCGCGCCTCGCTCCGGTGGCGGTGACTCCTCCGGCCGCCGCGATCGCTTCGGACGCGCGCACCGGGGCCTGGAGCGTCACCGAGCCGGGGCGCTCGACGTCGCCGAGCACCGGCATGCGGAACCGGCGCGGCCTGCTGAGCGCGAGCACGAACCCCTTCCCCTTGATGTACGGCTTGAGCGCCTCCTTGAGCCGCGCCTGGGTCTCCGCCAGCGTGAGACCGGCGACGTGGAACGTTCCCACGTCGGGCAGGAGGAGCTCGCCCGAGGGAGCGACGCGCAGGATCTTCGGCTCGAGGAGGTCCGAGTAGCGGAGGGCCAGCTCGTCCCCGGGACCGATGCGGTAGGTCGTGGGATCCACGCGTCCCTCGATGGGAGTGTCGATCTGCGCGGCGCGGGCGGCATCATCGGACACGCCCGCTCCGGGCGTCTGGGCCCAGGCTGTGGTCAGGACGAGGAGGCCGGCGCAGCAGGCGGTGAGCCCCAGGACGAAGCGGGGGGCGATCCGATGGCTGATCGAGCGAATCTGGGTCAAGGGCGACGATGATGCCATGCCTGGGGGACGGCGGATAGCCCCTAGGACGGATGGCCTCATTCCCCTCCCGGGCGCCCCGGACCTGGCGCGAAGCGCCGGATCTGCCGCAGCGCCATGTCGCGGAGGCCCCGCCACTCGCGCGGGCGCACCACGAGCGCGGCCCAGGCGGCCGTCAGGATCGCTCCGATCACCATCCCGGGGGTGTCCTCGGGGCGCACCACCAGGAGGAGGAGCAGGAGCGCGAGCGACGCGAGGAGCAGCACGCGGTTGTCGGGGCCGAGCCGGAATCCGATCGCGCGACGCGCCAGGCCGTAGTGGAGCACCGCGTGGCTGACGTGGGCGAGCATGTACGCGATCACGGTCGCGCGCACGCCGATCCGATCCACGAGGAAGAGGAAGGCGCCCAGGATCACGAGGCCGTACACGACGTCGAAGAGCACCCACGGGCGGAGCCGATTCCGGGGCACGAGCCAGATGCCGAACATCCAGGCCGCGGCGCGGAAGTAATCGCCGAGGAACTGATACGGCAGGAGCTCGAGCGCGGGACGGAACTTGGTCGAGTAGAGGAGCGGAACCCAGACCGGCGCTCCCACCATGAGCGCCGCGGCGAGCCCCGTGGTGAGGAGGAAGCAGAGACGGATGCCGCTCCGCATCGGAACGCCCGCCCCCTCGTCGGTCGGCTGTGCGGCGATCTCGGGCCAGACGGTCGCGGTGATCGAGTTCAGGATCAGGGGCATCGTGAGGCCCGACACGCCGACGCATACCTGATAGATCCCGTTCTGCCCGAGCCCGAGCTTGTCCACGATGATGGAGCGCAGGATGAGGACCGTGAGCGTCGAGGAGAGCCCCACGAGGAGCGCACTCCCGCCGAAGCGCGCGATGGGGCGCAGGAGTGAGCGATCCACGGTCGACTCTGCCGCGGCGGGAGCGGAAGGCACGTACGGCTTGAGGAGCCGGTTCCCGAGCAGGACCTGGGCCACGGCGAGGACGATGAGCTGCGTCACCGCTCCCTTCACGCCGAAGAACCAGGCCATCGGCACGATCGTGGCGATCGTCGTCGCCGCGACGAGGCCGTTCAGAATCGCCATCGCGCGGACGGCGCCGTATCCCTGGAGCATCGAGATCTGGATCGAGGCGACGCCGGAGAGCGGGATGGTGGCCGCGCCGATCAGGATGGCCCAGACGAACGCGCGGTCGCGGTAGACCGCGTCGGTGATCCAGGGGGAGAGCGCTAAGGACAGCACGGCGAGCGCGATCCCGGCAGCCCACGTCAGCGACCGCGCGGTGCTCGTGATGCGCCGCACGCGGTCCAGGTCGCCGCGCGCCCGGGCGTCCGCGATCATCGTGATCACGCCGCTTCCCGCCCCCAGGGTGGCGAACGGGACCAGGACCGCGGTGAACGCGGCGAGCTGCGCGAGCGCTCCCGTGCCTTCCGGTCCCAGCCACGCGGCGAGGATCTTCGCGCGCAGGATGGCGGCCACGATCGTGGCGATCGAGCCGAAGCCCAGGATCGCCGTGGAGCGGACGAGGCGGCGCAGGGGGGCTTCCCTCCCTACATTCCCTTAGCGGGCGCCGTACATCTTCTCGTAGTAATGGCGGAACTCGCCGGAGCGGATCGCCTCCCACCAGGAGCGATGGGTCTTGTACCAGTCGATCGTCTCGGTGATTCCGGTCGCGAACTCCACCTGCGGCTTGAAGCCGGTCATCCGCTCGAGCTTCGACGCGTCGATCGCGTAGCGCCGATCATGTCCTGGCCGGTCGGTCACGCTCTTCAAGAGCGACTCCGGCTTTCCGAGCCGCTTCAAGATGAGATCCGCGATCTGGTTCACCGAGCGCTCGTTGTTCCCGGCGATGTTGAACGTGTGCCCTTCCACGCCCGGAGACTCGAGGATGGCGGTGATCGCGCGGCAGTGATCGAGGACGTGAATCCAGTCGCGCGTGTTCCTTCCGCTTCCGTAGACCGGAAGCGTCTTGTCCTCGAGCGCGTTGGTCACGAAGAGCGGGATCAGCTTCTCGGGATACTGGTAGGGGCCGTAGTTGTTGCTGCAGCGCGTCACGATCGTCGGCGTCTGGAAGGTCGCGAAGTAGGAATACGCGAGCCGGTCGCCGCCGATCTTGGACGCGGCGTAGGGATTCCGCGCGAGGAGCGGCGATTCCTCGGTGGCCTCGCCGTCCAGGATCTCGCCGTAGACCTCGTCGGTCGAGACCTGGAGGAACCGCGTGAGCTTGCGCTTGCGCGCCTCCTCGAGGAGCACCCACACGCCGTACGTGTCCGTGAGGACGAAGTCCTCCGCGTGATCGATCGAGCGGTCGACATGCGTCTCTGCGGCGAAGTTCACGACGAAGTCGCACCCCTCCATCGCCTCGGCCACGACCTTCCGGTCGCAGATGTCCCCCTTCACGAAGCGGTAGCCGGGGTCGTCCTTCACCACCTCGAGATTGGCGAGGTTCCCGGCGTAGGTGAGCTTGTCCAGCACCGTGATCGCCGCCTGGGGGTACGACTGGCGGAGATGGTGGACGAAGTTGCTGCCGATGAAGCCAGCGCCGCCCGTGACGAGGAGGCGCGACCGGTTGAGATCCAGGCGCTCAGCCATCCTTCTGCGCCCAGTCGTAGGGGATGTCGTTCTTGTGCGGGTCGCAGCGATACTCGTCCGGCTCCTTGTAGTTGTAGGGCTCGGTCGGGCAGTTGACGAGCATGGCGGGCTCGCTGCCGATTCCCTTCATGCCGTGCCACACCCCGGGCGGGATCGTCACGAGGATCGGATTGCGCTCGCCCATGAAGAATTCGTTCACGACCCCCTTGGTCGGCGACTTCTCGCGGTCGTCGTACATCACGACCTTCATCATCCCCTTCACGATCACGAAGTGATCGGTCTGGATCTTGTGATAGTGCCACCCCTTCACAACGCCCGGATACGCGACCGAGACGTACGTCTGGCCGAACCGCTGGAAGAAGGGGTCGTCCTTCCGCATCATCTCCATCAAGTACCCGCGCTCGTCGGCGATCACCTTGAGCGGCTTCACCACCACTCCGTCAATCAGCTTCATTTGGTCTCCCCACCGAGGTGTAGTCGAACCCGAGCTTCCGGACCGAAGCCGGGTCGTAGATGTTGCGCAGATCGACGATCGCCCGCCGCCGCATGGCCCTCTTGATCCTCGCGAGGTCGAGCCTTCGGAATTCGTTCCACTCCGTGACGATGACCAGCGCGTCCGCTCCCTTGGCCGCGTCGTACGCGTTCTCCGCGAAGGTGATCCCCGCCGGGACGCCCGCGGCCCCTTCGCGCACGACCGGATCGTACGCGCGCACGCGCACCCCGCGCTTCAAGAGCGCGCGGATGATGTGGAGCGCTGGCGCCTCGCGCAGGTCGTCCGTGTCGGGCTTGTACGAGAGGCCCAGGATGGCGGCGGTGCGCGACTTCCGGGCTCCCGGGAGCGCGTCCATCACCTTCCCGACGGCGATGTCCTGCTGCGCGTCGTTGGTCTCGACCGCGGCCTGGACGATCCGGAGCTTCACGCCCGCTTTCTTCGCGAATCCGGTCATGGCGCGCGTGTCCTTCGGCAGGCACGAGCCTCCGAATCCAGGCCCCGGATGGAGGAACTTGGGCCCGATGCGGCGGTCCAGCCCCATCGCCTTGGCCACGTCCTTCACGTCGGCACCGAGCGCCTCCGACAGGTTCGCCATCTCGTTGATGAACGAGATCTTGGTCGCGAGGAACGCGTTGGCCGCGTACTTGATGAGCTCCGCGGTGCGCACATCGGTGAGCACCATCGGCGTCTCGATGAGATAGAGGGGCGAGTAGATCTCGCGGAGGAGCTGCCGCGCCCGGGTGGAATCGGCTCCGATGACCACGCGGTCGGGGCGCATCCAGTTCTCGACGGCGGTCCCCTCGCGGAGGAACTCGGGGTTGGAGGCGACGTCGAACTTCATTCCGCGTTTCGCGTTCTTCTTCACGATCCCGCGCACGCGCTCCGCGGTGCCGACCGGGACCGTGCTCTTCTGGACGATGAGCCGGTAGCCGTTCATGGCCCGCCCGATGACGCGCGCGGCCGCGTCGACGTACTTGAGGTCGGCGCGCCCGTCTTCCCCCTGGGGCGTCCCGACGCAGATGAAAATCGCCTCGCCCCAGCGGGTCGCCTCCTCGAGCGAGAGCCCGAATCGAAGCCGCCGCTCGCGCACGTTCCGCGCGATCAGGTCGTCCAGGCCGGGCTCATAGAACGGGAGCTGGCCGCGCTCCAGCGTCTCGATCTTCGCGCGGTCCACGTCGACGCAGAGCACCTGGTTGCCGAAATCGGCGAACCCGGCTCCGGTGACGAGCCCGACGTAGCCAGTTCCCACGATCGTGATCCGCAAGGGGCGGCTCCTAGGCCTTCGCTTGGGAGAGCACGCGATCGCGCGCGTCCCGGTAGAGATCGGACAGTGTCTGTTCGATGGAACGAAGAGGCTTCCAGCCGGTCGCGCTCACGAGCTTGGCCGGATCTCCCACGAGATGGTCCGCGTCGCGGGATCGCACCCGCGACGGATCGACGACGACCGTGGCCGCGACTCCGGAGATCTCGATCAAGCGGTCGAGAAGGTCCCGGAGCTTGTGGCCCTGGCCCGTGGCGACATTATAGGCCGCGCCCGGCTCGCCGCGCTGGAGGAGGAGGACATAGGCCCGGACCACGTCCCGGACGTCCCCATACTCCCGCGTGACATCGAGATTGCCGACACGGATCTCGGGCGGTGCGAACCCGGCGTCGATCCGGGCGAGCTGATCCGCGAAACCCGCGAGCGCGAAGCGAGGCCTCTGCCCGGGCCCCGTGTGCGAGAACGTGCGCGTCCGGATGACCGGAAGGTGGAAGGTCGCAGCGTAGATCTCGGCGATCACGTCCTGCGCGGCCTTGCTCCCGGCGTACGGGTTGGCCGGCCGAAGCGGGGCGTCCTCGCGGATGCGCCCGCCCGCCGCGCCCGAGCCATAGACGTCGGCCGAGCCCGTCACGAGCACGCGCGCGGAGGGCGCCGTGCGGCGGAGGGCTTCCAGGACGTGGAGCGTGCCCATGACATTGACGTCGTAGGTCGCGACCGGCTTCTCGAGCGCGTCCGCGCCCGAAGCCTGGGCCGCGAGATGGATCAGGGCGTCAGGCTTCCTTGGGGTGAGCCAGGAATCCACCGCATCGGCGCTCGTGATGTCGAGCGCGCCATAGGAGGCGAGCCGCGCGCGGAGCGCGGCCGCGTTCGGGTGCGCCTCGAGCGGAGCGTGATCCGCTCCGTGGACTTCGAAGCCACCTACTTCCGCGAGATGCTCGAGCAGATGGCCGCCCGCGAAACCGGCCACCCCCGTGATGAAGAGACGCAACGGCTACCGGGCCCGCCAGTACTCGAGCAGGTCCCGGAGCGTCTGCTCGAAGGGGATCTCCGGCTTCCATCCGGTCGCCTTGTGAAACTTGGAGGCATCGCCGAGGAGCACCGGCACGTCGCTCGGGCGCATGCGCGCCGGATCCTGCTCCACCTTCACCTTCACGTTGGACATCGAGAGAAGGAGATCGAGCATCGCGCGGATCGTCCAGTCCTTGCCGGAGCAGAGATTGTAGACCTCGCCCATCTCGGCCTTCTCGAGGGAGAGCCAGTATCCGCGCACGATGTCGCGCACGTCGGTGAAGTCGCGGCGGGCGTCGAGATTCCCCACGCGGATCACCGGCGCCTTCCGTCCCTTCTCGATGTCGGCGACCTGCCGCGCGAAATCCGAGCAGACGAAGACCGGTCCGCGGCGCGGGCCTTCGTGGTTGAAGCCGCGCGTGCGCACGATCGGAATCCCGAAGCTCATCCAGTACTGGTAGCCGAGAGCGTCCTGCCCCACCTTGCTCACCGCGTAGGGCGAGAGCGGCCGGAGCGGATTGGTCTCGCGGATGGGAAGCTCGTCTTCGTAGACCATCCCGTACTGCTCGCTCGAGCAGGCCAGCTGGATCCGCGGCTTGATGCCGAGCTTCTTCACCGCCTCGAAGAGGTTGAGCTGGCCGATGACGTTGGTGACGAGCGATTCGGTCGGCGCCGTCCACGACGTGGGCACGAAGCTCTGCGCCGCCAGATGGAAGATGCGGTCCGGGCGGAGCTCGTCGATCGCGTCGCGCACCGAGGACGCGTCGCGAAGGTCGCACTCGACCAGCCGCACCTTGTCCATGAAGTGCTCGATGTTCTCGGTGCGGCTTCGCCAGCGGAGGATGCCGGAGATCTCGACGCCGGGGATCGTGAGCAGGTAGTCGACCAGGTGGCTGCCTGCGAAACCGGTGATCCCGGTCACCAGGACCTTCATCCGATCATCCTTTCGGTGGAGGAATGGAGGCCCGCCGCCGCTTCGTAGGCCGCGAGGACCGCCTTGGGATCGGCCGCTTCGAGGATCGGGCGGCCGACGACGATGTGATCGGCGCCGAGCGCGAAGGCTTCGCCGATCGAAAGAGTCCGCTTCTGATCGTGGGATCGATCCTCGGGACCGCGGATGCCGGGCGTCACGATCCGGAACGGAGCCGGATGCGCGCGTCGAAGCGCTGCGAGCTCGCGTGGAGACGCGACCACGCCTCCGACGCCGGCGTCCGCGCAGAGCTTCGCGAACGCGAGCACCTTCGCCTCGAGATCGGTGCCTGGATCCCAGACGCCCGGAAGCTCGTTCCCGTCCAGGCTCGTGAGCACGGTCACGCCGAGCACGGTCGGCTGGGAGCCGATCGAGCGCGCCGCACGAGCGGCAGCCTCGAGCATCGCGGGGCCGCCCGCGGCGTGCACGGTGAGGAGCGAGATCGGGAGGCCATCGAGCGCGCGGATCGCCTTCTCCACCGTGGCCGGGATGTCGTGGAACTTGAGATCGAGGAAGACGTTCTTGCCGCGCCCGGCGATCGTCTCGACCGCGCGGCGCCCGGAAGCGTAGAAGAGCTGGAGCCCGACCTTGTACCAGAGAACGCCCGCGCCGAGCCGGTCCACGTGCGCGACCGCGTGCTCCAGATCGGGCATGTCGAGTGCGACGATCAGCCGATCGCGCAAGCTCACGACGCGTGCCTCCCCGGCTCGCGCCGCGCCCCGCGTCCGGCCCGGATCACCCCGCGTCCTTCCGGGACCTCGAGCGCGCCGATCAGATCGTCGACGCTCGTGCCCGCGGCCAGGCGCACCGCCTCCTCGATCGCATCCACGCACTCCTCCGGGAGGCTCGGGTTCGCGAACATCGCCGTGCCTACCTCCACGGCCGTGGCGCCTGTCAGCAGGAATTCCACCGCGTCGGTCGGGCGGGCGATCCCGCCCATCCCGACCACCGGGATGTCGACCGCCTGGACCGTCTCCCAGAGCTTGGCCAGGGCGAGCGGCTTGATGGCGGGTCCGGAGAGTCCGCCGAGCACCGTGCCGAGGATCGGCTTTCGCGTGCGCGCGTCGACGGCCATCCCGACGAACGTGTTCACCAGCGACACCGCGTCCGCGCCGCAGTCCTCGCACGCCTGCGCGATCTCGGCGATGCGCGTGACGTTGGGGGTGAGCTTGGCGATGAGCGGAAGCTTCGTGAGCGGACGGATCGCGCTCATCACCTCGCGCGCCATGCCGGCATCGGTCGAGTAGCGCATTCCGTGCGGGCCCACGTTGGGGCAGGAGATGTTCACCTCGATCGCGTGCGCCGCGCCGCTTCCGTCGACGCCCCGCACGAGCTCGCAGAACTCGCCCACGTCCTCCCCTTCGACGCTCACGATGGCGGCGCAGGGGAGCTCGCGGAGGATCGGGACCTTCTGCTCGAGGTAGCCCGAGAGCCCGGGGTTCTCGATCCCGATGGAGTTGAGCATGCCGGACGGCGTCTCGCACACGCGCGGCGGCGGATTGCCGGCGCGCGGACGGAGCGTCACCGTCTTCGTCACGATGCCGCCGATGCGCGAGAGATCGGTGAGCCGCTCGTACTCGCGCCCGTAGCCGATGATGCCGGACGCGACGAGCACGGGATTCCGGAGCGTGAGCCCGCCGATCCGGACTTCGAGCGACGGCTTCATGGGAGCCTCGCCCAGTCGACGACGGTGGCATCCATGACGGGCCCCTCGAGGCACATGGCGGGATAGCGTCCGGAGTCCACCCCCGGGAGGAGAGGCACCGGGCATCCGCGGCAGGCGCCCACGGCGCACGCCATCGGTCCCTCGAGCGAGGCCTCGCACCGGATGCCCCGGTCGCGCGCGAAATCGGAGATCGCGTGAAGGAGTCCGTGCGGGCCGCACGTGAAGATCTCGGCCGTGAGCGGCGTGTGCCCGCTCTCGCTCCACTCGCGCGCGAGGAGATCCATCACGCTCCCCTTGTATCCGATCGAGCCGTCGTCCGTCGCCAAGTGCACCCGGCCGCCGCGGACCTCGCGCACGCCGTAGAGCTCCGTCTTCGACCGCGCGCCGTACAGGAAGACGTACGGACGCTTCCGCTCCCGAAGCCTCCGGCTCAGGAAGAGGAGCGGCGCCACGCCGCGCCCGCCGGCCACGAGGATCGGCAGCCGGCGCGGTCTCGGCGCGAAGCCGATGCCGAGCGGGCCGATCAAGTCGAGCTTCGTCCCCTTCTCCTGCCGGGCCAGGACGCCGGATCCGCGCCCCACGACGGAGTAGTAGATCCGGACCGCGCGAAGCGCGCCCTTCTCCATGAAGCCCTCGAGGCTGTACGGCCTGCGAAGGAGCGGCTCCAGGCCGTCCCCCACCCGCAGGTGCACGAATTGCCCCGGCTGAGGGCGCGCGAAGCCCCGCGGCACCTTGAGGGTGATGAGGAAGTTGCCGGGGTTGAGCTCGTGATTGGAGACGACCGAGCAGGAGACCAGGTTCATGGACCCGTGTCGTCCTCATGGGTCGTGCTGTCGGGGCGTGCTGTCGAATCGGGAGCCGCGGTGGTGGACGGCGGCGGCGTTGGGTTCGTGGAGCTGTCCGCGGGGGCCGAGCCTCCGGCGGCGGCGGCTCCCGCCGCGGCCGCGCCAGCCGCTGCCGCGCCGCCGGCGGCATTCGGCGCGGAGGGCGTCGGCGTCTGGACCTGCGGCGTGGGCCCCTGGGGCCGCACCTGCTGCTGAGGCTTGGGGCGCTTCTTGTCGCCGTGCTCGCGCATGTACTGCTCGCGGATCTCGAGGGCGTGCTGGCGGAGCGAGTCCATGCGCGCGCTGTCCGCCGGCGTCATGGCGTAGGTCTGGGGTCGGATGAGCGTGGAATCGGGAGACGCGAACGTCGAATCGGCGAGCTCTGGCTCCAGCACGACGACCTGGGACGTGTCCGGATTCGCGAGGAGCGAATCGAGGAGCGCGGTCCGCTCGTCGGTGCGCCCGCTCCACTGCTTCCAGAGATAGAGGCCCGATTCGGCGTACGGCGTTCCGCGGTAGCGTTGCCCCATCATGTCCGCGATGCGCATCGCTTCCAGCGTGTCCCCTTTGTCCTGGGTCGCGATCCAGAGGCGGGCGTACGCCGCCTTGGCCGCGTAAACGCTGTGCGGAAACTCCATCTCGACGCGCTGGTACTGGACGATTGCCGAATCCGGCTTCCCCAGCTGGAAGTAGTTGAGCTCCGCCATCATGAAGGCGGCGTGGGCGCGCGCTCCGGTCGAGTCGGACGCGAGCGAGTTCCGGTACGTGCGGATCGCGGCCAGGCTTTGCGAGCGGCGCATGGCCTGCTGCTGGAACTCCGACGTCGGCTGGCTCTTCAGCTTGTCGTACTCGCGGCCCGCGGCGTCGAGATCCTGGACCGCGGTCTCGTACAGGTAGCCGATCTGGAACTGGGCCTCGTACGCGACGGCCGTGCGCGGAAACTTGTTCACGAGGTCGTTGTAGCCCTTGAGCGCATCCTGGGTTCTCCCCATGAGCGCCGTCACGTCGTAGATGCGGAGGAGCATGTCGCCTTCGCGCCCCTCCTGCGCCGCGAACACGCGCCAGGACTGGTAGAACTGGAGCGCCTC
>DASTKC010000197.1:0-2468 GCA_035716085.1 Candidatus Eiseniibacteriota bacterium | reverse complement strand
TGTGAGGCGTCCTCCGCTTGTACCGGACCCTTCGTCTACCCCCACGGTTCGCGGGTTTTAGGAGACCAGACCCTCTTCATAGATCAGCGTGGCCCGTCTTGGGTCCAGGACGGCGCGGGCACCCAACGGGAGGGGCGTGTTTTTCGGACCGTGACCTGCGGCGAGACCCTTGAGGATGGGGCCGCCTAGCGGCCTGAGGTGGTCCGTTAGGACCGCCTTCAGGGGGAGCTCGCGGCGGTGGGGGCGCGGGACGCACTTCGTGAAGTCGCCTAGGGCGACGCCGCGGACTCCGCGCAGGGCTCCTGCCAGCGCCAGGTGGGTGAGCATGCCGTCCACCTTGTACGGGGGCTCGTTCACTTCTTCGAGGAAGAGGATGGCGTTGCGGAACGTCGGGAGCGTTCCGATCCCGATCGCGTAGTGGACGAGCGTCAGATTGCCGCCGAGCACCCTACCCTCCACGGCGGCCCCAGCGGCGAGGCTGGCTCGGGCGCGGAGCGTGCGCACCGATTCCGCGGGTTTCGGCTGTGTGACCCAGGCGAGCCAGCGCCGGGCCTCGCCCCCCTTCAACCCCTGGAGATTGGGGCCGTGGAGCGTGCGCACGTTGGCGTGAAGCGCAAAGCCGAGGTGCAGGAAGGTCGCGTCGGAGAAGCCGGCGTAGATCTTCGGGTCGCGGCGCATCGCGGCCCAGTCCACCTCGGGCGCGAGCCGGAGGAGGCCGTAGCCGCCGCGCGCCATGAGCACGCAGCGCACGTCGGGATCGGCCAGCATGCGATTGAGGTCGGCGGCGCGGGCTGCGTCGCTGCCGGCGAGATGCCCGCGCTTGTCGTAGAGGTGGCGCGCGAGGCGCACGCGAAAGCCCGCCTGCTCCAGGGCGCGCGCGCCGGCCAGGACGGCGCCTCGCTGCACGGGGCCGGATGGAGCCACGACCCCGATGGTGTCGCCGGGACGGAGCCTGGGGGGCGCGATCATCGCGGAATGGTTCCGGGACGCCGCACGGGGATCGCCTCGCGCTTGTAGCGGCTCAAGAGGCGGACGAAGCGATCCTCGAAATCGCGCGCCGGCGCGACGGTCCCCCGATTGCCGTTCGCGATCGACGAGAAGACGATCCGCTCGCCCGACTCGGTGGTGACATACCCGGAGAGGGCGCTCACGTTGGTCAGCGTGCCGGTCTTACCCCGGATCTGGACGCCCCCTTCCGCGCCGCCGAAGCGGTTCCGGAGCGTCCCCAGGAGGCCCGGTCCCGCGAGCCCCTCGCGAAACGCGGGCCCCACCGAGGGCTCGCGATCGAGCCACGAGAGCCAGGTCACGACCGCGCGCGGAGTCACGAGATCCATGGGCGAGAGGCCCGACCCATCGACGAGCGAGAGATCGAGCGTGTCCACGCCGGAGCGCGCCACGATCTCGTAGAGCCGCGACAGTGCGGGAATGCGCTCCTTCCCCGTTCCGTCGACGAGATTCCTGAGGAGCGCTTCCGTCTCTCCGTTCAGGCTGAGCTCGTTCACCGCGCTCACCATCTGTGCCGCGGGGGGCGAGAGGAGGGACACGACGGGCACCGTCGCGTCCTTCTTCACGCTCTTCCACCGCCCCGGATCTGGCGTGAACGCCGCCTCCATGCTCCCGTCCTTCCGTGCGAGCGCGCCGATGCGCACCCATTCGGGCGATCCCGCGGGAGGAAGCACGCGGACCTGAGCCTTCACCTCGATCCCCGCGCGGCGCAGCGAGCCGAGGAGATAGAGCCCCGCCGTCGAGTCGGGATCGGGAATCGCGACCTGCCTTTTCGTCACGCCCCCGCGCGGCACCGTCCCCCAGACGTCCACCATGCGGGACCCGAAGGCGCGGCTCACGTCGAGACGTCCCGAGCCGGACGCGACGACGTCGACCTTCCCCCGCACGCGGAGCGGGGCCTCGGGAGGATCGAGCGCGAGGGTCACCTCGTTTCCCTTCCCCGTGCTCGTGGCGACGACCGTCGCGGCATTTCCGTTGGCGAGGATGGCATTCACCGGCGCGCCGTAGGCGTAGACGTAGTCCTCCATCGCCCAGCCCGGCGCGTAGGGCTCCGTGGCGAAGAGCGAGCCGTCCACCCAGATCGTCCCTTCGAAGCGCTCCAGCCCGCCCTCGTGGAGGAGATACGCGAGCGAGTCGAGAAGTCCCCGCGACCCGGGGCTCAGGATCTGGGTCACGTCCGGCATTCCGCTTCCCCGGAGCACGAGGTCCCCGTCCAGGCGGACGCGGCGCCCCGAGTCCTTGAGCGACGTCTTGCCCCGGGCGTCGATCGTGGTCGCGCGCCGGTAGTCGGTGCCGAACCGGACCAGGAAGGCGCCGTTCGTGAAGAGCTTCGCATTGCTCCCGGGGATGAGCCGTCGGCTCTCGCTCAGGGCGACGAGGGTGTCCCCCTTGTCGAGCGACACCGCGAGGATCCCGATGTCGGCCCGATGGAGGAGCGATCCGCCGATCGCCATGACCGAGTC
>DASTKC010000196.1:0-5357 GCA_035716085.1 Candidatus Eiseniibacteriota bacterium | reverse complement strand
GCGTCTCGCGACGTGGTCCGCGACGGGCCAGGCGCTCGAGGTTGCCTTGCACCAGACTCCGATGAGCGCGATCGGCGCCGCCGTGTTCAAACCGACCACGGGTCCCTTGGCCACGCTCCTCGCGAGCGACGGCAACCGGCTTCTCTCGCAACGGCCCGGCAACGCCGCGATCACGGCGGTCGAGATCGATCCCATATCGCCGCCGTCCGAGCCATTCCTCACCGTCTCCCCGAATCCAGCCCCGGGACGCGTACGGATCAACGTACGGGGCGGGTGGGGCGATGATCTCGCCTTCTCTTCCAGCGGCTACGGTCCGGCGGTTGGACGGTTCGCGATCGAGGTCTTCGACGTGGCGGGAAGAAGGGTCAGGCGACTCGAGGGCGATGGCGGCGCGGCAACATCCATATCGATCGAGTGGGATGGAAGGGATGCGAGCGGGCGCCCCGTGGCTTCGGGACGCTACTGGCTGCGGCCGGTGGCGCGTGGAGACAGGATGGAGTTGGCGGTGCCGGTGATCCTGCTTCGCTGATGCCTCTCTAAGAACGCCCCCGCCCGTCCGGACTCCCCATCTCCACCGAGCTCATGAGCAATTCGCGCTGCAGCTCGAGCGCGCGCGGCATATAGGGGTCGAGCGTCCGGAAGAACTCGCCCTGGAGGCGGATCTCTTCCTTCCACTCCTCGGGGCGCACCGCAGTCGCTTCGGCGAAATCCTCGGACGCGATCGACATGCCGGAGAGATCGAGATCGCCTTCGCGCGGCACCCAGCCGACCGGCGTCTCGCGCCCGCCCACCGAGCCGTGCACGCGATCCACGATCCACTTCAACACTCGCATGTTGTCGCCGTAGCCCGGCCAGACGAAGGAGCCGTTCGCGCCCTTCCGGAACCAGTTCACCATGAAGATCTTCGGTGGGTAGGGAATCCGCGCGCGCATCTCGAGCCAGTGGCAGAAGTAGTCCCCCATGTTGTAGCCGCAGAAGGGGAGCATCGCCATCGGATCGCGCCGCACCACGCCGACCTTGCCGGTCGCGGCCGCGGTCGTTTCCGAGCCCATCGTGGCGCCCATGTAGACGCCGTGGATCCAGTTGAACGACTGGAGCACGAGCGGGATCGTGGACGCGCGCCGGCCGCCGAAGACGAGCGCGGAGATCGGCACGCCCTCGGGATCGTTCACGCGCTTCGAGAGGAATGGGTTGTTGGTCGCGGGAGAGCAAAAGCGGCTGTTGGGATGCGCCGCCGGCTTGCCCGACTTGGGATCGTACTTCTGACCCAGCCAGTCCGTGAGCCCCGCGGGCGGCGTGTCGGTGAGCCCTTCCCACCAGACGTCTCCGTCCTCGGTCATCGCGACGTTCGTGAAGATGGTGTCGCGCTCGACGAGCCTCAAGGCGGTCGGGTTCGACTTGGGGCCAGTGCCCGGCGCCACGCCGAAGTAGCCCGCCTCGGGATTGATTGCCCAGAGCCGCCCGTCGGCGCCGACCCGCATCCACGCAATGTCGTCGCCCACGGTCCAGACCTTCCATCCGTCGAAGCGCCGCGGCGGGATCAGCATGGCGAAGTTGGTCTTGCCGCATGCGCTCGGGAACGCGGCCGCGACGTACGTCGTCTGTCCCTCGGGACTCTCGACGCCGAGGATCAGCATGTGCTCGGCCATCCAGTTCTCGCGCCGGCCCAGATAGGAGCCGATCCGGAGGGCGAGGCACTTCTTTCCGAGGAGGACGTTCCCGCCGTAGTTGCTGCCGACGGACCAGATCGCGTTGTCCTGGGGAAAGTGGCAGATCATGCGGCGCTCGGGGTTGATGTCGAGCATCGAGTGGACGCCGCGGCTGAAATCGTCCGAATCGCCGAGGAGGTCGAGCGCCTGCTTCCCCATGCGAGTCATCACGCGCATGGAGAGGACGACGTACACGCTGTCCGTCACCTCGATCCCGATCTTCGAGAACGGCGAGCCGAGCGGTCCCATGACGTAGGGCACGACGTACATCGTCCGCCCGCGCATGGAGCCTTCGAGGAGACTCCCGACCTTGGCGTAGGCCTCGGCGGGAGCCATCCAGTGGTTCGTGGGTCCCGCCTCTTCCTTCGTCGGAGTGCAGATGAAGGTGAGGTGCTCCACGCGCGCGACGTCGCCGGGATCGGAGCGGTGGAGATAGCAGCCGGGGCGCTTCTTCTGGTTGAGCGGGATCAGCACGCCCTGCTCGACCGCGCGATCGGTGAGCCGGCGACGCTCCGTCTCGGAGCCGTCGCACCACTCGATCGCGTCGGGCTGGCAGCGCTGGGCGATTTCCGTCACCCACGCGAGCAGGTGGCGGTTGGTCGTCAGATTCGTGGCGGCCGACACTTGCACATCGGGATTCACGTTGCGCTGCCCCCCTTCACGCGAAGGTCCACGGGTGATCGTCACGGTGTCAGTCCCGCCACGGCTGGTGGCGGTTGGTGATGGGCAGCCGGCGATCCTTGCCGAGGGCTCGCGGGGTGATCCGGATGCCTGGAGGCGCCTGACGGCGCTTGTATTCCGCCCGGTCGACCATACGCACGACGCGCTGGACGAGGGCACGATCGTAGCCCATCGCGACGATCCGCTCCACCTCCCAGTCCTCCTCGACGTACGCCTTCAAGATCGGGTCGAGCACGTCGTACGGCGGAAGGGAGTCGGTATCTTTTTGTCCCGGGCGCAATTCCGCAGTCGGCTCGCGGGTGATCGTGCGCTCGGGGATCCATCCATTCGATCCCGCGGCGGCGTTCCGATGTCGAGCCAGGTCGAACACGAGCGTCTTCGGCACATCCTTCAAAACCGCGAACCCTCCCGCCATGTCGCCGTAGAGCGTGGCGTAGCCGACCGAGTACTCGCTCTTGTTGCCGGTCGTGAGGAGGAGCCAGCCGAACTTGTTGGAGAGCGCCATCAAGACGTTGCCGCGGATGCGCGACTGGAGATTTTCCTCGGTCACGTCTTCGGGCATGCCGGAGAAGACGGGTGCGAGCGCTTTCTTGAAGGCCTCCATCTCCGTCGCGATCGGAAGCGTGAGGATCTGGACGCCGAGATTCTTCGCGAGCGCGTCCGCGTCCGTGCCGCTCTCCGTCGCGGTGAACGGCGAGGGCATGAACACCCCCGTGACCGACGATGCGCCGAGCGCGTCGACCGCGATGGAGCAGGTGAGCGCCGAATCGATGCCGCCGCTCAGGCCGAGGAGGACGTGGCTGAAGTCGTTCTTCCGGACGTAGTCGCGCGTCCCGAGCACGAGCGCCTCGTAGATCTCTTCCGCCCCCTCGGGCGTGCGCGCCGGGCGTGTGTCGATCTTCTTCCGCTCGGGCTCGGCCACGGGGCTCAGCTCCACGATGGGAAGCGGCGACCCGGCATCCTCGCGCTGCGACATCTCGCGCGAGCGGGGATCTTTGAGTCGAGCGCTGAAGACCTGGTCCAGGTCGAGATCGATCACGACCAGGTCCTCCTCGAACGCCTTCGCGCGGGCGAGACACTCGCCGCGCGGTCCGAAGACGCGGCTGTTCCCGTCGAAGACGAGCTCGTCCTGCCCGCCCACCGTGTTCACGAACGCGACCAGCGACACGCCGTCCATGGCCCGCGTCGCGAGCATGCGGTCGCGCGCGACGCTCTTGCCCATGTGAAACGGGGAGGAGGAGAGGTTGATCACGAGCTCCGCGTCGCCGTAGACGGCGAGCTGGGTCGGGTTGGACGGGAGCCAGATGTCCTCGCAGATGTTCACGCCGAAGGTGAGCGGCCCGCGCTTCAAGACGAAGGGATTCCGTCCCGGGCGGAAGTAGCGGAATTCGTCGAAGACGGAATAGTTCGGGAGGTGCGCTTTCCGGATGACCCCCGCGATCTCGCCGTCGTGCGCGATCGCGGCCGAGTTGTAGAGATCCCCGGCGCGCTCGGCGAAGCCGATGATGGCGGTGATGCCCTTGGTCGCGCGCACCACCTCGTCGAGCGCGGCCATGTTCTGGTCGATGAACTCGGGCCGGAAGAGGAGATCCTCGGGCGGATAGCCGGTCAGCACGAGCTCGGGGAAGGCCACGATCTCCGCCCCAAAGCCCCGGGCGCGGTCGAGGAACTCGAGCACCCGCTTGGAGTTTCCGGGCAAGTCCCCGACGGTTGTGTTGACCTGGGCTAGGGCGATTCGAACGACGCGGGAGGAGCGGCTCCGGCCGGCCGCCGGCTTGGCGTTCACGCGCCCCATGGTAGCACGATCGGCGCGGTTCTGGCGGGCGCGCCGGCGACCGCCTCCACCTTATACTCAGGCCATGAAACGGGATGCGGTCGCGGTCTTCGGCAGCAGCCAGGCGCCGCCCTCGTCGCCCGCCTACAGCGCCGCCCGCGAGCTCGGTCGCGAGCTGGCTCGGCTCGGCGCCGAGATCCGCTGCGGCGGGTACGGCGGCGTCATGGCGGGGGTCGCGGCCGGGGGCAAGGAGGGCGGCGGGCGCGTCGTCGGCTGTACGATCCAGTGGTTCTCGGCCTCCCGCACTCCGTGTCCGGATCTCACCGAGGTACAGGAAGCATCAGACCTTCACGTCCGCGTGCAGTGCCTCCTTCAAGGGACCCGCGGCGCGATCGTTCTCCCAGGCGGGATCGGAACCATGAACGAGCTCTTCTGGGTGTGGACCCTTCGTCTCCATGGACGGAAGGACGCACCGGACCGGCTCGTGCTCTTGGGCGAGGTGTGGGGCGAGCTGCTTGACCTCCTCGGCAGCCGTTTTGAGTTCGGCGAGCAGGCGCGGATGCTCGTGCGCGTCGCGCGCACGCCCGCCGAGGCGGCGGAGATCGCATGGACTCGATGAGCTCTGGCACATACCGATGGTGGGTCACCTACGCTGGATGGGAGAAGCACGGCCTCGCAGAGCGGGAGAAGCTTTTCGCGATGCACGCGTGCGATCGTTTCCGCAACCAGGCGTCCATGATCGCGCCGTACGGCGCGTACGTCTATCACCTAGGGGTCCGTCTCGCGACCCTGCGGGAATGGCAGAACATTCCGCCGGTCCCGACATCGGCGTTCAAATCGCACGATCTCACCTGGATCCCCCCGGGTTCGGAGCTCGTGGTCTTCGAAACGAGCGGCACGACCATCTCCCGCCCCGGTCGCGTGCGGCTGAGCGATACGGAACTCTACGACGCGTCCCTGCTCGAGTCCTTTCGCCGGCATCTCCTCCCGGACGGTGCCGTGATGCCCGCCGTCGTGTTCGGGCCTACGCGGACCGAAGCGCCGCACTCCTCCCTCTGGTACATGTGCGATCAGGTGGTTTCGAAGCTCGCGCGAGGCGGCGTGTGGATCGTGCGCGACGGCAACCCCGACTGGGATCTCGCGGACCGGACGCTCGAGGCCGCCGTGTCCGAAGGGACCCCGGTGCTCGTGCT
>DASTKC010000195.1:0-18611 GCA_035716085.1 Candidatus Eiseniibacteriota bacterium | reverse complement strand
CGTCCATCGCGAGCGTGATCACCTGGATCATCCGGCGTCGATGCTGGCTCATGGCGTAGAGGATCGCGCTCCACTTCTCCGTGAATCGAAGGAGTCCGGCCGCGTGGGCCCGGACCGAGCGCGGACGCATCTGGGCGCTGGCCCGCTCGTACTCGTGCACCATCCGCGCATCCGCACAGTAGACCACTTCGTAACCATGGCGCCACATCCGCTGGCACCAGTCGACGTCCTCGAAGTAGAGGAAGTACCGCTCGTCCATGAGGCCGACGTCGCGCATCGCGCCCCGCCTCACGTACATGGCCGCCCCGAGCACCCAGTCGACGGCGCGGGTGTCGGCGTGATCCCAGTCCTCCATGAGGTGATCCCGTACCTCGCGGCTCCGCGCGGCGACGCCGGGGAGCGGCATGCGCCGAAGGAGGAGCGTCCGCCACGTGTAGAACCGCCGCGCCGAGAGCTGGAGCGAACCGTCCGATTCGAGGAGCTTCGGCGCGACGATTCCAGCGCGGGGATGCTCCGCCGCCGCGCGCTCGAGCGCCTCCACCGAGCCAGGCAGGACGCGCACGTCCGGATTCAAGAGGAGCACGTTCTCCTCGGACGCCGCGCGGATGCCCTCGTTCACGCCGCGCGCGTAGCCGAGATTCGATCCCGGCGTGAGGACGCGGGTCGGGTACCCGGACGCGCGCGCGAGGTCGTCGAGCGGCTCCCCCGAATTGTTCACGACCACGATCTCCCGGAGCGGCGCGGGGCGCGCCTCCCGCAGAGACTGGAACAGGCGCTCCAAGTGATCGCGGGTCTTGTAGTGGACGACGACGAGCGAGAGGCCCAGGACCCCTCCCGCTAGAGCGCGCCCAGGAGGTCCAGGAGGCGCAAGCGCCAGACCATCCAGGCGGCCTCGCGGACGATCCGGCGGGACATCTTCGACACGCCGGCTTGGCGGTCGACGAACAGGATGGGAATCTCCTGGATCCGGAATCCCTTCCTCCATGCCTTGAAGTTGATCTCGATCTGGAAGGCGTATCCGTCGGACCGGACCCGGTCCAGGTCGATGGCCTCGAGCACCTGTCTACGGAAACACTTGAACCCCCCCGTGAGGTCCTTCACCGGCATCCCGGTGATGATCCGGCTGTAGAGGTTGGCCGAATAGGAGAGGATGAGCCGGGAGAGGGGCCAGTTCACCACCGTCACCCCGTGGAGGTAGCGGGAGCCCAGGACGAGGTCGGCGTGGCCGAGCTCCCTGAGGAAGTCCCCCAGGCTGTCGGGGTTGTGGCTGAAATCGGCGTCCATCTCGAAGACCGCGTCGTAGTCGCGCGCGAGCGCCCACTTGAAGCCGGCCACGTACGCGGACCCGAGCCCCATCTTTCCCGGCCGGTGCATCACGTGGACCCGCGGATCGCGCGCCGCCATCTCATCCGCCAGGGCCCCGGTGCCGTCGGGCGAGTTGTCGTCCACGACCAGGATCTCGGTCGGGAGCTTCTGATCGAAAATCCGGCGTAGCAGCTCCTCCAGGTTCTCCCGCTCGTTGTAGGTCGGAACGATGATGAGCGCCTTCATCCGGCGGCGCCCTCGGGGGTGGCGGGAGGAGCGGGCGCTGCCGCGGTGCGGCGCCGGCGCCGCTCATCCAGGAGCTGCTTCACGCCCCAGAGCGCGATCAGGGCGGCGACCACCGCCGAAGCGATCGAGACCCTGATCCCCTCCGCGAGCGCCTTCGGCTCGTACTGGTAGCGCACGTGATGGACTCCGGGCTCGAGCGGCACGCCGCGCATGAAGTAATTGACGCGCTCGATCGTCACGGGCTTGCCGTCGACGAACGCCTTCCAGTCGGGGTCGTACTCCTCGATGGTGAGGAAGACGCCGGGCGCCGTCGTCGAGACGAAGTATTCGATGTCGTTGAAGTCGTAGCGGAGCGTGCGCACGGAGTCGGGCGTCGACGGGGCCGCCACGTCCGGCGGCGCTCCCGGCAGGCTCCAGAGGATCTCATGGTGCGGATCGAATCCGCCGGTCCGCATCGTCGCGAGCGCGACGCCGTCGTCCCGCACCGGCCGCACCGCGTGGATCACGGACGCGCGCGGCATGGTGTGGAGGATCTCGTAGACCTTGACCTCCCCGTCGTGCCGGAGCGCCGCCTTGTCCTGGGCCTCCGGCGGGAAGTAGCCGTCGGCGAGCACGTACTTCACGTTCAGCATCTCGAGCGTGCCAAATGATTGGATGCCGACCGTGTCGACGAACGCTTGGTAGAGGTAGGGCTTCGCGGGGTGATATCCCAGCACCGACGCGATGCCGAACGCCGCGAGGCGGCTGTCGTTCCACTGGAGCGGGAAGACGCGGTACTGCGTCGTATCGGCGCGGAGGAACGCGATCTCCGGCGTCTCCTTGAAGTTCGCGTCGTACTCGACCGCGGTCCCCACCTGGGGATCGATGATCTTCCGGTCGACCGGCCAGAGGTCCACGACCGCGATCAGGATCACGAGGAGCGATGCCCCCACGCGCGAGAGACGGCCGCGGCGGGCGAGCCCGATGACGAAGAGCGCGGCGGCGAGCAGGAGTCCCGCCTTCAGCGCGTCGGTCGAGGCGAGGTCGAGCGCGGCGCGGGCGCGGGCTTCGTCGTACCCCTGGCGCGAGCTCATGGCCGCCGTCCGGTACATGGCACCGAGCGCGTTCAACGCGACGAGGAGACCGAATCCTCCCGCGAGCGAGAGGAGTGCGCCTCGCATCCAGGGGCTCCCCGGATCCTTCCCTTGCGCCTGCCTGTCGGGCGTGAGAGCCCGGTCGAGTCCGAGCGCGGCGAGCGCGGCCACGGCGAACTGAACGAGGACGAGGATCATCACCGGCACGCGGAACTTGTTGAAGAACGGGAGATGGTAGTAGAGGAGCGCGTAGAGCGGCTGGAAGTGCTTGCCGAAGGAGACGAGGAGCGCGACCACCGCGAGCACGATCAGGTACGTGCGCGTCCGGCCCCGCGTGCTCGCCGCGCCGTAGATGGCGAGCACGAGCGCCACGATCCCCATGTAGTTGGGATAGTCGGTGAACGGCATGCTCCCCCAGTAGGTCGCGCCGCCGAAGCCGAAGAAGCCGGGCAGGATGAACGTCAGGATCTCGCGCGGATGGAACGACCAGGAGGTCGCATACGCGAGTCCCGCGCCTCCTCCCTCGCCGCCGCCGCGTGTCGAGAGCTTCGAGTACTCGTGCACCGGCAGGTAGAGGAAGGCGCTCAGCCCGAAGGCGAGCGCGAGCCCGCCCGCGAGTCCCCCGATCGCGCGCACCCCCTCGCCGCGGCGTCCGGAGCGGAACGCGTCGACCGCGAGGAAGAGCGCATAGAGCCCGAGCGCGAGCCACGAGTAGAAGACGATCTGCACGTGCCCGCGCAGGAGCTGGAAGGAGGCCGCGACCGCGAATCCGGAGAGCGCGAGCCACGATCCACGCCGCGCGAACCGATCGTAGAGGAGCAAAAGGAGCGGCAGGTATGCCGCCGTCATGATCTGGCTTCCGTGCCCGAACGCCCCGACAGCGACGAGATTGGGGGTCAAGGCGAGCGTCAGCGCTCCAAGGATCGACGGTCCGCGTGACGTCCCGAACGCTCGCAGGAAGGCGTACATCGAGAAGCCGAGCAGGAGATAGTGGGCGAGCAGCCACGTGAGATCGGGAAATCCCAGGTGCACGTTCAGGAAGCCGAAGATCGGGTCGGGGGGATACGCGTAGGGGACGAAGGCGAGGCTCCCGAAGCTCGGCATGCCGAGGAACGTGTACGGGTTCCAGAGCGGGTAGACGTGGCGCGTCTGGAGCGCCTGGTCGGCGACTTTCACGAAGCCCGCGGGAGCGACCGAGTCGGGCGAGACGAAAACCTTGCCGGAGGTGATCGGATAGAAGAAGAGGAGCACGAGCCCCGCGAGGAGCGCGTACGCCCAGAGCGCCTTGAGGTCGGAGCTGTCGGCGGGACGGATCGATCCGCCGCGCCCGGCGCCTCGCGCCGCGACGGGGCGCACTCCGATCTTCTTCTTCGCCGGGCTCACGCCGCGTCCTCGAGCACGACCTGCGTGAACCGCGCCGCGATCGCGTCCCAGTCGTGCTCCGAGGCGAACGCGCGAAGCTGCGCCCGGTCGGGCTCGCGCTCGAGCTCGCCCCGCACAGCAAGGACGAAGCCGTCCTCCGTGTCCGCGACCATCGCCGCGCGGCGCCACGAGTCGACCTCGTCGCTGAACCGTGTGGTCACGCACGGCACGCCCGCAGCCGCGTACTCGTAGAGCTTCACCGGATTCACCGCCTCGGTGAGCGGTGTGCGTCGGAATGGAATCAAGCCCACGCGAAACGCGGCGACGATGGATGGGATCTCACGGTACGGCTTGGGGCCGATCCAGTGGAGATTGGGGGCCGTCGCCGCCTCGCGCTCGATCGCGTTCCTCGTGTCCGGATGCGCGGGACCGACGAGGACGACGCGGGCTTCCGGAATCCGGCGCGCGAGCGCGCCGACCAGGGGAACGTCGAACCACGCGTGGAGGGAGCCGACGTAACCCAGGACGGGAGCGCCCGCGTTCCCCGGCAGCGACGCCGGCTCGGCTTCCGCGAAGCGGCGCGCTTCGACGCCGTTTCCGACGCGTGCGACGCGCGCGGAGCCGCCGTGACGGGCGAGCGACTCGAGCGGCCCCGACGTCACGACGACGCGATTCGCCTCCCGGAGGAGCGCCTCCCACGCCGGCACGAGGCGCGGGGGCACGGGGGCGAAATGGAGCGGCGCATCGATCATGTCGTAGACGACGCGGTCGGGACGCCAGGAGCGGAGCGTCGGATAGGCCATGAAGTTCTCCACCAGGGTCAGCCGCTTCGCATGGGGCCTGAAGAAGCTCCCCAGCGTTCCGATCCATGCTCGCTGGAGCGCGGCGAGCGACGCGGTCGCGACGCCCGAGCCGCCCAGTCGGTACGCGACCCGCCGTAGTCGAAGCGAGCGAGCGTGGAGCGGAAGAAATGGGAACGAGACGCGCTGGATGCGCTCCGTGACCGGCGCCGGCCGGATCGCGGCATCATGTCCGAGCGTCCAGGGCTCGACGAAGAGGATGCGCGCGTCCTCGGGGAAACGCGTGGCGAGCTGCTGAGGCCGCTGCCAGAGGCCGGCCCACGGAATGTCACTCAGCCAGACGACGTCCCACGAGGGACGCACGTGAGCCTCCGTGGTCGCGCACCGGAACAGCCTACGTGCGGGCGCAAGGCTAAGTCAAGCCGGAGGATGCGCGCTTCCTTGCCCGGCCTCGCGGGGCATTGACCCGGACGAGCCCGCTCCCGTAGCGTGCCGCCGTGGCGCGCGACATTCGTGTGGCGATCGACGTGAGGCCCCTGGCCCTCGGCGAAGTGACCGGGGTCGGCCTCGTCGTGGCCACGCTCGTGGAGGAGCTCGAGAGGCGGGGCGTCCGCTTCGTCGGCGTCACCGATCGTCCCGTTCCGCCGGGCCGGCTCCCCGAATCCGTTCCCGTCGTCACGACAGGCACCGCCGGAGGACGCATACGGTGGGAGTCGGGTCCGCTCGAGCGGGCGCTCCGCGCGATCGACCCTTCCCCCGATCTCTTCCACGCGACCTGGAATCATGGCGTGCCGGGCGGACTTCCCTTCCCGTCGGTTCTCACCGTGCACGACGTGATCCCCTGGATCCTTCCCCATCTCGTCCCATGGCCGCGCCCTGCCCTGCTTCACCGATGGCTCTATCGCCGCGCGCTCCGAGCGTCGACTCGCGCCGCCCAACTCGTGATGACCGACAGTGAAGCGAGCCGGAAGGACCTGGCGCGCATTCTTCCCGAGACGGCGGTGAAGTCGGAGGTCGTGCCGATCTCGCTCCCACGCTGGTTCCGACCGCTCCCGCCCGAGGCGGCGTCCGAGACTCGCGCGGAGTGGAATCAAGGGCGCCCCTACTGGCTCTACCTGGGCGGCTTCGATCCGCGCAAGGGAATCGGGACCCTGCTCGAGGCCATGGCGCTCGCCTTCCCCGATCGGTCGCACGCGCCGGATCTCATCCTGGCCGGTGGACTCAATGCCCTGGGTCTCGCGCTCCGCGCCGAGGCCGGGCGGCTCGGCGTGCGCGCACGCTTCCCGGGCTACGTGGACGATCGGGATCTGCCGTCGCTCTTCGCCGGGGCCACGCTCTTCCTCTATCCCAGTCGCTACGAGGGCTTCGGGCTTCCGCTCCTCATGGCCATGGCCTCGGGAGTTCCGACGCTGGCGAGCGACGCGGGATCGGTGCCCGAGGTGCTGGGAGACGCGGGATTCTCGTTCCCCGTGGGAAACGCGGCCTCGCTCGCGACGTCACTCGCCCGTGCGGCCGCGCTCACGCCGGAGGAGCGCGCGGCGATCGGCGAGCGGGGCCGCGCCCGCGCCGCCAGGTTCAGCCCGGACGCGTTCGCGGAGCGAATTCTTCGGGCCTACGATCGGGCGCTCGGCCGCCGAACAGAATCGTCGTGAAGTCGGCGTATCCCTGGACGAGCGCGCGCGAGGACGCGACGTCCGGCACGGCCATGGCGCGGCCGAGGAGATAGGACATCCAGAGGCCGTAGGCCATCCACGCCAGCGGCCGCTCCCACGCGGGCGCGTGGCGCGTGAGGTAGAGCGCTCCGCTCCGCTGGCGGTAGTAGGCCTTGAGCGGCGTGAGTCGTCCGCCGCCGCTCGTCCGCGACACGTGGTGCCAGCCCCGCGCCTTGGGCTCGTACCAGAGCGTGAATCCCGCCTTCCGCGCGCGCGCCGACCAGTCGACGTCCTCGACGTAGATCACGTAGTCGGGATCCAGGAGCCCCACCGTTTCGAGCGCATGGCGCGAGAGGAGCACCGCGGCCCCCGAGACGTAGTCGACGGCTCGCGGGCCGTCCCGGAACGCGTCGTCCTTCTGGTGCACGCCGCGGTGGCGGATCAGACCGAATCCCTTCGTCACGACGCCCCCCGCGAACCAGATCCGGTCGGGCGGATCCCAGAAGTAGAGCTTCGGGCTGACCGCGCCGCGCTTCTCGTCGGCCGCGAGCGCGGTCGCGAGGTGGTCGAGAGCCCCCCGCTCGAGCACCACGTCGTTGTTGAGGAGGAGCACCGAAGCCGCGCCCCCCTCGAGCGCCCGCGCGAGCCCAGCGTTCACCCCGCCGGCGAAGAGCCGGTTCTCACCGAGCGCCAGCACCTCGACTTCGGGGAACTCGGCGCGCGCCCGCTCCCTGGTCCCGTCCGTCGACCCGTTGTCGACGAGGAGCGTCCGGTCGGGAGCGGGGTCGAGCGCGCGGAGCGAGGTCAGGCACTCGCGCGTCGCGTCCCACTCGTTGAAGGCGAGGACCACCGCCCAGACGGGCGATGTCTCGCGCGGGATCGCGCTCACGCGCACGCTCCGCTCAAGCTCACGAGCGCATCCACGAGCGACTCCCAGCTGAACCGGGTGCGCGCGCGCTCGACGCCCGCCCGGAGCTTCGGTCCGAGATCCTCGTCCGCGAAGCGCTCGATCGCGCGAGCGAGATCACCGGGCGACTCGGGGGGAACGAGGAGACCGGACACGCCGTCCTCGACCACGTCCTCGAGCCCGCCCGTCCTGGTCGCGATCACAGGGACGCCGGCGCCGAACGCGACTTGGGCGATGCCCGAGCCGGTGGCGGAGCGATACGGGAGCACCACGAGGTCGGCCGCGGCCATGTACGTCCCGACTTCCTCGTTCGGCACATATCGATCCACGACGGTGATCTTCGCGCGCAGCGCGGGATCGTCGAGCCACCGGGCGTATCGGTCGCGCGGCTCGTAGAACTCCCCCACCACGAAGAGCCGGTCCCACGAGTCGGGGCGCGCCTGGCGGAGCGCCTCGAGGAGATCGCCGAGCCCCTTGTACGGGCGGACGTATCCGAAGAAGAGGAGCACGCGTCCGCTGACCTCCAGCCGCGCGCGCGCTTCGTCGCGCGGCGGGGCGCCGCGATGGAAGATTTCGTACGACGGATGCGGATGGACGCGCACCGGACGTCCGTGCGCGCGAGGCGTGAGGCGCGCCGCCTCGGCGCGCGCGTGGACGAGGAAGCCGTCGGCCGCGCCGAGCCCGTAGGAGGCGAGCGCGTGGTCCAGAGGGGTCGCCTCGTGCGGCTCCACGTTGTGGCAGAGGAAGATTCGCTTGGGGCGAGCGCCACGCCGTGCGCGCCGCGCCGCGGTCCCGAGCGACGGGCCGAAGAACGGATGCCACCAGGTGACGACCAGGAGATCCGGCGCGATCGCGCGCAGGCGGTTGCCTGTTGCGACCCAGGTCAGTGGATTCATGCTGTCGAGGAGCGGCTCGGGCGGCACGGGAGGTTGGATGGCTTCGCCGCTTCGATCCAATTGCGTCGTGCCTGGGAAGAGGAGCGAGGGATAGAGGCGGCTGAAGGAGATGAGGTGGGTTTCGTGGTCGCGCGCAAAGGCGCGCGCGAGGAGTGTTGTGTAGTGCGCGATGCCGCCGCGATGAGGGTAGGTCGGGCCGAGAAGGGCGACCTTCATCTCATGCGTTCCGACACGTGCTTCGCACGTGTCGCTTCATCGCTAAAAGTACTCCCGGATCTCGTACCGCGGCTCTTCCGCCCTCGTCCCGGCGATCAGCTCGCCGAGGAAGCCGAGCGAGAGGAACTGGATGCCCATGATGACGAGCACGAGGCCGAAGAGGAGTGCGGGACGCACGTGGAGTCCCCGCCCGAGGAACCAGGGCCACGTCGTCGCGATCGTCACGAGGCCGCCGACGAGCGCGAAGGTGACGCCGATCCGTCCGAAGAGATGGAGCGGACGCGTGCTGCTCGTCGCCATGAACTGGACGGCCATCAGGTCGAGGAATCCGTTCAGGAAGCGCGACATCCCGAACTTGGACGTGCCGTGGAGGCGCGGGTGGTGCACGGTGCGGATCTCGCCGACCTTGAAGCCGGCGTTGTACGCGAGCACCGGGATGAACCGGTGGAGCTCGCCCCGGAGCTTGACCGAGCGCACCACTTCTTGCCGGTAGGCCTTGAGTCCGCAGTTCATGTCGTGGAGCGAAACGCCGCTCACCGCCGACGTCACCGCGTTGAAGAGCTTCGAGGGGATCGTCTTCATGATGGGGTCGCGGCGCTTCTGCTTCCACCCCGAGACGAGATCGTAGCCTTCGTCGAGCGCGGCCAGGAGGCGCGGGATCTCCGCCGAGTCGTCCTGGAGATCCCCGTCCATGGTCACGACCGCGCGGCCGCGGGCTTCCTGGAAGCCCACCGAGAGCGCCGCCGACTTCCCGAAATTCCTACGAAAGCGAATGCCTCGAAGGCCAGGCGTCGACGGCCGCAGACGGCGCACCTCGTCGAACGTGCCATCCGTCGATCCGTCGTCGAGGACCAGGATCTCGTAGGAGAGCTTAAGCGGCGCGAGATCCTGGACCAGCTTCCGGATGAGAGGCTCCATGTTCGGCGCCTCGTTCAGAACGGGGATGAGTACGGTGAGATCGAGCTCCGGTCCGGGCCCGCCCCGCGTTGCCGCGGTCACGACTTCCGCTGCCACTCCCATTGGCGCCTCAGTCCCTCCGTCAGCTCCGTTTTCGGCTCATAGCCCAGATCGCGTCGCGCCCGCGACACGTCGGCCGACGTGTCGGGCGGATCGCCGGGCGGCGGCGCCACGAGTCTCCGCTCGAGCGGACGTCCCGTGACGAGCTCGATGCGCGCGAGCAAGTCCTTGAGCGACACGCGGTGACCGCCGCCGACATTGTACGTCAGCCCCGGCACCGCGGGCTGGGTGAGCGCGGAGATGGTAGCGGCGACCGCGTCGTCGACAAAGGTGAAGTCGCGGGTCTGATCCCCGGTGCCGTAGACCTTCACGGGCGTGCCGCTCTTGGCCGCTTCGAAGAAAGCATGGATACCCATGTCGGGGCGCTGCCTCGGGCCGTAGACGGTGAAGTAGCGGAGCCCCACGAGCGGCAGCCGGTAGCTCGCCCAGTACGCGTGGAAGAGCGCTTCCCCCGCGAGCTTCGTCACGCCGTACGGCGACACGGGGCGCGGCGCCTCGTCCTCCGGCGTCGGAAAGCGCGTCGGCAGCCCGTAAATCGACGAGCTCGACGCCGCGACCAGGCGGCGCACGGGATGGCGGCGGACCGCCTCAAGCAGCCGCTGCGTCGCGACGACGTTGTGCTCGGCATACGCGCGAAACGGCTCCCCCCAGCTCGCGCGCACGCCCGGGAGCGCCGCCAGATGGACGACCCCGTCCACGCCGTCGAGCAGCGGGTCGATGTTCGCGGTCCGGAGATCGGCCTCGACCAGGCGGAAGCGCCGATTCCCGCTCAGGCGGGCGATGTTCTGGCGCTTCTGCGACGCGGGATAGTTGTCGGTGAAGGCGTCCACGCCGATCACGTCCGCTCCCGAGGCGACCAGCTTCTCGACGAGCGTGGAGCCGATGAACCCGGCGGCTCCCGTGACCAGCACGAGCCCTGTCATCCGCGCCCCGGAGCCGCGTGAGACGGCGGACCGGCACCGAGCACGCGGAGCGACTCCTCGTAGACCTTCAAGTAGCCGGCTCCCTGGGCGTCCTCGGGGTGCGCCCGCACCCATGTGCGGAGCACGTCGACCGCCTCGGCGCGGCGGCCCGTCTGCCAGAGCGCGGTGAAGAGCGCGCTGAACCAGTCGAAGTACTGCTGGTTCAGCTCCGCGGCGCGCCTGAGCTCGGCGATGCCCGGATCCACGCGGCCGGTCTGGTAATAGAGGATCCCGAGGTGATAGTGGTATTCGGGCTGCGTCGGGAAGCGCCGGACTCCCTCGAGATAGATCTGCTCCGCCTTGTCAGCGCGCCCCGTGTCCTCGTACAGCTTGCCCAGGTACTCGAGCAGGCCCGGGAAGTCGGGCGAGATCTTGACCGCGTCCTCGAGGACCCTGACCGCATCCTCGTTCCGCTGCGCGAGCTGCAGCTGATACGCCACCTGGACGTGGGCCGCCGTGTAGTTCTGGACGAGGCGGTAGGCGTTCTCGTCCTTGTACACGGTCGTGTCGTAGGCGCGGTTCTTGTCGAGCAGCCCGCCGTACTTGAACGTCGAGTAGAGGTTGTGCATCGTCTTCGCGAGATCGACCTGCTTCTGCGTTTCCTTCGGCTCGATGCGGAAGACGAGCCCCTCGAGCGTGAGCTGCTTCTCGAGCCCCATCTGCTCCGGCACGGTGACCGCCAGATAGAGCGGCTTCTTCCACTGGTTCGTCTTCACGATGTCCTTCACCGCCAGGTCCTTCACCCAGACGATCTTCCCTGAATTCGGGTCCTGGTACGGACCCATCACGGCAAGCTGTGCGTTCGTGAAGCTTATCGGGACCTTCGGCTCCTGGTCACGGAGCTGCTGGATGTACCAGGGAGTGTTGAGAAGGCTCAGGTTGACGACCCGAACGTCCTTACGGACTTTCTCCACCTCCTGGATGTACCAGAGTGGGAACGTGTCGTTGTCCCCGTTCGTGAACACGACCGCGCCGGGCTCGAGCGGCTCCAGCATGTTGTAGGCGTAGTCGTGGGCGATGTAGAAGCCGGAGCGGTCGTGCTCGAACCAGTTGGTCCGCATGGGCAAGAGCGCCAGGCCGGTGAGCGTGAGCGCGCCCAGCCCGAGGACCGCGCGGTTGGAACCCCCGGACGGAAGCGGAGCGGCCGCAACCGCCGGCTCGGCCTCCTGCTGTGCCGACTCGGCCATGGCCGGCGCGAGCGCACCCGCCAGGGCGTGGAGCGCCGCGGCCGCGCCCATCCCGACCCACACGGCGATGAAGTGATACGAGTTCGTGAAGAAGTAGTCGCGCTCGCGGACTTCGTGGTCGGTGAAGTTGAGATAGAAGATGAGCCCGGGCCCCATGATGATGTGGGTCGCGAGGAAGAACCAGAACGTCGTCTTGTCGCGGCGATAGTTCCAGAAGGCGCCCGCGAAGAAGAAGAGGTACGGGACCGCGTTCACGAGCCGGACCCAGAAGGACCCCAGGTCGAGGTTCCCCAGCCGCTCGATCAGGTGCCACTGCTGCCCGACGTAGCGCAGGTACATGTGCTGGATCTGGTACCAGAGCTCCGCCCGGCGCTCGAAGGGATTGGCCGGCCCGTACTGCTTGCGGCTGAGATACTCGAGCCAGGTCCCGAGCGTGGTGGGCGCCCCCTCGTTCACGGCCGGCATCTGCTGGCTCCGGATGAGGAGGAAGACCTGCACCGAGATCCCGATCACCCCGACGAGGACCCACCAAGCGACGAGGTTCTTCCGGAAGAAGAACTTGTTCTGCACGAGCGCGTAGAGGAATCCCAGCCCGAGGATCCCCAGGATGACCGAGTCCGGCAGACCCATCTCCATGGTGCCGTTCAAGTAGAGCAGCACGACGAAGGCGCCGAGCGCGAGGAACGGCACGAGGAACTTCGGACTGTTGAAGACGCGCGGGCTCACCATCCAGAAGAGGACGAGCAGGGACGGGGCGATCAGGATCGTGCCGAGATGGACGCCGGTCGAGACGCCGAGGATGTACACGATGAGGACGAGGAGGTTGTCGTTCCCCGGCTCCCCCTGCCGGTCCCACCAGACGAAGCTGAGCCAGACGAGGAGCGCGATGATCGCCGACGAGAGCGAGTAGACCTCCGCCTCGATCGCGCTGTCCCAGAAGGACGAGCCGAAGGCGAGGAAGAGCGCGGCGACGAGCCCGCCCACCCCGCTCGCGAGCCAGGCGAGATCCGTCGTCGGAGCGGAGCCCTCGGCGTCGCCCCCCGCCTCGCCGTTCCCGAACGTGCGGCGGATGGCGCGCGCGGTGAAGAGGTAGGTGAAGTAGCAGGCGATGGCCGACGCAAGCGAGCTCATGAAGTTCACCCGCCACGCGATGGTCTCGAACGGCAGGAACGTCATCATCCGCCCGAGCATGGTGTAGACCGGGTTCCCCGGCGGGTGCGGGAGACCGAGGATGTAGGACGTCGCGATGAACTCCCCGGAGTCCCAGAACGGCACCGTCGGCGTGATGGTGCGGATGTACGCCAGGAGCGGGACGAAGAAGGAGAGGGCCGCGAACAGGGCGTGGCCGCGCTTCCAGGTCATGGGCCGATGCTTCTCCTTTGGGTGTCTCCGGTCTCCGCCTCGCGCTCGCGCTTCTTCTCGAGCATCGCCTGGAAGGCGCGACGCGAGGGTCGGGTCACGAAGATGAGCCCTCCGATCAAGCTGATGAGGACGGAGAGGAGGTAGGTGAGAAACGGTACCGTGAACGCCTGCTCCTTGGTCATGCCCGACATCTGGAACAGCACAACCCCCGCTCCTTCGCGGACGCCGAGGCCGTTCATCGAGATCGGGAGCGAGATCAGAGCCGCGAGCACGGGCACGAAGAGAAAGTAGTAGCCCATGGCCACCCGCACGCCGAGGGCGAGGCCCACGAGGTAGTGCGCCACGATCCGTCCGACCTGGACCAGCATCGACGCGGCGACGGCCGTGACGAGCGCGCTCCCCTGCCCCTTGTAGCCGTGCAGATCGTCCATCAGGCGCGCGATCGCGCGCTCGATCCCCCGCGCGCCGATCACGCGGAAGGGCCACTCGAACGCCTCCAGCACCCGCCGGTGGAAGATGCTGATGAAGAGGCCGAGCATCACCAGGAACACGATCGCGATCATCCCGTAGATGGCGTACAGGTGGAACCGGTCGATGGACGCGAACGACGCGAGGAGCGCCAGGAACGCGATCGCGAGGACGCCGATCAAGCGGTCCATGAGCGTGGCCGTGAACACCCGGCTCACGTTGTCGGCGTGCTTCGAGGCGTCGGAGATCCGCGCGATGTCGCCGCCGATGTTGGACGGGAGGAAGTTGTTGAAGAAGAGGCCGACGAAGTAATACGACGCGGCTTTCCGGAACGGGATGTTCACGCCCTGCGCCTGGAGGAGCCGCGCCCAGAGCCATCCGCCCACGAGGCTCGAGAAGAAGAGGAGCGCGCCCGCGAGGAGGAGAAGCCCGGGATCGGCGGGACGGATCGTGGCCCAGATGTCCCCGGGCGAGACCTTCGCGACGACGTAGGCGAAGAGCGCGAGGCTCAGGGCTACCTTCGCCACGATCAGCGGTACGTGATAGCGCTCGTAGAACCCCTTCACGCCGCCGACGCTCACGCCCGCGCGCCTTCCCGAGCCGCCAGCTCCATCACCCGGCGGCTGTCCCGATAGCACGTCTCCCAATCGAACGTGTGCGCCCACGCGATCGCGGCGCGAGCCAAGAGGAGCCTGAGATCGCGATCGGTGAGGAGCTTCACGATGCCCGCCGCGAGCGCCTGGTGGTCGCCGTGCGGGACGAGGAGCCCCGTCTCTGCGTCCCGCACCGACTCGATCAAGCCCGGGCTCTGGCTCGCGACCACGGGGACGCCGCACGCATTCGCCTCGATCACGGTGAGCCCCCAGCCTTCCTTGGGCGAGGGGTTGACCGCGACTTGCGCGCGATTCAGCGCGGCCACCTTCTCCGCTTGAGGTACGGCTCCGAGGAAGCGGACCCGTTCCGTCACGCCGAGCTCGCGCGCGAGGCGCTCGAGCTCCGGGCGGTACGGCCCGTCGCCGACGATCGTGAGATGCGCACCCGGCACGGACTGGAGAATCGGAGGAAGCGCGCGGATCGCGTGCTGCGCCCCCTTGTACCGCCGGAGCCGGCCGAGGAATACGATCTCGGGGTCGACTCGCTCTTCGGGCGGAACCAGGACGGCGTAGTCCCCCTGGGTCAGGCCGCAGCGCACCACGTCGATCCGCGCGCGCGCGATTCCGCGACGCGCCAGGTCGTCCCGCGTGCTCTCGGAGATCGCGAGGAAGCGGCTCTTCCGGTACACGATCGGGATCAAACTCTCGTGTGCGGAGACCAGCGCGGCGATCGGTGCGGACGCTTCGTTGAAGGCGGTGGTGCCGAAGAGATGAGGGACGACGGCCAGGACCGGCGCCGTCGCGTAGAGCGGGGCGAAGAACGGAACCTTGTTGATGTCTTCCACGACGAGGTCAAACCGCTCCCTCCGGAACCGACGACGATAGAGAGCCCCGAGGGCAAGGTGGGCATTGTACCACGTACCCGCACGGTGAATCTCGATGCCCTCGATCCGATCTTCCGGCGCCGCACCGGGATAGCGCTCCGCCAGCCAGACCGCCCGGTCCCCGTCGCGGACGGCGCGGCGGAGGATCTCGAAGAGATGGAGCTCGGCTCCGCCGGCTTCCGGGTGGCGCGGATCGCGCCAGTTGAATGCGATGAGGTTCAACCGGCTCGGGCAGCCGGAGGTTCCGGCGCCTCCTTGCGTCCGATCGCGCCGATCACGAAGTAGGTATGGAAGGCGAGCGGCGTCCGCGCGACGAGCCCGCGGATACCGGCGAAGAGGGGTGTGATCACGGGAACCGGCGGCGGATCCAGCGGCAGGCGGGCGAGCCTGAGCTTCAAGAGCCCGAGCCTGAGCGAGCGATACGCGAGGCCGGGCACCATCCAGGCGCCGTAGCGCCGGACCACGCGAACGCCCGCGCGCGACATGAGCCCGGTCAGCTCGCCGATCGAGAACTCGGTCTCCCATCCCGCGAACCATCGTCCGGCGGCGATGAGCGCGTGCTTGACCGCGGTGTAGAGATGCCAGCGCTGCGGCACGTCGACCAGGAGGATTCCCTCCTTCTTGAGCGCGCGCACGTTCTCCCGGAGGAGCGGCATCGGATCGCGAAAGTGCTCCAGCAGCCCTTGGTGAAAGACGGCGTCGAACGTGCCGTCCCGAAACGGCATCCTAAGCGCGTCGGCACGGACCAGGAGCGGGGTCACGCCCGACCGCTCCGCCACGTCGCGCGCCACCTGGAGCGACGCCATCGAGTAGTCGAGCATCACGGAGACCGCCCCCTGCTCGGCCAGTCCCACGCTGTCCCGCCCCGATCCGGCTCCCACCTCGAGGACGATCTTCCCCTGGACGGGACCCTCGGCCGTCATCTGCTCGACGACGCGACCGGCGGTCGGATAGACCTCGTCGATCTCGGCCCGCTCCCGCCAGAAGCGGCTCCAGTGCGCTTCGGTCGACGCCCGCACGGTTACTCCCCGGTGGCGAGGCGCGCGGCGAGGACTTCCGGAAGCTGGGCGGCCCGGATCTTCGATTGCGCCCCCTCGATGTCGTAGGGGACGCGCACGTATTCGATGGTGGTGGAGGACTCGTGATAGAGAACGAAGCAGGCGCGGGGATCGTGGTCGCGCGGCTGCCCCACGCTCCCCACGTTCACGATGTAGCGGCGATTCGGATCGAGCTTCCCTTCCGAGAGAGGCAGCGACTTGGTGCCGCCCTGGTCGGCGAGGTAGATGGCCGGCTGGTGGGTATGCCCGATGAAGCAGATCATTTCCGTGAAGTAGTGGAACTGCGGCTCCGCGTCGAACCGGTCGAGCAGGTACTCCCAGTCCCGCGGGCAGGCGGGGGACGCGTGCACGAGGAAGAAGGAGTTCTCCTGCGCGGTGAGCGGAAGGCGCTGGAGGTATTCCCGGTTGTCGCGCGTCAGGGTCTTCATCGTCCACTCGGCCGCGACCCGCGCGTAGATGTTGAACCGCGCCGCCTCCGGACCGCCGCTCGCGGCGGCGTCGTGATTGCCGAGGAGCACGGTGCCGCAGCGCTTCCGCACGCGGTCGAGACACTCGTTCGGGCTCGCTCCGTAACCGACGATGTCGCCGAGGCAGACGACGCGATCCGGACGGCGCCGGTCGAGCTCGGCCAGCACCGCGTCGAGCGCTTCGAGATTACCGTGGATGTCCGAGATGATGGCGGTGGTCATCCGACGGAGGGTCGCGCTTCGTGGGCGATCCGGTCAAGGATTCCGTTCACGAAGGACCCCGAGGTCTCCATTCCGTACTTCTTCGCGATCTCGATCGCCTCGTCCAGGGCGACCCGCGCCGGCGTTTCGAAGTGGTAGAGGAGCTCCGCCGCGGCGACGCGGATCACCGACCGGTCGGTCGCGGCCATCCGGCTGAGCGACCAGTTCCGGGCGATGCGCTCGACGGTCGCGTCGATCTCGGCCTTGTGATCGTCGAGGGTTCGGACGAGGCTCGCGGCGAATTCGCGCACGTCCTCGCTCGGGTCGACGTCTTCCACGATCTCGCCCAGGCAGCGGTCCGTCGGCTCACCCGTGACGTCGGCCTGATAGACGGCGCGAAACGCGATCTCGCGTCCTTCCCGGCGACGATTCATCGCGCGCGGCGCTCCGCATCCTGGTCGAGCAGGCGCTTGAGCCTGGCCATCTCGATCGCCGCTTCGGCCGCGTCGGCGCCGCGATGTCCATGCGCTCCGCCGGAGCGCTCCAGCGCTTGCTCCGGAGTCTCGGTCGTCAGGATCCCGAACAGGACGGGCACGCCCGTCGCTTCAGCCGCCCGCGCAATCCCGCGCGCCGATTCGCCGGCCACGTAGTCGAAGTGGGGCGTCTCGCCGCGAATCACCGCGCCGAGCGCGACCACGGCGTCGTGGCGTCCCGAGGACGCGAGCCTGAGCGCCGCGAACGGGACCTCGAACGCTCCCGGCACGCGCACCACGGTCACGCGCTCGGCGGACACGCCGCGCCGCGCGAGCGCTTGAAGCGCCCCATCGAGGAGCCGGTCGCAGATCGCCCGGTTGAAGCGCGCGGCCACGATCGCGATCGAGAGCCCGGCGCCGTCGAGCGATCCCTCGAGGACCCGGTGCCCCTGCGAGCCGGCCGCGGCGAGCGGTGGCGCGTATCCCGCGTCCTTCGCTCCCGAGGTCACGCGCGCCCCCGCGACCCGTTCCGGTGCTTGCCGGCCACGAGCTCGAGATGCGGATGACCGAGAAGGTGTCCCAGCCGCTCGCGCTTGGTGCGGAGGTAGCGCCGGTTCAGGGCGTTCGGTCGCACCTCGAGCGGCTCGCGCGACTCGACATCGATCCCGTACTCGCCGAGCGCCTGGATCTTTCGCGGATTGTTGGTCAGGAGCCGCACGCGGGTGAACCCGACATCCTCCAAGATTTGCGCCGCCACGCCGTAGTCCCTGAGATCGGGCGCGAATCCAAGCTTCAGATTCGCCTCGACGGTGTCGAGCCCCAAGTCTTGCAGCTCGTACGCGCGGAGCTTGTTCGCGAGCCCGATGCCCCGGCCTTCCTGCCTCATGTAGAGGAACACGCCCGATCCCTCGGCGTCGATCCTTTCGAGCGCCGAGGCCATCTGCTCGCCGCAGTCGCAGCGCATGGACCCGAACACGTCCCCCGTGAGGCACTGCGAATGAACCCGCACGAGCGGCGCCGGCGTGGAGCGGCCGCGCGCGGGCGCGCGCCCCTTCACCAGGGCCACGTGGTGGTAGCCGTCGATCCGGCTCTCGTAGACCACGATGCGGAAGTTGCCGAAGCGGGTTGGAAGCCGCGAGACCGCGACGCGATGGACGAGGCGCTCCTTCCCGTAGCGATAGCGGATGAGATCCCGGATCGTGATGAGCGGAAAGCCGTGTTTCTTCGCGAGCCGTCGAAGCTCGGGGCCGCGCGCCATGGTCCCGTCCGCGGAGAGGATCTCGCAGAGGACCGCGGCCGGCTTCAGGCCCGCGAGGCGCACGAGATCGAGCGCCGCCTCCGTGTGCCCCGGGCGGCTCAGGACCCCCTGGTCGGCCGCTCGCAGCGGGAACACGTGCCCCGGCCGCGCGAGCTCCTCCGGGCGCGTCTTGGGATTCGCCAGGGCCCGGATCGTGAGCGCGCGATCCTGCGTCGACGATCCCG
>DASTKC010000194.1:0-5463 GCA_035716085.1 Candidatus Eiseniibacteriota bacterium | reverse complement strand
CGCTCGGCGTAGGAGCACGGCCGTACGAGCCGGCGTCGGCGCCGCGGTGCCCGCACGCGCGAGCTCCCGCGCGATCGTCTCGAGCTCGCGCTCCCGCTTCCGCCGCGGGTCGCGGAGCGAACGGTCGCGCACGCCGAGCCCGGTCAGCACGCCGAGGTAGGCGAGGAGCGATCCCCATGCGACCACATCCGCGGGCCAGGGCGGCACGAGCGCGAGCGAGCCGCCCGCGCCGGGATGCGCGCGTCGCGGTGCCACGGGTCCGAGCACGGCCGCAGGGCCGAGCGTGTCGCTGCCCGAGCCCGGCGGCAGGACCCGCACCGTGATCGTGTCGGACACCTGGGTCCGGTAGCGCCCCTGCTCCGGGTCGAACCATGAGAAGCGAACGGGGAGGATCGCGAACGATCCCTGTCGCTCGGGAACGAAGCTCGTCTCCCGGCGGCGCTCCCCTTTCAGGCGGAGCCCCGAGCGATCGAGGCCCGTCGACGCGGCCCCCGCGTAGCGGCGCGAGGGAAGCGTGCTCGAGACGTCGGGATCGCTCGCGGCCGCGAGGTTCCCTTCCCCCTTGAGCACGGTGGCGACGTTCACCGGCTCGCGGGCGCGGACGACGGCGCGGTCAACCGTCACGTCGAGATCGTAGCTGCCCACGGCGCCGCGGAACGTCGACGGCGCGCCCTTCGGCAGGGGCACGACGTCCACCGCGAGCTGCTCGGTCGTGAGTTCGATGTCCTGCACCTGGGTCTCCGGCATGCCGAGCGCGCTCCAGGGATCGGGGACCGGGACCTGCCGCACGACCTGCGCGTGCACGCGTCCTGGTCCGATCCGGAGCTTTCCGGTGCGCGTCGGGAAGTACTCGACCCGCATCTCGGTCGCGTCGTACTCGACGTCGCCCACGCGGATCCGGCCGGTGCGCGCCGGTCCCAGCACCTCGGTCCAGAACCCGGGCGCGTCGGGGGGATCCCACGCGGGCGCGCCTTCATAGCGCACGCGCGAGTAGAGCGTGAAGCGCGCCGTCACCCCCTCGTTCCAGTAGACGCGCGTGCGGTCGAGCGTGAGCCGCGCGAAGAGCTCCGGCCCTCCTTCGCCGCCCAAGCCACCGCCCGAGCGCGGCATGGTTGCGCGCACGTGGAGCACGAGCTCTTGTGTCTTCGCTTCCTTCTTGCCCGAGTGAATCAGGAAGGAGGGGATCACGTAGTCGCCGGGGGCGTTCGCGCGGAGCACGAACGTGCTCGTCACGCTGCGTGAGATCACCCCGTTCATCCAGGAGAACCCTTGCGATTGCTCCGTCGCGGTCACGTCGAGACCGGCGATCAGGGGCAGCTTGATGCCGGGGACGTCGAGTCCTTCGGCCGTGATCGTGATGGCGAGGGTCGCGGGCTCCCCGACGAGGACCTGCTGCCGATCGAGCTCGGCCTCGGCGGTGAGCTGCTCGGCCCGCGCGGAGGACGGAAGGAGCGCCAGCGCCGCCGCGAGCGCGAGGAGGAACGTCGGCGCAAGAACCGCACTCCGCTGACCACCATTCACCATGTCACCAATCCTTGTCCTTGGTCTCCTGCGGCGAGCCCGCGCGCTCCTGGCGGCGTGCGGACTTCCGCTCCTCCTCGAGCGCGTTCAGCCAGTGCTCCGCTTCGGAGGGACTCGGCGTGCCGCTCATCTGCCCGGGCGGCTGCGGTGCAGAGCCCGGCGGCCTGGTCGGGGGCGGCGTGTTCGGCTGAGATCCGGGCGGAGATTGTCCCGACGTGCCCGACCCGGACGACCCCTCTCCTCCCTGTCCCTGCCCTCCCGACGACGCCTGCGGGGGCCGGTTCCGTCCGCGGCGAATCGCCTCCTCGAGGTTCTTCTTCGCGTCCGCGCGATTCGGATCGATCGTCAGCGACTGGCGGTAGAGCTTCGCCGCCTCGTCGTAGCGCCCCTGCTGGAGGCTCTCGTTCCCCAGATTGTACGCGGCCGCCGAGCGCGCAGGGTTTCCGCGGAGATCGCGCGACGTGAAGGTCTCCCTGTACGCCTCGCGCGCGGAGTCCGCCTGCCCGGCCGCCCCGAGCGCGAGCGCCCGGTCGTACCGCACGGCCGCCGAGCGCGGAAGCTCTCGCTCGGCTTCGCGGAAAGACTGCGCCGCTTCCTTAGGGTGCTTCTCCTTGAGCTGCCGCATGCCGCGTCCCGCCGCGCCGCCCCACTCGTACACGGCGCCCGAGGCGCCGAGCGCGAGGAGGAGCCACGGGGCGAGCCCGGCGGCTCGCACCAAACCGGCGCCTAGGGAGCGCGGCGCTCTCACGCGCGCCTCCGCCTCGGAATCGCGCGCTCGACGAGAAGGAGCGTCCCCGCCAGCGCGGCAAACCACGGGAACCGATCGTCGTACGCCCGGATCGTCTGCCCGCGCACTTCCTGATTTCCGCCCGAGCGCACCCCGTCCGCCGTGCGCACCGCCGCCTGTCCGCTCCCGTCCCCATGCTCGTACCGTCCTCCCCCGCGCCGGACCAGATCGCGAAGGAGTCCTTCGTCGAGCTTCGTCCGCACCGGCGCCCCGTCCAAGCCGCGCCGCTGTCCGACAACCGCTCCTGTCGAGTCGACCACCGGGATCGTAGCTCCGGCCGCACCGCCGATCCCGATCGCGAAGAGGCGTGCGCCCGCCTGGCGCACCGCGGACGCGCCCGCGCGCGGGTCGCCGCTCAGATTTTCGCCGTCTGAGATCAGGATCACCGCGCGCGGCCGGTCGCTCGGGCGTCGGAGATAGCGCGCCGCGAGCGCGAGGCCGGCGCCGATGTCGCTTCCGGGAAGATCGATGTCGTCGGGGCCCAGGGTCTCGACGATCGTCGCGAGTCCGTCGTAGTCCGTGGAAAGCGGGCTCAGGAGACGCCCCGTCCCGGCGAAGCCGATCAGTCCGACCGACGATCCCTCGAGCGACGCGAGGATCGTGTGGATCTCGCGGACCGCGGCCCCGAGCCGGTCCGGGTGGGCGTCGCGCGCCATCATGCTGCGCGAGAGATCGAGCGCGATCACGACGTCCGCGCCGGTCGACGTCGTCGTGACGAGGCGATAGCCCGATTGCGGCCGGGCGAGGCCGACCGCGGCCAGCGCGGCCGCGGCGATCAGGAGGATGCCGCGAAGCACGCGATGACCGCGCCCGGGATCGCCCGTCAGCTTGCGGAGCGCGTCCCTGTCGCCGAGCGCGGCTTCGGTTCTCCGGCGCGCGCGGAGCGCCCAGCCCCACGCCAGAAGGAGGAGCGGGACGAGCCAGAGGAGCTGGAGTCGATCGGGATCCGCCCAGCGCATGCGAGCCCTCTACGGATACCGGCGCAGGAGGACCGCGCCGATGAGAAGGTCCAGTGCGAGGAGCGCCCCTGCCGCTCCCATGAGGCCAGGGCCCACCTCGGCCCATCGCGTGTACGAACGCATCTCGACCTGGGAGGGTTCCATGGCGTCGATGTCGCGGTAGACGCGCGAGAGGAGCTCGGCATTGGTCGCCCGGAAGTAGCGGCCGCCAGTCAGCGACGCCACCTGCTTGAGCGTCGGCTCGTCGACGTCGGAGCGCACCCACACGTAGTGGCGCCCCAGCACGGGATCGTCGATCGGATACGGTGCCTGCCCCAGGGTGCCCGCGCCGACCGCGTAGACCCGCACGCCGACCGCCGCCGCGAGACGCGCCGCCGTCACCGGGTCGACGGGACCGGCGTTGTTGATCCCGTCGGTCAGCAGGATCATGACGCGGCTCTTCCCCTTCGCGGACCGGAGAACGTACGCGCCCTGCGCGATCGCGCCGCCCACCGCGGTGCCGTCCGGCAGCTGTCCGAAGTCGAGCCCGTCGATCAGACTCGCGAGCCCCTCGTAGTCGAGGGTCAAAGGCGAGATGAGCTCGCTCCGTCCCGCGAATCCGACGAGCGCGATCCGATCCTGCGTGCGGCCGCGCAGGAATTGCTTGGCCGTCTGCTTCGCCACGTAGAGCCGGTTCTGCGGACGGAAATCTTCGCACCGCATGCTCCCCGATTGATCGATGGCGAGCACGATGTCGATCCCCTCGCTCACCACCTGGCGCATCTCGCGTCCCGCCTGGGGGCGTGCGGCGGCGAGGCAGAAAAGGAGCGTGGCGAGCGGAAGGAGCACGGGCGCGATGCGCGCCACGAGCACGCGCACTCCCCCCGGACGCGGCAGCGTCGCGAGCGCGGCGACCGGCAGGACCGGCGCGCGGAAGCGGCCGCGGCGGCGGAGCACGATCCACACGATCGCGTACGGGATGAGGAGAAGGAGGAACCAGGGCTCCTGAAAGCGCATGTCAGCCCGCTCCTCGCGCCGCGGAAGGCTCGTCGGGCGCGGACGTTGGTGGCGCGGGCGTCGCGGCCTGCGCCAGGGTCACCTTCCCCGCGAGCGAGGCCGCCCGATCCAGCGCGTCCCGGGCTTCGGCGAAGGGATCCTCGTGCCGCGCAAACTTCGCCAGATCGCTCCGCCGGAGAGCGCTCTCGACGAGCGCCGCTGCCTCGTCGCGCACCTCCGGCCGCCGTTCGAGCTCGCGCTTCAGCTCGCTCGTCGTCCGGTCGAGCGCGGGGATCCCGGTCACCGCCCCCACATAGGCGCGAACCGCCAGCGAGAGCCGGTCGTAGAAACGATCGCGGGGCAGGGTTTCGATCTCACCGCGGAGCGTCTCGATCGCGCGGAGGAACGGCGCCTCCGGAGCTTCGGGCGGAGCCTCGTCCTCCAGTCCCTTCGCCCTGCGCCGCCGCTTCCGGATCGCGAGGACGATCGCGACGATGAGAGCCACGATCAGGAGTCCGAGCGCCGCCACGAGCGCGATGTCGAGCGGGCGAAGCTCCGGCTTGATGGGACCGCGGTTGGGTTCGAGCGACCCGGATGAAGCCTCGGTGAGCGAGTCCACCGCGAGCGTGTCCACGGGGAACGCGAGCGTGTCCTTCCCGTCCGGGAAGCGCACGACGAGTGCCATCCCCGGGAGCGGGATGCGACCCAGATCGAAGCCTCGCACTTCGAACGCTCCCGACCAGATCAGGCCCCTCTCTCCGCGTGCCGTCGACGACTTCCGATCGGTGACGTCGAGGGTCGGCGCTCCCGGATCGCGCAGAAGACTCTCCGCGCGGGCTTCCTTGGGAAGCTCCGCGCGGAGCGTCCATCGCGTCGGCTGGCCCAGCGTCACGCGCGACGGCTCGAGCGCGCTGACGAGGCGGAAGTGGTGCGTGCCGCTCGTCCCCTCGCGCGCGATCGCGGAGCGGGTCGCCTCTCCTCCCCTACCGGAGCATCCACCGAGGAAGACGAGGACGACGACACACGCCGCGGCCGACGCGAGCCGTGGGGTGGTGCGGGAGCGCACGGGCTACCTCCGACGGGTGCGGGCTTCGAAGTGACGGATCAGCGCGGGTGCGACCGGCGCGTCCGTCGAGAGCGCGATGCGCCCCGCCCGCCCGCGGATGAACGCCTCGCCCAGTCGCCGCGAGCGGCGCGATTGGGCCGCGCGCCACTCCTGGC
>DASTKC010000193.1:0-15513 GCA_035716085.1 Candidatus Eiseniibacteriota bacterium | reverse complement strand
TTAGGGTCAGACACCGGGCAGGGGGCTCGTGTCGGGCAGGCCGGGGCGCAAGGCTTCGGTGGCCACTGACCCCCCAGGGTGAGAACCCGAGGAAACGACCATGAATCGACGCACGGTTTGGAGTCTCGCGCTGGCGGCTCTCGTCACTGCTTTCATGGCGGTCGACGCGTCGGCCCGCACCATCGTCCCCACGCCGAACTTGAGCGGCACGTGGCGTCTCGATCAGCGTCACAGCGACAAGAACTTCGGCAGGGGCTTCGGCAACAACGCCGCCCTGGCGCTCCCCCGAGCGATCCAGATCACTCAGGGCCCGAACCGCCTCCGCGTGACGAACCGCCGGGGTGACGTGGTCCAGGTGGTCCTGCTCGACGACCACTTCGGATTCGGCGGGCGCGATCGGTTCGGCAACAACGGGCGGTACGACAACAACGAGCAGTACGGCAACGACGGTCGCTTCGGCAACAACGACAACGATTGGAACGGCTACCGCAACCAGAGCGGTCGCGACGTCCTCGTCGGCCAGTGGCATGGGCCCATGCTCGTAGCCGAGCAGACGGGAGCGCGCGGCACGCAGGTGACGCAGACGTTCCGACTCGCCAATGGCGGCCGCACGCTGGTCGTGCGGACCGAGGTCGCCCGGGGCCGCTTCGGCACGACGATGCAGATCGACCAGGTGTTCCAGCGGGCGTAACGACTACAACGAACGGGCGTGCCTTCCGCCCGGGGCCGCGGTTCGGCCTGAGACGCGAACGGCGCCGTCCACCCGGACGGCGCCGTCACGCTTTTGTATCGAATCCTGACTCTAGTCGAACTCGAACTTGGGATCGGGGGGCGTCTGATCGAGGCCCACGCGTCCGATCCGGATGTCCGCGCGGTTGTAGCTCTCCCCTTTCATCTTGAATCCCGAGAGGCGCCGCAGCATGGCGAGCTGCCCCGTGTGGGTCAGCGCATCCGCGAGGGCGCCCTGGAACAGACGCGCCGGCTCGTAGTGGATCGGCGCCCCCGATGCCAGGTACGCGTCGAGCGCGCCGAGCGAGGCGAAAAAGCGCCGGATTTCTTCCTCCCAAGGGAGCGGCGTCGCCTGCGTGAAGCTCGGCTTCCCTTCCGCGGTGCGGAGCGCCCAGTCCATCAGGTCCCCCATGTGCGCGAGGACCTCGACCACCGAGGTCGACTGGGGAGTCGCTCGAAAGCGTCCGAACTCTTCGGGAGTCCCCCGCACGGTCTTCCCGGCGCGGTACGCGAGCGTGGCGAGCGTGTGTCTCAGGAAGGCGCGGATACTGGGATCGGAAGCGTCGAGCTCGGTCATGGCCATCCCCCAAGAGGCAAAACCGGCGAATCGGGTCGACCGAGCCTACGCGCCCTTGCCGAACGGGGCAACGCTGGATACGCTCCCCCGGGCTCGGCGTCCGCCGGCCCGCGTTCATCCCGATCGAGGAGGCAAAACCAGGTGCGCACCCGCCGGCTCGTTTCCCTCTGCCTCGCGCTCGCGCTCGCGATCCCCGCATGCGGGAAGCGCGAACCCGAACCACCCGAGACCGAAACGGTGGAGAAGGAGCCGATGATCACGCTCCCGGTCGTCGAGAGCATGACGTACCTGGGCCTCGAGGAAGGGGTGGCCGTCACGCTCGATCACGGGCGGTGGGTCAGCGACACCGCCGTACCCGGAAGTGCCGCGCGGGCGGTCGTGGCGCTCGTGCGCAACTTCATCCTGATCGGAGACGTCGACGGAGACAGCCACGAGGACGGGCTCGTCTTCCTCGAAGGGCACTCGGGCAGGAACACCACCAACGTCTACTGGGCCCTGGTGCAGCACAGGGACGACGAGATCCAGAACACCGCGATACGCAGGATTGGGGACCGCGTCCAGATCCGCGACGCTCGCTTCGAGCACGACCGAATCCTGCTCGACGTCGTCGAGGCCGGTCCCGACGACGAGCTCGACTTTCCCGGCCAGCTCCAGACGCGCATCTGGGAGTGGAACTCGGGCACCTGGCAGGAGCGGGGGAACCCGAATCCGCCCGAACGGCTCTCTCTCGACACGATCGAGGGGACGCGGTGGCGGCTTCGCGCCCTGAACGATTCCACACCCGCGCCGGAAACTCCCGAGGTGACGCTCTCCTACTCCAACGGGCGCTTCTCGGGGCGAGGGGCCTGCAATACGTACTCGGCCGCCGTGCACCAGAAAAAGAATCCGGGGGAGATCGGCGTATCGCTTCCGGTCGCGACGCGCATGGCGTGCGCCGACTCGGTCATGCGCCTGGAGTCTCGCTTCCTATCGCTCCTGCCGAAGGCGGACCGCTTCGGCTTCGCCGCCACGGATCTCCTCCTCGAGTACCCGTCGGGCGACTCGCGGGAGCGGCTCTACTTCGAGCGCATCCCCTCAGAGGGTGGCGACGGCCAGCTTTCGCCGTAGCTGAAGCACGCGTACGTCCGGATCGACCACGACGCGCTCCGGCTTGAAGTCGCAGTGGAGCGTGACGGTGCGCGACTCCCCCGCCCCGAGCGTGATCGTGGTGCGGGCGTCGTGGTACGCGGGATTCGGCGTCGACGCCGGGCCCGAAGCATCCTTCGCCTTCGTCCATCGCTCGCCCGCGGCGGCGGCGATCTCCACCGGCATGATGCCCGTGCCGATGTTGCGCACGGTCGCGGTGACCGAGTAGCCCGACCTGGCACTGAGCCGCTTCGCGTCGCTGACGCGGTACTCGGGCACGACCTTGTCCTCCATCCACTGCTTCACGAACGCGTCGTATGCGAGCGGATCCTGCGCGTAGGGACGCATCGCGGCGACGAAGTCCTGGAGCGCCGGATGGTCGCGGCTCACGCTCCAGGTCTGGATGAAGTTCCGGTAGCCCGCGAGCGCGCGGTCGTGGCCCATGTAGTCGTAGAGCATCCAGAAGACCCAGCCGCCCCGGTCGTAGAGGACCGTATTGTCCGCTTCCCGCTTTCCGTCCACGTCGTACATGGCGCGCTCGTCATCCACGCGCCGGCGGTCGTTGTAGCGCGACTCGATCCCCTTCGCGAACTCCATCCGCGCGGCCGGCCCCTTGACCTGGTTGAAGAGGAGCATCGTCGAGAAGTGCGCCGCCCCCTCGCTCAGGAAGTCGCCGTTCGGGCCGTCAGCCGGAGTGAGGATGTTCCCCCACCACTGGTGCGCCGCTTCGTGCGCCGTGACGAGGAAGGTCGCGTCCGTCTTGTCGTCGTTCCGCGTGAGGAATCCGATGTTCTCGCTAAAGGTGATGTTGGTGCCGAAGCCCTGCGCGTAGCCGGCGAGGGCCGGGAACTCGGAGAGCTTGAGCTCCTTCCAGGGATACGGGAGGAACCACTCCGAGTAGTACCGGCGCGCGGCGTCGAGCGTGGTCGACATCTCGTTCACGTTGTAGGGGTGCACGGCGCTGTAGTAGATCGTCGTGCCGTGCCCCTGCTTCTCCTTCCACCGTCCGCAGACTACGTTCAAGATCTTGACGGGGTGATCGGTGGTCTCCCAGACCTGCGTGCGCCAGCCGTCCTTCACCGTGTTGCTCGTGCAGACGCCGACCGAGTTGAGGGTGTAGGCCTCCGGTCCGGTCACGGCGATCCGCGCCGGGAACCACGCCGTCGCGCCGAAGCCGGCGCGCGTGATCCCCTTCCAGTAGTCGCGCGGATAGCGGCGCGGCTCGGTCTTGTTGTCCTTCGACTCTCCGACGCTCTCGAGGAATCCGAGAACCGGCATGAAGCTGGGCGTGAAGCCGGTGAGAACGACGCCTGACGGAAGGATGAACTCGTCCGTGTTCTCGCCGTTCTTCGTGACGCCCTTCGGGTAGCGCCCGTCGAAGCTCCACCCCACGACCACGCTGTCTCCGGGGGCGAGCGGATGCGGCGGCTCGATGACATAGAGGTGCTCGGTGGTCTCGGGCTTGTACTCCTTACCGTTCATCGTCCAGGCCAGATGCTCCCAGTGCTGCGCCCCGGAGAGCGGGAAGCGAGCGAGCGTGGAATCGCTGCCGTTCACCAGGGTGAGCGTGCCCTTGCTCGCGATGAAGTGCTTCGCGGGATCCAGCTTCAAGGAGATGTCTGCGCGCCCGATGTCGGGCAGCGGCGCGTTCATCCAGGTCTTGAGGTTCTTCGCCCAGTAGTCCTTGCCGACCTTCTTGGCCATGCCGCCGTTGAGTCCGTCGTGGACCTGAACCATGAGGACGCACACCGCGATCGCGGGGACCGCAGCGTAGGGCGAGAGCTTGACCATCGAACCCACGAGGCTCTTGGGCGAGAGGCGGTGAATCGTCTGCACCGCATCGGGGCCGCGGCGGGCGAAGAGACGCACCGCGAGCACCGTGAAGAAGACCGCAAGCCCGAGGACGCCAATCCGGTTCCAGAGGAGCGCCGTCCGGTCGGTTTCGAAGAAGCCCAGGTCGCTCCAGCGGAGCGCGCCCCAGAGCGGCCAGTTGTAGGCCCAGCTGATCTGCTGGAACAGAGCCTTGAAGAGCGTGAATATGATCGCGGCGAGTGCGATGCCGTAGGTGGCGTAGCGGTTTCCGACCCACGCGTAGATCGCCGTGACGAACGCGGTCCAGGCGAGGAAGGTCGGGATGAGGAGGAGTCCCCAGACCAGCGCGAAGGGAACGACCGAGAACGGCACCGTGTGCTGCACGAGCACGGCGATGAAGCATGCGAGGAGCGACGCCATGAGGACCGCGGCGCCGACGAGGGCATTCGCCAGCGCCTTGCCGGCGAGGAGCGCACCCGTGCGGATGGGCGTGGAGTACACGATCGGCGCGAGATCTGCGGCGCGCTCCCGCTCGAGCGACTCGACCGTGTAGAACATGAGGAGGAGGCAGATCCATCCCGACACCTGGCTCGCGAGCTGGACCGCCGTGATCCCCGGTGTGAGCAGGATCGGCGTGTCGAACGCGCCGACCGCAATGAGCGCGTTGCCGAGCGCCTGGATCAAGATCAGCGGTATGAAGACGTAGAGTCCCTTCTGCCGCGACAGCTCGCGCACCTCGGCGCCCGCCACGGCGCGGATGGTGCCGAGGAAGGAAGGTCGCTTGGTCGCCATCGCGAGCCCGGCGAGACCCTGGGAGCCTTCAGGCCACGGGTTCAACGCCGGCGCGGCCGCCTCGGCCCGGTCCTTCGCCTGCTTCACGCGGGCCGCGGAGATCCCGCGCTTCGCGCGGGCCACCGAGCGTTGGGTCAGGAGCACCGATCCGAGGCCGATCGCGAGCATCGCCAGGCGATTGATCCAGAAGAGACCGTCGTACGCCACGTGCGCCTTGTTGTAGTAGGCCACGCCCCGGTCGACCTTGAGGAGCGCCTCGTTCAGCCAGCGGTATCCGGAAGGGTCGAGCACTTGCAGGAGCCGGTTGATCCTCCAGTCGAGCCACGAGGGGGACCAGGTCCAGAGGAAGAAGCCGCAGACAAGCAGCAGCGCGACCGACATGAAGAAGACGAGGATCCCGTTCTGCGTCCGCTGCCCCACGTACATGGCGAGGCCGGCGTAGAAGACGAGGAACGGGAGCCCGATCGTGAGGACGGGGAGCGCATAGCTCGCGAGCGAGAAAGGCCCTCGGATCTCGTTGGCGCTCGCATTGGGCACGACGTGATTGAAGAAGGCGTTGACCGCCACCTGCCAGGCCAGGAGCACGCCGAATCCGACCAGGATGGCGAGATACCGCCCCCACACGTACTCCCCGGCGGTGAGCGGCGTGGAGTAGAGGAGCGAGTCCACCTTGGTCTCGCGATCGCGGATCAGGGTGAGCCCGGCCCCGATCGCGATGAAGAAGGCGTAATAGAGGAGGATGATGTAGGTCATCATCTGCGTCTGCGCGAACTCGGACGTGATCCACGCCTTCGTCCCCCCGACCGAGCTGTCCCCCGAGGAGATCTGGACGTGTCCCGTGGAGAGCCCCCATCCGCTCAGGAGAAGGATCAGAGCCAGGATGATGAAGAGCGGGCGGCGGAACGTGTGACTGAGCTCGACACCGAACGTCGCGCCGAAGCGGCGAAGGCTCATCGCTCCCCTCCCGCCGGCGCCGTCGTGATCACCCCCGGGACGCCGTCGCCCCGGTGGATGGACGTGCCCGTTCGGTCGCGCGACGGCAGCGAGCCCAGGCGCATGAGCACGAGGTAGGCGTCCTCGAGCGTCACCGGGACCGGAGCGAAACCCTCCGGGAATGACCCCGACGGCTCGTAGAGGCGCGCCTTGTTCTTCCCTTCGACGAGGAGCGCCTGCGTGACCACGCGCTCCGCGCGGAGCCTCGGCAGGTCCGCCACCTCGACCGTCCCCTCGTACATGCACCCCGCGATCGCGGAGCGCGCCTCGCTCGGCGTCGTGACCGCGAGCAACCGTCCCGAGCGGATCACGGCGAACCGCGGACACAAGACCGCGACGTCTTCGACGATGTGCGTCGAGAGGATCACGATCCGGTCCTGCGCGAGCTCGGAGAGGAGATGGTAGAAGCGGAGGCGCTCCTCGGGGTCGAGGCCCGCCGTGGGCTCGTCGACGATGATGAGGCGCGGATTCCCCGCGATCGCCTGCGCGATGCCGAGGCGCTGGCGCATGCCTCCCGAGTAGCCCTTCACCGCGCGCTTCGCCGCGTGGCTCAGATTGACGCGCTCGAGCAGCTCGGCCGTGAGCTTCTTCATGCCCTGGGGCGCCGTCACGCCCTTCAGCTCGAGGAGGTGCGCGAGCATTGCCTGCCCGCTCAAGTGGGGATAGAAGCCGAACTCCTGAGGCAGGTAGCCGAGCCTCGGCCAGAGTGTTTCTGGATGGCTCAGGGTGTCGGCACCGTCGAGGGTCACGGAGCCGGAGGTCGGCTCGAGCAGGCCGGCCAGGATCTTCATGAAGGTCGACTTTCCCGCACCGTTCGGACCGAGGAGTCCGAACATTCCGGGGGCCACGTCGAGATCGACGCCGTTCAAGGCGGTGACCGGGCCGGGGTAGACCTTCACCAGGCCGCGCGTGCTAAGCATGGGATCCTCCTCGGTTTGTGATGCCATCGGCGCCTCCCGGTGTGCCGAGGAAGACGTGCCCGTCTGTCCCGCGGTCTCCCGCGGTCTCGACACCGTCCCCTACGCCGGGCTGGCCTTCAGTGTTTCGCGAGAGCAGCAGCGGTTCTGGGCACGCGATCATGGATTCGTCCGGGGCACCCTGGGTCGGCGTTGTTTCTTGCGCGCGCGATGCTCGAGCGGCGTGAGCAAGATCGTGATCGCGTAGAGCTTTCCCCGGGAGCGCGGGCGGGCGACGGCGTTTTGGAGCGAGACGATTCGCCGGTTCACTTCGACGACCTCGTCCGGCGTGAGCCAGCCTGTCACCCGAAGGCCCCAAAGCTCTCGATTTGGTCCGTGGGTGCGAACCCGGGGTAAGCCCACAGCCTTCCGGAAGTCACGCGCCCCGAGGCGGAGCATCGAGCCGATGATCGTGGTCACGGCCGGTGAATTGCCTTTGGGCGACGGATCATGGACGAGGGACGGTTCACGGTAGGCGGAGCGAAAGATCGCCTCCCGGCGCCGCCCCCGCTTTCGCGATCCAGCCGGCGAGATGAGACCGACCCGCTGGAGCTCGCGCAGGTGGTAATAGAGCCCGTCGGCGGGGCGACCGATCAAGGCGCCCAACTCTGCGGCAGAGGTCGGACCGGTACGCGCGAGAAGGTCGACCAGCTCCTGTCGGACAGGACTGGCCAGGGCGCGGAGCTGGTGGCGATCGGAGATCGCGCGTCGCGATGCGGCCACATCCAGACGATACGCCCCGATTGATGAAAATCAATCAGTATTTTCAATTGTAGCCACGCGCCGATTCGGGGCCCCACCGGCTCGAGCCAAACGGGGCGGCCGGCTCGCGCCGTGCCGCCCCGCGGTGGAATGGCTTGGGTACCCCTCGTTAGAGGACGAGCGTACCCGTACGGATGAGATAGGCGAGCCGCTCGCGCTGCGCCGTGTCGAGCAGCTCGTGGAGCTGGCGGACCGCCTTCACGACGGCCGCCTCGAGGCGCTGCGTGCTCGCAGACTTCAAGGACGCGGCCTCCTCCGCCTTCGCCTCGACGAACGACTCCGACCCCACCGCTTCGGCGAGCGCCGAGAGGCGACGCCGCTCGTCCACCGCGTGCTGCGCGCGCTCGGTCTTGAGCTCGTCCAGGATTCGGGCGAGCTGGACGACCTGCGGCTCCGCGAGGCCGAGCTTGTAGGCGAGGAATCGAAGGGGACGACGGACTCCGAATCCGCCGCCACCGGCATCGGCCGCGGCGTCGCGCGCGTCGGCGTGACCCCAGGGTGATGCGTGGAGCGAAAAGGAGTGGCGGGCCGGGCCTCGGTGGGAACAGCGGGCGTGGACCAGGGCACGACGGAACGAATGGTGCATCGGGCACCTCCTCGCGCCGGGGCGTTCGCTCCCGGCGGGTTCATGACGCGTGGGCACCATGCCTCACGCTTCCAGCTAGGATGCCTCCGGCGCCGATGCGGGTGCTCGGCTCCCGGCGAGAGAGCCCATGAGCGGCAGGACGAGGACGCTCAAGAGGCCGAACGCGCCATCGATCACGAGGGTTGCGGGATAACCCCAAGCGACCGCGGCATGCCCTTGCCAGGCCGCGCTGTAGGAGTAGACCAGGTTGCACAGCGCCATGTAGCCCGTGAACTGCGTCGCGGCCACGAGCGGATTCGTCACGTCCATGAAGATGGCGGTGCCCACGCCATACATGAGCCCCTGGAAGACGGCGTACGCGAGCGTGAGCGACCAGAAGAGCGAGACCAGCTCGGGCGCCGGAACGGGACGGTTCGGGAGGAGCGGGCTCACCGGCAGGATCCAGTGGAAGTGCTGCATGGCCGCGGCCATCGCGAATGTCGGCAGCGTGGTGCCGATGATGAACGTCGCAAGCGAGCGACGTCGTCCCCATCGGTCCGAGATCCAGCCGCCGAGCACGCAGAATCCCGCCGAGAGGAGCGTGGACAGGAGCGAGAGCGTCCCAACCTGGCGGTCGGTCAGGCCGAGCTCCACCGCGAGGTTCGACTGGAGCGAGAGCGACAACGCGTAACCGCCCATGGGGAGAAGCGCCAGCACGATCGCGGCGAGCGCGGCCCGGCTCCCGGTGAAGGAGCGGGCCGTGTCCCGGACGAACGCGACGATGCCCTGTCCTACCGATCGCAGACCGAGCGGCGGCCGCGGAGGGCCAGGGGGCTCGCGCATCGGCCAGGCGACAGCGGCGGTGACCAGCGCGATGGCGGCCGACACCGCGATGAAGGTGACGGGAAAGCCGGCGACCGAAGCCAGGAACAAGGCGCCGGTTCCTCCGAGCGCCGAGCCCAGATACTGCCCTCCGAACATGAGTCCGTTGGCCAGCCCGCGCTCGTCGCCCGGAAGCACCTGCACCGCGAGCGCGTCGATGGCGACGTCCTGGACCGCGCTGCAGAGATTGTGCGCGACGAGGACCGCGGTGAAGAGCGTCAAGCTCGCGCGCATGTCGACTCCCATCGCGAGCAGGATGGTCAGCGACATGAGCGTCTGTGTCCCGAGGATCCAGCTACGACGGCGACCCCATCGGTCGCTCGAAATCACGTCGACAAAGGGACCGAACGCCCATTTCACGGCCCAAGGGAGGAGGAGAGCTGCCGTGAACATGCCGATGGCCGCCGGGTCGAGCCCCAGGCGCCGCATGCGCGTGGCGACAGCGACGCCGGTGAATCCCGACGGGATGCCCTCGGTCACGTAGAGGAGGAAGAACGCGGCAAGCCGCCCGCGCCTGGTCGCGAGGAGGTTCATGCAGCCGGACTACGCGTGAGGCCCGACCTATGCAAGCATGCCGCTCCCTTCACCCGCTCCTGTCCCGGGCCCCGATGTCTCGAGAGAGGCGCTGCCCGATCCGATTATTTTCGTTGGGGATACGGCCCCAGGGTGAAGTGACGCGGTAGCGGTCCACGGCAGGGCGCGACGCTTTCCCGGCCGTGGGTCTTACAACGAAATGCAGTTTCGACCTCCGCCAAGCGCGGGGAGAGGAGAGGTCATGGCGCGGTGCGAGTGCTGCGGCAACGAGTACGACAAGTCCTTCGACGTGATCCTGGATGGGAAGAGCCACACCTTCGACAGCTTCGAGTGCGCGATCCACATCCTCGCCCCGACCTGCGAGCACTGCGACTGCCGGATCATCGGTCACGGCGTGGAGTCCGGCGGTGCGCTCTACTGCTGCGTGAGCTGCGCCCGTCAGACCGGAGTCTCCGGGCTCCGCGATCGCGCCGAGGCGGGGCCGATGGCGCACTGAGCGGCGGCCCGGCTCACTGGGCCGGGTGGATCACCCCGCAGCCGACGCGCGCTCCCGAGTTGCCGGAGGGCTGCGTCACGAAGTCGTCCTCGCCCGCGTGAACCAGGATCGAGAGGCCGCTCAAGCTCTCGTAGACGAGCATCGAGTCGACGCGGTCGTAGTTCGCCTTGCCGTTGGAATCGGCTTCCAGATTGCCGAGATCTCCCGCGTGCCTCCCCGTCGGGGGCGCGGTCGGCGCGCCGTGCGGCGAGCCCGTCGGATTGAAATGTCCACCGGCCGACGCGGCGTCCGGCGCGGAGCAGTCCCCCTTCTCGTGCACGTGGAATCCGTGCTTCCCCGGCGTGAGCCCTTCGATCGACGCGATCACGCGCACGCCCCCCTCCACCTTGTAGAAGCGGACCTCGCCCTTGGCCGTGTTTCCCGAGGTCGGAGCGACCGTGGCGACCTGGTAGTCCTTCGCGTTGCATCCTAGAAGCAAGACGGCCGTGGCGCAGACAACCACGGCCTCTACGATTCGGAGCCTCGATCCCATCATCCCCTCCTTGTGGACCCGTGGGAGCGACGCGCGTTCCGGCGTCCTCCGCTCTCCGTCCCTCGCCTACACCCTACCGGCTGCGCGGCACCGCGGCAATCCCTAGAGGGGCGAGCGCCGCGTCAGCTCTGGGCGAAGGCCTCGAGGATTCGAACCACGTGCTTCGAATGCTTCAGGTAGTGCTCGACGCGGAGGTTCTCGTCCGGCGCGTGCGCGCGCGTGTCCGCGTATCCAAGCCCCGCGGTCGCGATCGGCAGGCCGAGGATGTGGATGAAGGAATGGGTCGGCCCCGAGCCGCCGATCATCGGCACGATCTGCGAGGGCGCGCCGTACACGGGCTCCGCGGTGCGTGCCACGAGGGCGAGGAACGGATGGTCCGGATCGGTGCGCCCCGGACCGGTTCCACCGAGGAGGACCGTCTCGACGTCCTGGAAGCCTTGCGCGTCCAGATGCGCGCGCAGGGAGCGGAACACGTCCTCGGGCATCATGTCGGGCACGAGCCGGAAGTCCACCTTTGCCGACGCGTACGCGGGGAGCACCGTCTTCGAGCCGGGCCCCTGATATCCCGTCGTGATCCCGCAGATCGTGCAGGTGGGCTCGAACACCTCGGCGATCTTGAGGTCCTCTCCCTCGAGACCGCGGAGGAAGCCCCGCACGCCGTAGAGCTCACGGAATTCCAGCGCCCGATCCCGCGCCTTCGCCATGAGCTCGCGGTCGCGCGCCGAGGGAGCGCGCACCTTGTCGTAATGCCCCGGAATGCGGATTCGCTCGTCAGGGCCCTTGAGCGACGCGAGCGCCCACGTGAGCCTCCACGCGGCGTTCGGGAAGATCGATCCACCGATGCCCGAGTGCGCGTCGTGCGCGGCGGTGCGCACGCGGAGCTCGACGTAGCAGATCCCGCGCAGCCCGGCGTGGAGCAGCGGCCGGTCCCCCTGATCCAGATATCCGAACTCCCAGAGGCATGCGTCGCCCTGGAGCCGGCCCTTCTCGCGCTCGAGGAACGCCGGCATGTGGACGCTTCCGACCTCCTCTTCCCCTTCGACCACGAACTTGATCCGGCACGGAAGCTCCCCCCCTGCGGCGAGGAGCGCGTCGATCGCGTGGAGCCGTGCGACGAGGTGTCCCTTGTCGTCGCTCACGCCGCGCCCGTAGAGCTTGCCGTCCCGGAGCGTGGCTTCGAAGGGAGGGCTCGTCCAGAGTTCGAGGGGCTCGGGGGGCTGCACGTCGTAGTGGTTGTAGATCACGAGCGTGCGGTCGCTCCGGCCGCCGCGCTCGGCGACCACGACCGGCGATCCGCCGGTCGGGAGCACCTCGGTCGCGAAGCCGCGCGCCTTCATCATCGAGGCGACCAGCTCCGCGCACTCCGGGATTCCGCGGTTTTGCGCGACCACGCTGGGCTGCGCGACGAGCCGGCGAAGCTCGCTCAGGCTGTCATCGAGGTGGGTCTCGAGCCAGTGGTCCACGGCGTTGAGGTCGGCCATCGGGCGAATCTACGGGGCGGTGCGCGGAACCGCAAGCGGCGAACTAGAACGTGAAGGAACCCTGCGCCGCAAAGAGCGACGGCTTGATGTCACGCCCTTCCATGGTCGTGTGCTGGTAGACCAGCTTCATGAGGATGTTGCGGTCGACGCGGTAACCGGCGCCGAGCTCCCAGCGCGCGATGTTCGAGTCCCAGGGGTGCTCGACTCCGCCCGAGTCCTCGATCTTCGAGAAGCGCATGCCGTCGAGACGCCCCGCGGCGTAGGCGCCGAAGGGAAGGTGGTACTTCATCTCCACGTATCCCGTCGTGACGCCCAGATCCCCCACCGTCGGGGTCTGCCAGGTGTTCCACGCGCCCTCACCGCGCAGCTCGAAGTAGCCCGTCGCGAATTCAGCGTCCACCATGCCGAGCGTCTGATAGAACCCGTCCACGGTCTGGCCGGGACCAAGCTCGCCGTTCAAACCCTCGACGAGATAGGGCCCGAGCGCCCCCGAGACGCCGAAGCGCAAGCCTGGCGTCGGAGCGAGACCGATCCGCCCCATGATCGTCTTGCCCGAGTTCTCGTCCTTCACGGTGCTCCCCCAGCCCGGCGTACCGGCGGTGATCCCCATCGAGCACTCGACCGGGCCCGTGCTGCCCACCGCACTGATGCCGACGTCCCACCAGGAGTCGTCCACCACGGCCATGCCCTTGCTCATGGGATAGCCGAAGTAGTCGACGCCGTACTGACCGTTTCCTGAATTCGCGATCAGTACGTCGGCGCTGGGCGGGAGCGCATACCACAAGAGGGTCGTGTGGTACTGGTACATGAGCGGAGTCGCGATGAGGGGGTTCTTGTTCGAGTAGGTGCGCGGCCCATAGGTGCCGATGGGCCACGGAATCTTGCCGGCCATGAGGTGCGTGTCGTACGCGTGAAACGGCGTGAAGAGGACATAGGCTCCGTCCACGTACGGGGTCGCCCCATCGCGCAGGACGACCTGTCCGAAGAAGTCGACGTGCTCGTTCACGTTGCCGTCGACGAAGAGCCGCAGCCCGTAGGGATCGTAGGGCGAATCACCGCGAGAGAGCGTGTTGAGCTCGTGTGTGTCGCTGCGCTGCGCCGCGACCAGATCCAGAAGCCCGCGCACGTGGACGTCGGGCAGCTGCGCCCGGCCAGGAGTGGGCGCGAGCGCGCACGCCGCGAGCGCCAGGACCGTGAGAACCGTCGGGACGCGCGGGGTCACGCCGCCTCCTCCTCGCTCTCGAACGCCGACTTGGCCGGGATCCGGAGCGTGAATACGGAGCCCGCGCCGGGGCGGCTCCGCGCCGTGAGCGCGCCGCCGTGTGCTTCCGCGACGCCGCGCGCGATCGGGATCCCGAGGCCCAGCCCCTCGGATTTGTATTCGAGCGTCGACGACGAGTGGTGGTTCAGCGCGTCGCGAAACGCGAAGCTCCGCTCGAGCAGCTTCTCCAGACGCTCCGAGGGAATGCCCTCCCCCGTATCGGCGACGTGGATCAGGAGATCGCCGTCCTCCACCACGGCCGAGGCGGTCACGCTCCCTCCGTCGGGTGTGAACCGCACGCCGTTCGAAACGAGGTGCGCCACGGCCTCGGTCAGGCGCGGTCCGTCGACGAGGAGCGGGGGGATCGAGGACGGGCGCTCCATGTCGATCTCGACCTTCCGTCCGCGCGCCGCGACCCGTGCGCGCCCGATCGCTTCCTCCAGGATCGAGCCGATGTCGTGCGACCCTGTCGCGAGGACCAGGCGGCGGCTCTGGATCTGGGAGACGCGCCATGCGTCCTCCGCAATCCTTGTGAGCGCGGAAACGCCTCCCTCCATCGCCGCGACCGCCTCCTTCTGGTTCGGCGTCAGCGGGCCGAGCCGCTCGTGGGAGAGGAGCTCGAGAAAGCCCTTGAGCACGCTCAGCGGGGTGCGGAGCTCGTGCGACGCGACGTCGATGAAGTCCCCCTTCAACCTGGCGACTTCCTCGAGGCTCTTCACGTAGACCCGCTGCTTCTGGCGCATGTCGCGGAATCGCACGGCGAGGTATCCGATCTCGTCCATGCTCTTCACCTGGAGCGGATAGTCGTAGTTGCCCCGCTCCATCTCCTCCGCGCCGCGCACGAGCGTGCGCACCGGGGCGGTGATGCTCCGCGAGATCACGTAGCCGAGCGCGAGCGAGAGCACGGCGCCGAGGAGCCCGAGCTCGAGGAGGGCCGTGCGCATGCCGGAGAGGAACGCCGTCTCGGCGGCGAGCGACCGCTGGATGGCGAAGAGCTGCCCCTCGCCCGGCGCCGAGCCGCGAATGGCTCCCGCGACCGTGATGTAGCGGGAGGTCCCGCCCACGAACGTGAAGACTGAGGCCTCCGTGGGACCTCGGTCCGGATCGGAGTGGCCGTGGATGCCGCGCGAGTAGAGCTCCCTCGCGAGCGCGTGCCGGTCGGCGCTCGCCTCGAGGGTGGATCCCGTGACGGCGCCGTTCGAGACGAACGTCACCTCGCTCCGGGTCAAGGTGCGAAGGCGCTCGGCCAGGTCCTGACCGATCGCGGCGCCGAGCAGGAGCGATCCCACTCGCCTCGGACCCGCCAGGACCGGAATGGCGGCCACCTGGAAGTGGCGTCCTCCTTCGACCAGGATCGCCGAGCGGGGGTGGGCGTCATCGGAAGCCAGGGCCGCTCCCTGGGGAGCCGGCGCGGCGAGACGACGGCGGCTCGCGTCCGCCACGACGCGTCCGTTCGCGTCGTAGACGACGAAGAGATCGGCCTGCGTGATGCCGTTGAAGTCGGCCGCCACGCCCTCGGCGGTGGCCCTGACCTGAGGGTCGGAGGCCGACCCGGGAAGGGTGAGGATGGAGAAGAACTTCGGATCCTGCACGATGACCTGCCCCGCGATGGCGAGCTCCTCCGCGCGCGTCCCGAGCATGTCCTCGAAGATCGAGGCCGCGCGGAGCAGGTCCTCGCGAACGTTCCGTTCCGCCTGATCCGTGATGCTTCGGTTCACGGTCCAGAGCACGGCCGCGGTCAAAGCGAGGAGCGGCAGAACGGTCGCGAAGAGGATCTTCCAGTGGAGCCGCACGCCCTTCATTGAAGGAAGCTCAGCTCGACGTCGCGCGTCTGGTCATCCGAGACGGTGACTTCGACCGTGCGATCACCGAGGTCCGGATGCCACACGCGGACCTTGTACGTCCCCGCCGGCAGCGGCGGCAGCGTGAAGCGGCCCTCGGCGTCGGGTTGCGCGAACCACGCGCTGGGCAGGACGACGATGAACGCTTCCATGTTGGAGTGGATGTCGCAGTAGA
>DASTKC010000192.1:0-9437 GCA_035716085.1 Candidatus Eiseniibacteriota bacterium | reverse complement strand
ACTGGAGCGCCTCGGGGTAGCGGCCGAGCTCCCGGAGCGCGTCGCCGCGTGCGATCGCCGCGTCCACGCGCTGGGACCCGCGCTCCTCCACTTTGAGGCACTCGGCATAGGCCACCTCGGCCGAGTCCGCGTGCTCCGCGGAGAGATACGCGTCCCCAAGCCGGCGCAGCGTCTTGGACTTCTCGCGGCGGCCGGAGGCGCGCTTGTCCGCCAGCCGGTACCAGTGCGCCGCCGACGTGTAGTGCTTGAGCTGAGTCTGGGTCTCACCCGAGTAGAAGTAGAGCTCCCAGCGTCTCGAGAAGTCGGGATACTGGCCCTCGACCTCGCGGAAGATCGAGTCCGATTCCACGAACTCCTTCCGCCGGTACCGGGCGAGCCCCTCGGTGAACCGCGCGTCGGCGCGGTACGGGCTCTTCGGGTACTTGGACGCGAACGACGTGAGCTGCTGGATGGCGTTCGGGTAATCACCCTTGCCGTAATACGAGGCGCCCATCATGTACGCGGCGTCATCCACGTACTTGCTCTTGGGGTAGTCCGTGAGCACCTTCTGGCACTGGCGGATGACCACATCGTACCGGCCGATCGCCTCCTGAGCCGGCGCCTCCGACAGGCTCCGCTCCTGGGCTTTGTTCCCCTCGCGGTAGTTCTTCTTCGCGAGATAGAACGTGTTGTAGTAGGCACATCCGCCCCCGGCGAGGAGGAGCAAGAGGCCGAGGGTCCAGGGACGGGACGATCCCCCGAATCGTTTGAGCATGAGCACCCGAATGTACCACGCGCGAGCGTGGTTGGCTATCGAAGGGTCGCCTCGGAAGTCGCTGTCTGGTAGGCAATTCGGCCGCCTACCACGGTCATGAGCACGCGGCCGGGAAGGTCCCAGCCTTCGAAGGGGGTGTTTCGCCCCTTCGACTCGAATTCCGAGGCACGGACGGTGAAGCGACTCTCGGGGTCGAACACCGTAACGTCGGCTTCCGCTCCCGCTTCCAGCGTCCCGCCGGGCCGGCCCAGCACCCGGTACGCCCCCACCGTCATCCGCTCGATCAGATCCATGAGCGAGAGATGGCCCGGCTCGACGAGGGCCTTCAGGTAGCAGCCGAGAGCCGTCTCGAGCCCGACGATTCCGAACGGAGCCGAATCGAAGTCGGCGTCCTTCTCGATGTCCGTGTGGGGCGCGTGGTCGGTCGCGAGGCAGTCGAGCGTGCCGTCCACGATCGCCTCGATCAGGGCGTCCCGGTCGCGCTCCGAGCGGAGCGGCGGGTTCATCTTCGCGCTGGGCGAGTAGCCCGCCACCGCCTCGTCCGTCAGGAGGAGGTAGTGCGGGGCGGTCTCGCCGGTCATGTGGATCCCGCGCGCCTTCGCCTGGCGGATGATCTGGACGGAGCGGGCCGCGCTCACGTGCGCGACATGCACCCGTCCGCCGGTCCGCTCGGCGAGGAGCGCGTCGCGGGCCACGATCACCGATTCCGCGATGTCGGGGATGCCCTTCAGCCCGATGCGGGTCGAGACCCATCCTTCGTGCATGACGCCCGTGCCCTTGAGATCCGGATCCTCGGCGTGCTGGATGACCGGGATCCCGAGCTCGCGCGTCAGCTCGAGCGCGCGGCGCATGATCTCCGCGTTCCGAACCGGCTTTCCGTCGTCCGTGATCGCGACCGCGCCCGCGTCGACCAGGTCCTCGATCTCGACGAGCTGCTCCCCCTGCTGCCCCACCGTCACCGCCGCGATCGGGAAGACGCGAGCGAGGCCGAGCTCCGCCGCGCGCCGCCGCACGTACTCGATGCGGGGCCGGTCGTCGAGGGGGGGCGACGTGTTGGGCATGCAGGCGACCGCGGCGAAGCCGCCGCGCACCGCCGCGCGGACGCCGGTCTCGATGGTTTCCTTCTCCTCCTGCCCGGGCTCGCGCAGGTGGACGTGGATGTCGACGAGTCCGGGGCACACGACCGCGCCGCGCACGTCCACGATCTGGACGTCCTTGCGCGAGCGGAGCGCCGCGGGGGCGTCCTCGCCCAGCCCGGCGACCTTCCCCTGATCGATCCAGAGATCCTGCGCGCGGTCGATGCCGCGGGCGGGATCGAGGATCCTACCGCCGCGGAGACAGAGTGGGCTCGTCATGGCTCTTGGTCGCCTCCACGGTAGGGGTTTCGGATGGAGCCTCCGGGGGCTCGCTGCGCCCCGAGAGGAGATAGAGCACCGCCATGCGCACGGCGACGCCGTTCGTGACCTGCTGGAGGATCACCGAGTGCTCGCCGTCGGCGACGTCCTGCGCGATCTCGACGCCGCGGTTCATGGGGCCGGGGTGCATCACGGTGACGTCGGGGCGCGCGCGGCGGAGCCGCTCGCGCGTGACGCCGTAGACCCGGGCGTACTCGCGGAGCGAGGGATAGAGGGCGCCGCGCTGGCGCTCGAGCTGGATCCGGAGGATGTTCACCACGTCGGATCCCTCGATCGCCTCGTCCACGCTCTTCGCCACCCGGACGCCGAAGCGCTCCACCTCCGCGGGCATCATCGTGGGCGGCCCCGCGATCGTCACCTCCGCGCCGAGCTTGGTGAGCCCCCAGATGTTGGAGCGCGCGACGCGGCTGTGCATCACGTCGCCGATGATCGCGACCTTGAGCCCCGCAATGCGCCCGCGCTCGGCGCGCATGGTGTAGAGGTCGAGGAGTCCCTGCGTCGGGTGCTCGTGCGTCCCGTCGCCGGCGTTGATCACGCCCGCGTCCAGATGGCGCGCGAGGTAGTGCGGCGCCCCCGAAGCCTGGTGCCGCACGACCACGAGATGGATCCCCATCGCCTCGATGTTCCGCGCGGTGTCGCGGAGGGTCTCGCCCTTCGAGACGCTCGAGCCTGAGGTCTGGAAGTTCACGGTGTCCGCGCTCAGGCGCTTCTCGGCCAGCTCGAACGAGAGGCGCGTGCGCGTGCTCGCCTCGAAGAAGAGATTCGCCGCCGTCATGCCGCGGAGTGGCGGCACCTTCGGAATCGGCCGGTCCAGCACCTCGCGGAAGGTCCGCGCGGTGTCGAGGATCCCGGTGATCTCCTGCGCGGAGAGATCCTCGAGCCCGAGCAGGTCTTTCTTGCCGCCGATCATGTGAGAATCTCCCCGATCGAGACCCCGTCGTGGCGGTCGATCTCCTCGAGCTTCACCATCACCACCTCGCGCTTCGAGGTGGGCACGTTCTTGCCGACGAAGTCGGCGCGGATCGGGATCTCGCGGTGCCCGCGGTCCACGATGACCGCGAGGCGGATCGCGCGCGGACGGCCGAGGTCGATCAGCTCGTCGAGCGCGGCGCGCACCGTGCGCCCCGTGTAGAGGACGTCGTCGACGAGCACCACCACCTTGCCGTCGATGTCGACCGGGATGTCGGTCGGTCCCACGACGGGCTGGTGGTCGATCGTCTGGAGGTCGTCCCGATAGAGCGTGATGTCGAGCGCGCCGACGGGCAGGTCGACCCCCTCGAATTCACGGATCTTGGCAGCGATGCGCTGCGCGAGGGGATAGCCGCGGCGGCGGATGCCGGCGAGGACGAGGCCCTCCGCGCCGCCGTTCTTCTCGATGATCTCGTGCGCGATCCGCGTGATGGCGCGGCGAAGCCCTTCGCCATCGAGGATCTCGGCCTTCTCGCGTACGGCTTCCACGGATTCGCCGGTGGGCATGCGTCCATCCCGTTCCGGGACTATGGCAAGGGGGTGCTCGGAGGCGAGCCCCTTTCTAGTCTCTCGGAACTAGTTTGAAGGGTGCCGGTGCGCGGCCGGGCGGCCGCTAGAACGAGGGGAGAATAGCATAGAATGCGGGCGCTGGGGGAGGAATGGTTGAGGGGGACTGGGGAGGGTGCGATGAAGAAGGGTGCGGTGTGGGCGTTGGTGGTGGTGCTCGCTGCCTTGGCGGTCTGGTTCGCCCTGGCCTGGCGAGGCGCGGAGCGCCGGGCGGAGAAGGCGCAGCGCGTGTCGGTGCAGCCGGTCTACAACCGGGTGCTCCTGGACGAGATCGAGCTGGCCGAGCTCAAGGAGCGGGGCCTCGAGGACCCGATCCCCGCGCTGAAGGCGGACCTCTCGAGCCGCAAGGACCTCATCAAGTTCGACAGCGGGGTCGGCGGCACGATGGCCTTCTACGACAAGGACGGGATGGTCTTCCTGCCGGGTGGATACCTCTACGCCCCCGCGGAGGACGGCCACTACCTCATGCACGTGCTCCTGAGCTACGAGGTCGCGCCCGGCGGGAAGATCACGTGGAAGGTCGTGAGCGCGAAGCGGGATTGAGGCCCTGAGGCCGCGGAGCTAGGGCGCGCCCCCGACCCGTCGCTCTCCTTCCATCGCGGATTCGAAGCCCGGCTTTGCGGCCAGCGCCTTCTGGTAGCAATCGAGCGCCCGGTCCTTTTGCCCCAGCCCTTCGTAGACCGTTCCCGCGTTGACCCAGAGCTCCGCGGCGCGCTCGGGAATCAAGGTCGCCGCGATCGCGTATTCCCCGGCCGCCGCCTCGTAGGTCTCGCGCCGGTAGTAGAGCTCTGCCAGGTTCGCGTGTGCGGGGCCGAAGTGTGAGTTCAGCATGAGCGCGCGGCGGAAGAGCGACTCCGCCCCCATGGGATCGCCGTTCTGCATCCGGAAGACGCCGTACTCGTTCCAGAATTCGGTCCGGTTCAGGCCCGCCTGCTCGGCGTTCCTGTACGAGTTCCGCGCCGCCGTGAGGTCGCCCGAGGCGGCCTCCGCGCGCGCCACGCGATACCAGCTCATCCCCGCCTGCGTGCGCTGAAGCCTGGGGAACGGCGCCCACACGAGCGCGAGTGCCGCGAGGAACATCGCGACCGTGCCGAGATGCACGGGCGCGCTCGCCCCACGTGACCTCGCCTCCTCGGCTGCGCTCACGAGGCTGTCGATGCCGGCCGCGGCGAGCGGGATCACACCGAGCACGAGCGGAAGCCGGAACCGGTCACACACGAAGAAGGCCGCGGTGACGGCCGTGGACGTCGCGAGATAGAGAAGGAGAAGCGCGGCGCGGCCGCGCTCGCGCCATGCCACCGCGAGCGCGATCGGCGCCAGGATCGCGAAGCCGGGCCAGACGGGGATGCGATAGAGCCAGGAGTACATCGGCAGGAAGAACTGCTGGTCGACGAGATTCGGCAGCTCGCGGCGATTCCACATCAAGAGGACCTTGCGCACGTAGAGCCGCATCGCGGCGAACGGCTTCTTCACCCAGAACTCCATCCCGCGCTGGAACCAGTACGACGAGACTTCGGACGGCTTCAGGGGTCGGCCTACCGCGGCCGATGCGAGGCGCGCGGGCACCTCCTGCGTCGCCGTGATCCCGGAGCCCGCGCCCGGAACGTCGGCCGTCGTGCCGTCCGCTCCTGCGTGATTGCCGATGTAGAAGTTGATCCCGCCCTGCGACGCGATGAAGACCGCGTCCTTCCCCACGATCGCGTTCCTCGCGGTCACGGCGACCGGGAGCGAGAGGGCCGCGGCCAGGTAGAGCGCCACGGACTTGCGTCCGACTCCGCGGGCGGCGAGCCAGGCCGCGGCGATCAGCTCGAACGGAAGCACCGTCGGCCGCGTAATCGCGGACAGAGAGAGCGCGAAGCCGGCAGCGGCCGCGATCCATGGAGAGCGCGGCCGGTCTCCGGCCCGGAGTGTGAGGATGAGCGACAGCGCGGTGAGCGCCACCTCGAGCGTGGCGGAGACGAGCTGCCCGTTGAAGAAGATCAGCGGCGGATACACCGCGGCGAGCGCGGCGGCGATCCATCCCGTGCGCGGGCCCCACAGTCGCGCCGTGATCCATCCGATGAGAAGAACCGTCAGAGCGCCGAGCACCGCCTGCGCGGTGCGTGCGGCGGCCGGATTGTGCCCCGCGACCGAATAGACGAGCGCGAGAGCGCGGGTGTAGAGAGGCGCGTGGAAGTAGGGCCCTGGCTCGGGTTCCTGCCCGCTCGCGATCGCCCACGCGTTGGCGTCGTGGACCGCGGGGTCGAGCTCGAGATGGGTCTCGACCGGGTGGCGGGACGCGCCGGCGACGAACGCGAGCCTTAGAACGAGCGCGAGGAACGCGATCGCCACGAGGCCCCACACGGCCGACGTCGAGACTCCCGAGCGTCCTGGAGCGTGGACCCGGGCGCGGCGGCGCGGCCGTGGAGGTGTGGCGCGCATCACGCGCTCGACCCCACCGCGCCGTGCGTCGCGTCGAGCGAGCGTGCGAGCGCTCCGAGGAGCGACGACCCGTCGCGGACGTCATCGTCCCGGAGCAGCCCTGCGCCGCGAAACGTATCGGCCAGAGCGACGAACTCCGGTGCGGGAAGTCCCGCCCGGTCGAGGAGCGCCGCGTCGCGCCAGATCGCCGCTCCTGGCCCGGTCGCGAGCGCGGTCGACCCGTCGTCCCCGCGCGCGAGCACGGCCACGCGATCGGCAACGCCCGAGACGAAATCGAGATCGTGGCTCGCGAAGAGCACGGCATGCCCCTCCTCCTTCACCGCCGCGATGGCGCGCGCGAGCGAGGCTCGGCCGCCGGGATCGAGTCCCGCGGTCGGCTCGTCGAGGAGGAGCGTCGCGGGGCGGTCTGCGAGGAGCGCAGCGATCGCGGCCCGGCGCTTCTCGCCCTCGCTCAAGGTCGCAGGGACACGCGGCCCGAAGCGATCGAAGTCGAGGCCCACGGTCTCGAGCGCGACTCGGGCCCGATCGTGGCGCTCGCGTTCGGGAACTCCGGCCACCCAGAGGAGCGCGGCCACGTCCTCCTCCACCGTGCGACCGAAGAGCTGGCGCTCCGGATACTCGAGCGCGAGCCCGGCGCCGCGCGCCGCGCGGACGGAGCCGGTCGAGGGCGGCATGAGTCCCGCCGCTAACTTCAAGATTGTGCTCTTCCCCGAGCCGCTCCGTCCGACGAGCGCCACCACCTCGCCCGCGCGCACCTCGAGATCGATCGGCGCGAGCGTCCGGCGCTCGCCCGGCGGGGACCACGAGGCTCCGCTCAGAGAGATCGCGGGATCACCCGTGACGGACGGTGTGTTGTAGATGGACGCTCGAGGCGCATGGTCCGAAGCGCCGAGGCCGGCGCGAAGTTCCGCGACCGTCATGGCCAAGGGACCGGTCCAGCGTCCGCACTCCCTCAGAAGCGCGGCCGCCCGGAGCGCGAGCGGATATGGAACGTCCGCGCTCCGGGGCGCCACGCTGTCACGATCGACCTTCCGGAGCGACGCGCGCTCGATGACGTGCAGGGTTTCGCCGGGAAGCGGCGGATCCCAATCCTGATGCGTGCGGACGAGAAGGCACTCCCCCGCCAGCGCCCGCTCCACGAGGTCCCGCTCGAGCGCGCGCCGGGTCTCGGGATCCAGATGCGCGAGCGCCTGGTCGAGAAGGATCGCGCGCGGCGCGGCCGCCATCATCGCGGCGAGGAGCACGCGCGCCTTCTCCCCGCCGCTCAAGGAATACGGCTCGCGCCGCGCGAGCTCGGCCACCTGGTATCGCTCCATCGCGGCGGCCGTTCGGGACCGGATCTCATCCGGTGGAAGCGCGAGAGACTCGAGCCCGAACGCGATCTCTCCCTCCACGGTGTCGGCGAGGAATTGGGGATCGGGCTCTTCGAAGAGGACGGCCACGGAAGGCCACACGCGCCCCGGCGCCAGTGGAGCGCCGTCGAGGAGAACGCGTCCCGACGCGGGGGGGCGGAGGCCGGCGAGCATCCGGACGAGCGTGGACTTGCCGGATCCGTTCGCGCCCAGGACGAGGTGGCTCTCGCCCGCGCGAAGGTCGAGATCGATCGGATCGAGGAGAATGCGAGGGCTCTCGGCGCGGGACGGGCCCGGCACGGACGCGGATGCGCCCTCGAGCCGGATCATGAGGCCGAGCGGGCGCCCTCGATCAGATGGCCGCGGATCTCCTCCATGACCTCGATCAGAGGACGGCCCGTGGCGCGCGCGATGCGGCGGAGATCTTCGTATTCGGGAACGCGGCGCTCCTCGCCCGAGGGGAGCACCACCGTCTTCACGTGCACCTTGCCGAGCGGAGTCTCCACTTCCGAGATCGAGCGTCTGAGCTCGATCCGTCCCTCGCGGCGGACGCGGATGCCGATCGTCGAGGATTCGGCGAAGAGACGGGCGGCCACGGCTTCGGAGCGGCGCGGATCCGCGAGCGCCGTCACGAGGACGCCCGGGCGGCCCTTCTTCATCTGCACCGGCGTGAGGAAGACCTCGGCCGCGCCCGATTCGAAGAGGGCCTCGGTGAGGTGCCCGTAGAGCTGCGGGTTCATGTCGTCGATCGTGGTCTCGAGCACCTCGACGGACCCCGCGCCGTCGCCGGCGAGCGGCTCGCCCACGATCGCGCGGAGCACGTTGGGGCGCTCCTTCAGGTCCATCGTCCCCGTCGCCACGCCGACGCGCGACGGGCGAATCCCGACCGGATCGCCGATCGACGCGCAGAGCGCCTTCAAGAGCGCGGCGCCGGTCGGCGTCGTCAGCTCGGCCTCGATCTCGGTCTGGCGCACCGGGACGCCCTCGAGAATCTTGAGCGTCGCGGGCGCGGGGATGGGAAGGATGCCGTGGGCCGCCTTGACGAAGCCGCGTCCCTGCGGGATCACGCTCGCGTGGCAGCGATCCACGCCGAGGAGCTCGAGCGCCCATGCAGTGCCCACGATGTCGACGATCGCGTCGATCGCGCCCACCTCGTGGAAGTGAACCTTCTCCAGCGGCACCTTGTGTGCCTCGGCCTCCGCGCGCCCCAGGATCTCGAACGTCCCGAGCGCGCGCTCGAGCACTCGCTTGGGAAGCTTCGCGCCTTCGAGCAGGCGTTTGATCTCAGTGAAGTGGCGGTGAGACTTGGTTTCCTGCGTCGTGACCTGGAGCTGGAACGCCTCGAAGCCGTGCCGCTCGACGCGCTCCTCCGCGAGGGTGAAGCCCTCGAGCGGGAGCGCGCGGAGATTGCGATCGATTTCCGCGAGCGGCGCGCCCGCCGCGACGAGCGATCCCAGGATCATGTCCCCGGACGCGCCGGCGACGCAGTCGAAGTAGACGATGGTCAACGTGGACGTCTCCCGTTCTTGGACTGCCTGGCGATCACGCCGGCGGCGTAGCCGGCGCCGAATCCGTTGTCGATGTTCACGACCGTGACCCCGGCCACGCAGGAGTTGAGCATCGCGAGGAGCGCGGCCAGCCCTCCGTAGGAGGCGCCGTAGCCGACGCTCGTCGGCACCGCGATCACCGGACGGTCGGTGAGCCCCGCCACGACGCTCGCGAGCGCCCCTTCCATGCCCGCGACCACGACGATCGCCGCGGCGCTCCGGAGCGCCTTCACGTGGGCGACCAGGCGATGGATCCCGGCGACCCCAGCATCGTACACCCGCGTCACCGGCACGCCCATGAACTCGAGCGTCGCCACGGCCTCCTCGGCGACCGGAACGTCGGAGGTCCCGGCGCTGATCACGAGCACCGGTTCGGTACCGCGCTTCCTGCGTGCCTTCGCCTTGGAGCTCG
>DASTKC010000191.1:0-8477 GCA_035716085.1 Candidatus Eiseniibacteriota bacterium | reverse complement strand
CGCGAGTCCGGCCGCGGCGACGACCGCGATGACCACCGCCAGCACAAGGTGCGCGGCGAGGCCGAGCTGATCCAAGGCGATCAGCACCGTGAAGGCGACGAGGAGCGCGCCGGTGCTTTGCTCGCGGATCCGGTTGGGACGTATTCCCGATTGAATGAGAAGCGCGTTCAGGAGCCGTCCCGCGGCGAGCGCGAGGGGAATGCCGAGAAGGAGCACGAGCCCCGAGGTCACGATGCGCGGGAGAACGTCCTGGAGCCGCGCCACGAGCGACGGCGCGAGGTCGAGGCCGATCACGCGGAGGGCGATGATCGCGGTGCCCAGGATCACCAGCCAGAAGATGGAGAAGCCGACCATGCGGCTCGGCAAGAAGTCCACGCGGATCCCGCCCTCGGCGGCGAGGCGCTTCGCGGGCCCGTCGATCCCGGCGAGGGAGAGGAGACCCTGGGCCGCGCGCGAGAGGAGCGCGCCGACGATCCAGCCGATGAGCGCGATGGCCCCAGCGATCAGGATGAGCGTGAGCCCTCCGGTCACAGCGAGGAGCGTCTGCTGGAGCTGATATCCGAGATCGGGAGGAATGATCTGATGCCAATCCATGGATTACCTCCTGGTTGCGGATGCCCTCCGCAGCTCGACGAGCCTGCGGAGGAATCGCGCCACGTCGGCCGTGCCGCGCGCGCGGAAGCGTGCGCGCGTTCTGCCGGGGCCGACGCGGACTGGTACATCGTCCGGGCCGAGCGCGGCAAAGGCGGGCTCGTCGGCGTCGCTGTCTCCGAAGTAGATCACGGGAGCCCCCCGTTCGCCCCGTCGGAGCGCCTCGATCGCATGTCCTTTATCGTACCCTCGCGGCACGAAGTCGGTCACCCGGATGCCGTGCTCCGTGGAAAACCCGAATTGTTCTGCCTTGACCGCCGCACGCCGGAGTGCTCGCCGGAGCGCGGGAAGGTTCGAGGGCGCCACGCCCCGATCGTGCAGCGAAACCGTCATCCCCTTGTCCTCGACCCACGAACCCGGGGTCGCCTCCGCGATCGGCTCGAGCACACGCCGGATCTCCCGGGCGCTCCGGCGCCAGCGTGCGCGCTCTGTCGCCGACGGCGCGAACGCGCCTTCGAGCCCGTACTGACCGATCCGCCGGATGCCTCGCTCGGGCAGGAGCCGACGCAGGTCCCGCGCGCGCCGCGCGCTCACGACCGCCACCACGAGCCCGCGATCGGCCGCGAGCGCCAGGAGGAGCCGTTTCGTCGAGGCCGGGATCCGGGCTCGCGACGGATGGGGAACGATGGGCGCGAGGGTGCCATCGAGGTCGAAGGCGATGAGCGGCCTTCGCCCGCCGTGGCCGGGCCGGGACCCGTTGTCCGCGATCGCGCGTGCCACTCGATCCCAGACGCCGCGCGCCAGAAGCGGGCGCGTCAATGCCGCCCGCCGGACCAGCTCGTTCCCGGCACGATGTGCAGGCGGCGCACGTCGCGCAGGAGCTTTCTTGCCCAGTCGTAGATGTTCTGGGACGCCACGACCTCGCGGAGCGACTTCATGCGCCGCTCGCGATCCTCGGGGCTGATGGTGAGCGCCTGGCGGAAGGCGCCGCTCAGGCGGTCGATGTCGTACGGGCTCACCTGGATCGCGTGCTCCAGCTCGCGCGAGGCGCCCGTGTAGGGGGAGAGGACCAGCACGCCGTCGTTGTGCACGCGCGCCGCGACGTACTCCTTCGCCACGAGGTTCATCCCGTCGTGGAGCGACGTGACCGCCATCACGTCGGCGAGGGCGTAGTAGGGGATGAGATCGCGGAAGTCGAGGTTCTCGGTGATGAGATAGACCGACTTCCGGCGCTCCGACCCGAAGCGCTGATTGAGCTGGTCCACGCGCTCGGACACGTTGCGGCCGAGCGCTTGATACTCGGGGAGATCGACGCGGCTCGGGACCGCGATCTGGATCATCACCACGCGGTCGCGCCACTCGGGATGGCGATCGAGGAGGAGCTCATAGGCGTTGAGCCGCTCCGGGATCCCTTTCGTGTAGTCGAGCCGGTCGACGCCCAGGATCACCTGCGCGTCCCCGATCCCGAGCTGCTCGCGGATCCGGCGGCAGACCGCCTGGGTCGAGGGATCGGCCGCGACCACGGCGATCTCGGCCACGTCCGGACTGATCGGATAGTCGCGGACGAACGTCCGCCGCCCCCGGCGGCGCACGGCGCCCCGCTCCTGGTCGATCAGCGCCTCGAGCTCCTGCGACACCGTCTCCATGAAGTTCATCCCGTGGTGGCGGATGTGGAAGCCGAGGAGATCGCACGCGAGGAGTCCTTCGAGGATCTCGCGCTTCCACGGCACGATCCGGAACACTTCGGCGTTCGGCCAGGGGATGTGCCAGAAGAGGACGATGGTGAGATCGGGGCGCCGCGCGCGAATTTCCGCCGCACAGAGTGCGAGGTGATAATCCTGTAAAAGAACGAGCGCCGGCTCGTCTCCCGCGGCGTCGACGATGGCCTCGGCGAACATGCGATTCACTTCCTGGTACGCGCGCCAGTGCGCGGGCACGAACTGGGGACGCACGTAGACGATGTGGCAGAGCGGCCAGAGGCAGCCGTTCACGAACCGGTTGAACCCCTCGGCCCGCTCCTCGTCATCGATCCAGACCCGCTGGAGGGTGTACCGGTCCTGACCGGGGGGCATGGACACGCGCCCGCGCGCGTCCGCCATCTCGCGGTCGGCGTCGCCGGATGCCTGGGCCACCCAGACCGCCCCGGTCGCCCGGGCGACCGAATCGAGCGCGGACGCGAGCCCGCCGGCGCTTCGAATCGTCTGGACCGAGCCGTTCCGCCGCACGTGCTGGTACGGCTCGCGGTTGCTCGCGATGACGATCTTGGTGCGCCCCAGGTACTCGCGGACGCTCTTCTCGAGCTGGTCGGGGCGGGTCTGGCGCTCGATGTCCCGCCGCTGGCTCTCGCGCGCGGCGGCCCGGCCCAGGGCATGGAGGAGGCGTTTCGGAATGCGCTCGGTGTCCGGTGGCATCGTCCTTCCATTCTAGAACAGATAGGGGCTAGACCTGGGAAGAGGTCCGGCTAGGCGATGTGTCGAACAGGGGTTACGACGTCAGCCTCGGGGCGGCTCCGCCCGGGCGAGATCCGCGAGGTTCCGGAACACGCGGCGCGCCAGGAGCCCCGCCATGGACAGCGCGGCGGCGATCCCGAGCACGTCGAACACGGTGAGCTCGATGCCCTTCACGTGGAAGGGAATGGGCCCGATCAGGAGAGCGATCAGGTTCAGTCCCATGAGGATGACCCGCGCCTCCGTGGGGCCGAGGATGCCGTACCCGTAGCGGAACTTCCCGTACACGTGGGTCTCCAGGTACACGTTGATCGACAGGATGAGATAGCCGATCACGATGGCGAGACCCACCGAGAGGAGCATGTAGGGCGAGAAGCCTAGCCCCAGGCCGATCGCCGTCGTGGAGTACGCGTCGGTCAGATGGTCGAGGTAGAAGCCGTATCGAGGGCGCTCGATCTTCCGGACGCGGGCGAGCGTTCCGTCGAGGCTGTCCCCGAACCAGTGGACCACGAGCGCCGCGTTCGCGAGCCAGAGCCAGTGCGGGTTCCGCGTGGTGAGGATGTACGCGACCGCGACCACGGTGGCGGCGAGGATCCCGAGTCCGGTCAGATGGTCGGGGACGACCCAGCGGGGAAGCGAGGCGGCGAGGCGCGGAAGCGCCCAGCGCTCGAATCGGGTCGTGATGAAGGTCGATTGGCGTTCGGCGTCCGCTTTCGGACCCTCTGGCTCACCGCCGCTCGACGAAGGCGCGCCCTCCATGGCGCGCCATCATGCCCGCGATCAGGGGCGCGGGTCTACTTCTTGTTCTGGCTCTTCTTCGAGTCCTTCTTGGACTCCTTCTTCCCGTCCTTGCTCTTGCCGTCCATCGGGGCGGAGAGATTCACCGCGGTGCCCGTCGTCGGATCCGCGCCCGCGAGCGACACACGCACGACGCCGCCGTCCGCCGCGTCCGGAGCAACCTCAGCCACGGCCTTGATCCGCGAGGGATCGCCGAGCGCGAGGTCGGTCATCGTCATGCCGACCTGCTTCGCGATGAGATTCGCCTGCTCGTAGCTCCGCGCCGACACCGCGATCGTGACCGGCTGCTGCACGCGCGTCGACTGGTTGAGCCAGCTCACCGTCTCGAGGATCACCGGCGCCACGGCGCGGTTCGCCGAGGCCATGCCGTACGACGACTTCTGTCCCGCGAGGACGCTCATTCCGGAGAAGACGAGCACCGGGCCCGCCGGCGTGTCCGCACGGTAGGCGGAAACCTTGAAGCCCTCGCCCACGAAGTTCCGCTTGTTGCCGGCCTTGTCGAAGGCCTCCATGTAGTAGGAGTAGGTCAGCCCCGGAGTGACGAGGGCGCCCTTCTGCGTGCGGCCGTCCCAGGTGATTTCCTTGGGCGGATCGCCCTTGCCCTCGAACGTGCGCACGAGCTCACCCTTCGAGTCGGCCACCACGAGCTTCCACCGCTCGACACCCTTCACGTTCGGCTGGAACTTCGCCACCGGTCCCGTGGCGAACTGACGGAGCCACGGACGCCCGAGATACGGCGTGGGCTGGGTCGCCGAGAGGGCGAGGTACTTCGTCGTGAGATCCGGAGCGACCCGGTTCATGACGTCGGCCGCGGTGCCGGATTCCAGCCCGTGCGCCTTGGAAGCATCCAGATCGATTTGAAGCTCGGGGCGCTCCACGTCCACGTGCACGCGGTCCTCGCCCTCGATGGTCATGGTCTTGAAGTCGGTGCGCTCCTGGCCGCCGCGAAGCGTCATGCCGGTGCTATCCGTGGTCGCGGACTCCGTGAGGCTCACTTCCTTCGTCATCGTCAGGGGCGCCGCCTCTTCCGCCGAAGGCTTGGTCGCGCTCTTCGACCGCTTCGACGACTTCTTGGAGGACTTCGTCGAGGCCTTCGCCGGCGCAGGCGTCGGAGCCGTCGTCGTCGTGGTGGACTGAGAGGCCTGGAGGGCCGCCTCGGAGACCGGCGGGCGCGACGACGTCGCGTCCTCGGCCTTCGCGCGCGGCGCGGCGAAGAGGGCGAGCGCGGCGAGTGCGGTCAGCCACGCGATGACGCGCGAGACCTTGGTCTCGAACTTCGGAAAGGCCTGCATCGGTCTCCCTCCTCCTTAACCGGCGCTGCGGAGCCGGAAGTGGAACGTGATCGTGCCCCACTGCTCTCCGGTCCGTCCGTTCTTCAGGGGCTCGAAACGCCACGCGCGAAGCGCCGCGCGGGCGTTGTCGTCGAAATCACCGAATCCCGCCGTCTTCTGGACGAGGATGTTCTCCTTCACGGTCCCGTCCGGCCGCACGACGAAGTAGAGCGTCACCGATCCTTCGACGGCCTCCTTCTTCGCCCAGTCCGGATACGTCGGCAGCGTGTAGAAGAGAACCGGCCGGTCCGCGATCGGTCCCGCGAGCGAGGCGCCCGCGATGGTGCTCCGCGCTGTCGTGTCGCCACCGCCCTTGGACGGCGCGGCCGCCTCCGATTTGCCCGCCTGGATGGAAGCCGGCGCTAGCGAAGCCGGGGCGCCGGGCGTGCCGCCGCGCGAGAGCTCGAGCGGAGGACCGCCCGTTCCGCCGCCGCGGTTGAGCTTCACCGGCGCTGTGCCGGTGCCGCCGGGCGCGCCCACCGTCGCCGGGCTCGATCCGAAGAGCGAGGCCGTGGGGGACCCGGTGGCCGTTCCGACCGGAAGCGGCGAGTTCTGCTGCTGGATCGCGGCGAGCCGCGAGTTCAGCTTGTCCTGGAAGGTGTTGGGCACCTGAGGATCGAGCGCGACGTCGCCGCTCCGCTCCATGCGGATGAAATGCGCGTCCGTCTGGCCTTCCTTGGGGGCTCCCTTCACTGTTTCTTCCTGGCGCTGGGGCGCCGGCGCCGGGGCCGCCGCGGCCGCGGGATTGAGATCTCCCGGCTCGAGCAGCACGACCTCGGTCACGATCGGAAGATCCTGGGTCGTCGTCTTGAACGAGGTGAACCACAAGAAAAGGAGCACGTGGACGACGAAGCTGATCAGCATGGTCCACTGCGTCCTGCGGCGGACCAGCTCCTGATCGATGCGAAGTGCGGCGGCGGTCACCGGGTGGCCTCCGTCTTCTGGCGTGTCGCGATCGCGAGGTGTGTGGCCCCGGCCCCGCGCGCCTCCTCGAGAAGCTTCTGGACCGCGGTGTAGGGCGCGCCCGAGTCCGCGCGCACCACCACGAGCACATCGTTGTTCCCAGCCTTGGCGAGGTGGGTCTGAAGCACGGACGGAAGGCCGTCGGCCGTGACGACCTCGTCGTCCACGGCGAGCGCTCCCGTGCTCGACAGCGTGATGCTCACGTTCCGTTCGTCCTCGGAGTCACGCGACCGCGCCTGCGGCAGGTCGACCGGAAGGTCGGCCACCGACATGAGCGGCGCCGTCACGAGGAGGATGATCACGAGCACCAGCGAGACGTCGATGATCGGAACAACGTTCACCTTGGTGATCGGCAGGTGATATCCGGGTACGCGCATGCGACGCATGTCAGCCTCCCACAACGGCGATCTGTGCCGCGCCGCAGGCCTTGGCGTCGTCGAGGACGCTCACGAACGCTCCATGGGAGATCCCCTCGCCGCAGCGCACGATGACGAGCTTGGTGGTGCTCGCCTCGAGGAGCGGCTTCAAGAGCCCCTGAAGGCTCGCCCGGGGAATCTGGTTCTGGTTCACGACCACCACATCCGGAGAAACGAGGGTGATCTCCACCCGCTCCGACTTCGCCGTAAAGGCGGCCTTCTGTCCTGCCTTGGAAGCGCGCTGGACCCCGATGCTCGACTGGAACGCCATGGGCGTCGAGACGAGCAGGATGATGACCAGCACCAGGCAGACATCGATCAGAGGCGTCATGTTCGGCTCGTGGATCGCCTCCTCATGACGCATGCGGGTTCGGCGCACCGGAGCCTCCTTACGCGACGCGGACGGTGGTCTGGACGGAAGGCTTGGACTGGCGCAGGCCGCCGCTCAGTCGCAGCGTCCGCGCGTGGTTCTCGGTCACCGTGAGCATGACGCCCATCCGGCGCACGAAGTTGTTGTAGAGAAGGACAGCCGGCACCGCCACGAGAAGACCCGCGGCCGTGGTGAAGAGCGCTTCGGCGACGCCCGCGGCGACCACCGACGGACCGGCCGAGCCCGTGCGCGCCATGTCGTGGAACGCGCGCATGATGCCCCACACGGTGCCGAGGAGGCCGATGAGCGGCGCCACGTTGCCCATGGTGCCGATGAAGCCCAGGTTCCGCTCGAGCTGGAGCCGCTGCTCGCTCATCGCGATGTGGAGCCTCTCCTCGAACGCTTCCGGCTGCTCGTCCATCGCCTTGATGACTTCAGCCGCGACGGGGCCGAACGGATGGCGGTCGACGGAGCAGACCTTGAGGGCCTCTTCCTTGTTGCCCGAGCGCAGGGCCACGAGAGCCGACGCGAGGAGCGCGTCCGGATTGCTCCGGCGCTTCCAGAAGTAGATGATGCGCTCGATGGCGAAGCCCAGCGTGAGCACGCTGCAGACCAGGATGACGCACATGACGGGGCTCGTGCGCATCGCTTCGATCCAGTCGAAATTCTCGAACATCGTCCTCGCTCCTTTCGGTACCTGGCCGTTTGCGGCGGCCGTTCGTTAGCGCTTCTTCGTCGCCTTGGGCAGAGTCAGAAGCTGCTGGGCGCGGCCGGCCGCGGCTGCGGCCAATTCGCCGTCCTTGGAGTTCTGCGCGATGTCGCGATATGCCGTATAGGCCCGCGCGTAATCCTTCTTCGCCTCGTAGAGAGCCGCGCAGCGGGCGAGCGCGGACAGGCGGAACGGGTTCTTCCGGTCGGGCGACGCCACGGCCCTGTTGTAGGACTTGAGCGCGCCGTCGACGTCGTTCTGCTGCTCCAAGCTGTGGCCGACCCGGTACAGGAGCTCCACGCTGAGCGCTCCCGAAGGATTCGAGTCGAGCGCCTTCTTGAATTCCTCGAGCGCTTCCACGTTCTCGCCGGCCGCCTCGTGGAGATCGCCGAGCTGGTACGCCACGTCCGCGGCGCGCTTGTCGCCGGGGTGGTCCGTGCGGTACGCGAGGAGCGTCGTCTTCGCTTCCGCCGGCTGGCCGAGCTGCCGCTGGCAGAGCGCGAGGTTGTAGCGCGACGCTGCGCGCACGTCCGTGGTCGCGCTCTCGCCCAGGACCTGCGTGAACGAGACCGCCGCGTGCATGAAGTCCTGCCCCTGGAAGTACTGGAGCCCGAGCTGGAACTCCGCCGTCGGGCGAAGCTCGCTCGACGGGAAGAAGGCGAGGAACTGCTCGTACGCGAGGCGCGACTGCTCGGCGGACCCCGCCTTGGCGTAGGAGTCGGCGAGCAGGAACTGCGCGTCGTCCGCGGCCGAATAGCCGGGGAACTGGCTCACGACGCGGCGGAAGCCGTCCGCGGCCTCGGCGTACTTCTTGTCCTGATAGGACGACTTCGCGATCTGGAAGAGCGCGTC
>DASTKC010000190.1:0-3567 GCA_035716085.1 Candidatus Eiseniibacteriota bacterium | reverse complement strand
CGAAATGGACCGCCCGCGCGACCAGCTCCTTGCCGGTCCCGCTCTCCCCCTCGATGAGGACGGTGGTCGCCTCGCTCCCCGCGACCTTCTCGACGATGTCCCAGATCCGCCGCATCGCCGGCGACTCGCCGACGATCCTGGTCTTGAGGAAGGTCTCGAGCTCGCCACGGCGGAAGGCGTCGAGCTGGGTCTCGCGGACGAGCCCCGCCTTGAGCCGCTCCACCGCGAGGAGCATCTCGTGCATCTCGTACGGCTTCTTGAGGAAGTCGGTCGCGCCCTGCCGCATCGCCTCGACGGCGGTCGGCAGGTCGCCGAAGGCGGTGATGACCACGACCTTCATCTCGGGGGCCATGCTCTTGAGGCGCGGAAGGAGATCGAGGCCGCTGCCGTCGGGGAGCCGGAGATCGAGGACCAGGACGTGTGGCGGGTCGCGCCGGACCGACTCGAGCACCTCGGCCGCGGTGCCGACCGCGTCCACGTCGTAGTCCTCGCTGCGCAGGAGCTTGGTGAGGGACTTCCGGATCAGCTCTTCGTCGTCGGCGATCCGGATCCGGAGCTTCACGCCTTCTCCTCCACCTTCTCGCGGGTCTCGGCCTTGGCCTCGCGCGGCTCGGCGGCCTTGGGCTCGCGCGGCTCGGTCTTGGCCTCCGAGCGCTCGCGCGGCTCCACGCTCTTAGCCTCGGCACGCTCCGCGACCTTCTCCACCGCCTTCACCTCAGGCCCTCCGTTCGCCGTCACTTCCTCCGGCACCAGCATCGCCGGGAGGGCGAAACGGAACGCCGCGCCTCCCTGCGCGAGGTTCCTCGCGGTGACGTTCCCGCCGTGCTCGCGGGCGATCTGGAGCGAGATCGAGAGCCCGAGTCCGGTCCCCATCGACCGGGTCGTGTAGAAGGGATCGAAGATCTTCTCCTTCACCTCCTCCGGAATCCCGGTGCCGGTGTCGGCGATCGTGAGGTCGACGTAGGCCTTCTTGTAGCGCGTCCGCCGCAGGCCCGTCGTCACCCGCAGGACGCCCCCGTTCGGCATCGCCTGGATCGCGTTGATCACGAGATTCAGCACCACCTGCTGGACCATGTCGGGGTCGACCTGCACCAGGGGGACGTCCGCCTCTAGATCCACGTCCACCTCGATCCCACCGTCCATGAACCGGCGGGCGAGGATGTCGAGGACCTTTTCCACGATCTCGCGGAAGTCGGTCGGAACCGGGCGGGCCGCCTGGGGTCGAGCGAAGAGAAGGAGGTCGGTGATGATCTGCTCGATGCGGTCGAGCTCCTTGAGGACGTCCTGGAGGTCGTCCCGACGCGAGTCGCCGGCGCGGAGCTTGGACGCGACGAACTGGACCGTGGTCCGGACGCCGGTCAGGGGATTCCGGATCTCGTGGGCGACGCGGGCGGAGAGCTCGCCCAGGGAGATGAGGCGCTCGGTGTTCCGGAATACCTCTTCTTCGGTGTCCGCGTCGACCAGGTCCTCGACCCGGATCAGGACGTCGCCCGAGTCGCCGAGGCCGGTCGCGCTGTAGCGCATGAGGACCTCGCGCTCGGCCACCGTGCCCCGGACCTCGCGGGTGGCCCGCGCCTCGGCGCCGCGCACCGGGAGGTACCAGCGCTCCGTCTCGGATTCGAACACGGCGGAGATCGGCTGGCCCACGACCACCGCGCGCTCCACGCCCCACCCCTTGGCGAGGGTGTCGTTGATGGCGGCGATGTGGCGGTCCTCGTCGAGGGCGAGGAGCCCCGTATCGAGCGCGTCGATGACGCGCCCGAGGAGGTCTCGCTCGATATCCGGTGCTTCAACACGCGGCATGACGAACGCTCCGATCCTGAACGGACCTCATGAGCACACCCTGCTACGCGTGCCGTGGGCCGTCAACTCAAAACGACCCACAAACCGGCGCCGGAGCCCGTCCTTGCTTCGAGGGAGCGCCGCTGGTAGCCTTATCCGGATTTTTTGGAGGCTCTCGGCTCCCTCCGCGGCCCTCTCCACCCCACATCCCATCGAGGTGTTCCGGCCATGATGCAGTCGTTGCGCGACAACATGAAATTGGTCATCTGGATCACGGCCATCGCCTTCCTGGTCGGGTTCGGGATCCTTCAGCTCGGAGGCGTCCTCGACAACAACCCGATGCAGCGCCACTCGGGGGTCATCGCCCGGATCAACGGCGAGCCCGTCCGGCTCGAGGAGTACAACCGGATCGTCCAGCAGATGACCCAGCAGCTCACGTCCCAGCGCCCCCTCCAGGAGGGCGAGGACAGCTACATCCGCGAGCAGGCGTGGCAGCAGATCGTGTCGATGAAGCTCATGGAGCAGCAGGCCAAAGCCCACCACGTCGACGTCACGCCCGAGGAGATCAAGAGCGCGATCCGCCTCACGCCGCCGGATTTCGTGATGAAGGCGCCGATCTTCCTCACGGACGGCCAGTTCGATTACCGGAAATACCTCGCGGAGATGGACAACCCCAACTCCCAGGTCCCGTGGGCGCAGGTCGAGGCCATCGTCGCCTCCCAGCTCCCGGCGCAGAAGCTCCAGACCGACGTCATCCAGGGCGCCAAGGTCTCGGACGGCGACGTGCGGGATCGCTTCCTCCTCCAGAACGAGAAGCTCAACATCCACTTCGTCGCCTTCGACCCGGACAGCTTCCCGATCGACACCTCGCGGGTCGGCGGGGCGGACGTGGAGAACTACTACAAGGCTCACCCGGAGAAGTTCACCGGCCCGAAGCAGGTCAAGATCCAGGTGGTCCTCATTCCCCGCGTGCCGAACGATTCGGACTTCGCGGCGGCCCGCGAGCGGCTCCAGGGAATCCTCGAGCAGGTTCGCGCCCTCCCGGATTCGTTCCCGATGTATGCCCGCACCTACTCCGAGATCGGAAGCGCGTCCGCGGGCGGCGATCCGAAGGGCGAGCCCTACTTCGAGGAGATGCGCCCGACCTTCCGCAACGGCCTCCGGAACGTGATCGCCGGCCAGATCTCGCCGATCATCAAGGAGGAGCGGTCGCTCCACATCTTCCGCGTCGATCGCCGCTACCCCGATCCGGTGACCGGGCGGGAGCGGATCAAGTACCACGAGATCGCGGTGCGCGTGCAGCCCGGCGCCGACGCGATCCGCGCGACCCGGACTCAGATCGCAGACATCGAAAAAGAGGCGAAGGGCCAGGGGCTGGCCACGGTCGCGACCAAGCGCGGGCTCCGGACCTTCCAGTCGCAGTACTTCGCGGAAGGCATGAGCCAGAACAGCATTTTCGACCGCTTCCCCGAGATCGAGCAGTGGTGCTTCAACGCCCGGATCAACTCGATCTCGCACCCGATCCCGACCGAGGCCGGCTGGTACCTCTACCAGATCCTCGATCGCCGCGAGCCCGGGCTCCGCTCGCTCCAGCAGGTCGAGGTTGAGGCCAAGGAAGCGCTCATCCGGTCGCTCAAGGAGGCGCGCGCGCAGGACGTCGCGAAGCAGGCCCTCGCCGCGGTCCAGGCCGGCGCCAAGCCGGAGGACGTCGCGAAGCAGTACCGCGGCCTCGCCGATACCGCTGTGGACATCACCAGGAACGGCGCCATGGGCCGGCTTGGTATG
>DASTKC010000189.1:0-6029 GCA_035716085.1 Candidatus Eiseniibacteriota bacterium | reverse complement strand
CGCGGCCACGACCTCGAAGTCGGACGCCGCGGCTCGCGCTTTCGGGTCGTCATCCGCGGCGAGGAGCAGGGGTGGATCGACCTCCAGGTCGCGGGCGTGCACAACGCGCGGAATGCGCTCGCCGCGGCGGCCGCGGCGTGGGAGCTCTCGGTGCCGTTCGCGATCATCCAGGCCGGCCTCCGGGACTTCGCGGGAGTGGGGCGCCGCCTCGAGTCCCGCGGCCAGGTGAAGGGCGCCGTCTGGGTCGACGACTACGCGCACCACCCGACGGAGATCGAGGCCGCGCTCGGTGCGCTCAAGACCTCCTACGGACGGCCGATCACCGCCGTCTTCCAGCCGCATCGCTACTCGCGCACGCAGGCGCTCCTCGACCGGTTCGCGACGTGCTTCCAGGGCGTGGAGACGCTGGTCCTCCTGCCCATCTATCCGGCGGGGGAGACCCCGATCGACGGCGTGTCGTCGGAGCGTCTCGCGAAGGCGGTGGAAGCGGCCCACGGCCCACGCGTGATCCTCGCGCACTCGTTCCCCGAAGCCGCGGAAGCCGCGGCCCAGGCGCTCCGCCCCGAGGGACTCCTCGCCACGATCGGGGCCGGCGACGTGTATCGAATTGGCGAGCTGATCCGGGGAGGTGGGCGATGAGAGCGGGGTATGCGGGACTTCCGACCTACAAGCGTCCGGCGCGCAAGCGGAGGAACCGCCGCATCCTCCTCCTCGGCGCCGTGCTTCTCCTGGTCACGCTCGCGGCGCCCTTCCTCACGGCTCCGTGCGCGCGGGCGCTCGGGCTGATTCCGCTGTTCCGCGCGGAGCGGATCGAGGTGACGGGGCTCCTCTATCTGTCGCCGGACGAGGTCCGCTCCTGGATTCCCGTGCGGGAGCGCGAAAACCTCCTCCTCATCCACTTAGACGAGGTCGCGTCCGCGCTCGCGCTCCATCCGCGGATCGCCGGCGCGCGCGTCTCGCGCCATCCGGGGCGGCTCCGGATCGACGTCACGGAGCGGCGCACGTTCCTTCTCGTGAACGCGGGCACGCTCCTCGAAGTGGACCAGTCGGGAACGATCCTCTCGCCGCTCGATCGCGGGCTGGTCGCCGACCGTCCCGTCCTCTCCGGCGTTCCGTTCCCGACCGTGAAGCCGGGAGCGCGGGTGACGACGGCGCGCCTCCGGGACATCCTCCATCTGGTGGAGGTTCTCGAGTCGCCCGAGGTGGGGCTCGTGTCCGATGTGTCCGAGGTCGTGTCGGAAGATCCGCACCGGGCGATCCTGCGTCTCTCGCGGGACCGGATCCCGGTCACGGTCGACCCGGAGCGTGCGACGGTCGCGTCCATGCGGGCGCTCTCCGCCGCGCTCCGGGACCTCCGCGAGCGGGAGCGGCACGTGCTCTCCGTCGACGCGCGGTATCGGGGACAGGTCGTGGTGCGTTGCGCGCCCGAAGACAGCGTGAGCGCGGCCCTGCCGCCGCGCGGAACCACCTAGGGGGGCGGACATGGCGGACGGACCTATTTACGCGGGACTCGACATCGGGACCACCAAGATCACGGCGGTCGTGGCGGAGCCGGACCCATCCGGGGAGGGAATCCGGATCCTGGGCATCGGAAGCGCCCCGTCCGACGGATTGAAGCGGGGCGTGGTCGTAAATCTAGAGAGGACGGTGCGCTCCATCCAGCACGCCGTGCAGGAGGCCGAGCGGATCGCGGGGCGGAGCGTGAAGAGCGTCTCGGCGGGCATCGCGGGGGACCACATCCGCGGCATCAACAGCCGCGGCGTGATCGCGGTCTCGAGGAAGGATTCGGAGATCCGCGCCGTGGACGTGGCGCGCGTGGTCGAGGCCGCGAAGGCGGTCGCGATCCCGGCGGACCGCGAGATCCTCCACGTGCTCCCGCAGCAGTACGTCGTCGACGACCAGGACGGGATCCGCGACCCCACCGGCATGTCCGGAGTCCGTCTCGAGGCCGAGGTGCACATCATCACCGGGGCTGCCTCGGCATGCCGGAACGTGCTCCGCGCCGCCGAGCGCGCGGGACTCCAGGTGGACGAGCTCGTGCTCGAGCCTCTGGCGTCCGCGACCGCGGTGCTTCGACCCGATGAGAAGGACCTCGGCGTCGCAATTTTGGATATTGGAGGCGGAACAACCGATATTGCTGTTTTCTATGAAGGCTCCGTGAGGCACACTGCGGTCATCGGACTCGGCGGCGCCAACGTGACGAACGATCTCGCGATCGGACTCAGAACTCCGGTCGAGCGCGCGGAGCTCTTGAAGCTCGAGGCGGGATGCGCGCTCACGTCGATGGTGCGGCCGGACGAGACGGTGCGCGTGCCGAGCGTGGGCGGGCGTCCCGACCGCGACATCTCGCGGCACATGCTCGCGATGATGATCGAGCCGCGCGTGGAGGAGATCTTCGCGCACGCGAGCAAGGAGATTCGAAAGCACCACATGGGCGCCGAGCTCCTGGGCGGCGGTGTGGTGCTGACGGGAGGCGCCTCGCTCCTTGCGGGGATGACGGAGCTGGCCGAGCAGGTGTTCGACCTGCCGGTAAGGCGCGGCGCCCCGATGGGATTCACGGGCCACGAGGAGACGGTTTCGGATCCTCGATACGCGACCGGCGTCGGGCTGGCGATGCATGCCTACCAGAACGACGGCGGCCGCCGTGTCGCAGACGGCAACTGGATGGGGAGGATCGGTATCGGGATTCGCCGCTGGATCGAAGAGCTGGTGTAGCAGGGTCAGGTTTCGCAAGAGCTGGTTTGGGAAGACCGGCGCAACCGCTGTTCAGGGAGGAGTGACATGTTCGAGCTGGTGGAGGATGGGAAGGTCGTGTTGGGAGCCTCGATCAAAGTCATCGGCGTCGGCGGCGCCGGGGGGAACGCGGTCAACCGGATGATGGAGGCGGGTCTTCGCGGCGTCGACTTCATCGCCGCGAACACCGACGCACAGGTTCTGGATCAGTCCCGCTGTCCGAAGCGGATCCAGCTCGGCACCGGGATCACGAAGGGGCTCGGCTCCGGCGCGAATCCGAACGTCGGACGCGAGGCGGCCGAGGAAGACGAGGCGGCGATCGCCGAGGCGCTCGGTGGCGCCGACATGGTGTTCGTGACCGCCGGCATGGGAGGCGGCACCGGGACCGGCGCGGCGCCGGTCGTGGCGCGCGTCGCGCGCTCGATGGGAGCGCTCACGGTCGCGGTCGTGACGCGTCCGTTCGAGTTCGAAGGCCGCCGCCGCATGCAGATCGCGGAAGAAGGGCTCCAGGCCCTTCGCGAGAAGGTGGACACGCTGATCGTGATCCCGAATCAGCGGCTCCTCGCGATCGTCGAGAAGCACACGCCGCTGAAGGAGGCCTTCCGCGTCGCGGACCAGGTGCTCCACTACGCCACGAAGGGAATCTCCGATCTCATCACGGTGCCCGGGCTCGTCAACCTCGACTTCGCCGACGTGAAGACGGTCATGGCGGAGCGGGGGAACGCGCTCATGGGAGCCGGACACTCGAGCGGTCCGAACCGGGCGTACGAGGCGGCGCAGTGCGCGGTCTCGAGCCCGCTGCTCGACGACGTGTCCATCTCAGGGGCCGAGGCGCTCCTCGTGAACGTCACCGGCGGCGAGTCGATGACGCTGCACGAGATCAACGAGGCGGTCACCGTGGTCGTGGACGCCGCGGGACGGGACGCGAACGTGATCTTCGGCGCGGTGATCGACGATTCGATGGGAGACGCGCTCTCCATCACCGTCATCGCGACCGGCTTCGGCAAGGCCGAGATGATGAAGGCCCGCGCCGCGGAGCCCGCTCGGGCCCACGCGCCGCGGATTCTCGAGATGGAGCCGCGTCCGGTGCGTCCTATCGTCGTGCGCCCCACGCTGGAGGACATGGATGCGGAGGAGACGGTCCTCGAGGCTTCGTCTTCGAGCGACGCTCAGGCTCCGGCCGGTCGTCCCCAGTTCAAGATGACGCCGGGCACGGCGCGCCGGCCGTTCGGCGGGCGGGCGATCAGCAAGGAGAACATGGACGTTCCCGCGTTCATGCGGAAGCAGATGGACTGAGGCAGGGAAACGAAAAAGCCCCGGCGGGAGCCGGGGCGATGAAGCGGTGCGGCAGCGCGTCCGGGTCTAGATCGCCCGGGCGCGCTGCGCCGCTTTGGCCCCCATGTGCTTCTGGACCGAGCCGGTCCGGATGCACCGGGTGCAAACGCGAATCCGCTTCGGCTTGCCGCTGACGAGCGCGCGAACCGTCTGGAGATTGACCTCCCAGCGGCGCTTCGTCACGTTGTGGGCGTGGCTCACGTTCTGACCGTGCTGGACGCCCTTGCCGCAAATGTCGCAAGTCCTGGCCATGAAACACCTCCGTGGGTGAGCCGGGCATTGTACCGACCCTTGCCGCCGGGTGCAACCCCCCCGCCTTGGTTTGACTTGACCGCCTCACCCCCCTAGCATCGCCCCCGTGACCGCCCTGTCCGATCCGATTCGCTACCTCGAGGGGGTCGGGCCGGAAATGGCGCGCCGCCTGGCGCGCCTCGAGATCCGAACCGTCAAGGACCTCCTCTTCCACATTCCGGTCGGCTATCGGGACCGCCGCGAGGTGACCCCGATCGCGAAGCTGACCCCAGGCGCCGAGGTATCGATCGAGGCTTCGGTCGCTTCCGTGCGTCCGCTCCGCCGCGCGCGCGGTCGCCGCGACCTCGAGGCCACGCTCAAGGACTCGAGCGGAATGCTCCGCGCGGTCTGGTTCCACCAGCCCTACCTCGCGTCCACCCTCAAGGCCGGGGAGCGCTACATCTTCTCCGGGACCGTGCACGCCTTCCGTGGTCCCGAGCTCCACAATCCGGAGTTCGAGCCGGCCGGAGGGGAAGGGAACCACCTCCACGTCGCCCGGATCGCGCCCCGCTACGCGCTCACGGAGGGAATCACGGAACGGTGGCTTCGCGCGCGGGTCCGCGCGGCCCTGGATCGACTGAAGCCGCCCCCCGAGGTGCTCTCAGGCGAGTGGAGGAAGCGACTCGAGCTCCCTCCCTTGCCGGTCGCGTTCGAGCGGATTCACTTCCCGGAGGATGTCGCCGAGCGGGAGCCCGCGCGGAAGCGGCTCGCGCTCGAGGAGATTCTCGCGCTCCAGGTCGCGCTCCAGTTCGTGCGGCGCCGGCACCGGAAGGCGCAGCGTGCCACGCCGCTCGCCGCGGGTGACGCCGCCATGCGGCGCTACCTCGCGGCGCTTCCCTTTCCGCTCACGAGCGCGCAGGGGCGATCGCTCGACGCGATGGTGAAGGATCTCGACAACGAGGTGCCGATGCGCCGCCTCCTCCTCGGCGATGTCGGCTCCGGCAAGACCGTGCTCGCGCTCGCAGGGGCCGTGCGCGCCGCAGGCGCGGGGCAACAGGCGGCGCTCCTCGCCCCCACGATGCTCCTGGCCGAGCAGCACGCGTCGACCGCATCGAAGCAGCTCGAAGCCGCCGGCGTCACGTGGAGGCTTCTCACCGCGGCGACTCCGGAGCGGGAGCGGCGGCAGATCCAGGACGGTCTCGCCTCGGGGGAGATCTCGATCGCGATCGGGACGCACGCGCTCCTCGAGCCCAAGGTCGCCTTCCGCTCGCTCGCGTTCGTCGCCGTCGACGAGCAGCACCGCTTCGGCGTGCGGCAGAGGATCGCGCTCGCGCGGGGCACGGACCCCGGACGGAGCGCGCATCTCCTCGTCCTCACCGCGACGCCGATTCCGCGGAGCTACGCCATGACGCTCTATGGCGATCTCGACCTCTCCATCCTCGACGAGAAGCCGCCCGGCCGCCTGCCGGTTACGACGACCTCGATCGACGGAACGCGCCGGGAGGCGCTCCTCGATCTCCTCCGCGGAGAGATGGAGCGGGGCGGAAGCGCGTTCGTGGTGTATCCCATCGTCGAGGAGAGCGAGAAGGTGGATCTGGAGGACGCGACCGGCACCGCGGCCGCGCTTAGGAAGGAGCCCGCGCTCGCCCAAGCCGGAATCGAGCTGGTCCACGGCCGTCTGCCCGCGGAGGAGCGCCGCCGCGCGCTCGAGCGGTTCCGGGGCGGGGACG
>DASTKC010000188.1:0-13831 GCA_035716085.1 Candidatus Eiseniibacteriota bacterium | reverse complement strand
GGCGAGAAATCCCTCGACGCTCGGCTCTTCCACGCGGCGCGCGTAGGCCTCCGCGCCCGCGATCAGCTCCTCGACGTTCTCGATCCGCTCCGCCGCCTCGGCGGGCTCCTCTTCCTGCAGGTACTCGCGGTACCGCACCCGCGCGACGAGCTCCGTCACACAGGCGGGAGGCGAGAGCGTGAGGAGCGGCTTCAAGGACTCGAAGAGATGCGCGACCTCGAGAAGCTTCCGGGACGACGTCGGACCGACCGCCTGCACGAGCTCCGGGTGCGCGAGCGCCTCGGGAACCGTGAGGCCGCGCGCGTCCATGAACTCGCGCAGGCGGTCCACCGTGGTCTTCCCGATGCCGCGCCCGGGGACGTTGATCACGCGAAGCCACGCGACCGTGTCCCGCGGCTGAACCGTCGCCCGCAGATACGCGAGCACGTCCTTCACTTCGCGGCGCTCGTAGAACGAGATGCCCCCCGTGATCTGGTACGGGATCGCCGAGCGGCGGAGCGCGTTCTCCACCGCTCGCGACTGCGCGTTGGTGCGATAGAGCACGACGAAGTCTCCGTTCGAGCGGTCATCGCGTCGGCGCGCCTCGAGGAGGAGCGAGACCACCTTCTCTCCCTCGGCCTCCTCGTCGGGAAGGACGTGGAGGGTGAGCGGATTGCCCGCCTCGTTCTCGGTCCAGAGCTCCTTCTCCTTCCGCCCCGCGTTGTGCTTCACCACGCCGTTCGCCGCGCGGAGGATGGTCCGGGTGGAGCGGTAATTCTGCGTGAGGCGAAGCACCGTTGCGTCCGGGAACTGCTTCTCGAAGGAGAGGATGTTCCCCACGTCGGCCCCGCGCCAGCGGTAGATCGACTGATCGTCGTCCCCCACCACGGTGAGGTTCCGGTGCACGCGCGAGAGCCGCTCGATCAGCTCGAACTGGATCGAGTTCGTGTCCTGGTACTCGTCCACGAGGACGTGCTGGAAGCGCCCCGCGTACGAACGGTGGACGTCCTCGTCCGCGTCGAAGAGCCGGACCGTGAAAAGAAGCAGGTCGTCGAAATCCATCGCCGCCCGGTCGCGGAGCGCTTTCGTGTACTTCGCGTACACGGGCGCGAGCTTCCGGTCGATGGGCGAGCGGATCTGCGATTCGAACGCCTCCGGCGTCACGCCCTCGTTCTTGAGCCGCGAGATCCGGGACGAGGCGCCGGCGGGCGTGAGCGTGCGGTCATCTCCTCCCTCGTCGCGCAGGAGCTCGCGGAGGAGCGTGCGCTGGTCGTCGGTATCGTAGATGACGAAGGACTTCGGGAAGCCGAGGAGCTCCGCGTGGCGGCGGAGAATGCGCACGCAGGTGGCGTGGAAGGTGCCGACCCAGGTCCGGAGCTCGTCCGTTTCGAGGAGCGATTCCACCCGCTCGCGCATCTCGCGGGCCGCCTTGTTCGTGAACGTGAAGGCGAGGATCGACCCCTCGTGGACGCCGCGCTCGCGCACGAGGTGCGCCACCCGCCCGGTCAGGACGCGCGTCTTCCCGCTCCCCGCGCCCGCGAGAATGAGGAGGGGCCCACCGGGATGCTCCACGGCCTGGCGCTGGACCGGATTCAGTTCCACGCGTCGATCAGTATTCCAGTCGGATCTTGAGGTCGAGATTGTATTCCTGGGGCGGCCGGGCCGGGTCCGTGCTCCGGATCTGCTGGCCCTTCAGCAGGAGGTGCCGGGTCACGCGGTAGTCCGCGCTGATCTCCTGCTCCGCCTTGGCTGAGAAGTCCTTACTGTACTTGAAGTAGAACTGCGGGGTCACGTACTTTCCCACGCCCACCATACTGAGCGCGCTCGTCGACTTGCTGCCGTCGGCGGCACCGCCGCTCCCGCGCAGATCGATCGTGTCGATGAAGCCCGAGCTCCCGATCCAGCGCTCCACGTTCTGGAAGAGATAGTTCGAGATGGGCACGGCAACCGATGGGTCCACGCCACCGGTCGCGGCGGCTTCGGTCGAGACGCCCGTCATGGGAACGAACTGTCCAAAGGCGAGCGCCTTCCAGAGGTCGTTCGGCGGAGTTCCCGCGTCGTCGTACACGCGGACCTTGAGCCGCGACACCCGGTCGGTCAGCGCGAGGTACACGGTGCGCGAGCCCTCCGTCGAGCTGGGATCGGGGATCTGGGTCTCGCCCACGACGTTCACGTCCGGGTCGATGCGATCTGGGTTGTTGAAACTGATCGTGCCCTGGAGATTTCGGAACTCGCGGGTCATGACGTAGTACTTGCCCCCGCGCACTTCGAGGGTCCCGAGCGCGAGATCGCCATCGCCTTCGTTCTTGAAAGAGAGGGGACCATCGACCGTCTCCAGCTCGACCTCGGCGTCGAGGTTGCGGTAGAAGAAATTCCCGGGCAGGTCGACGTTCACGCTGTAGAGGAACGGAAGCGGCTCCGACGGCGTGGAGGGGGGCTTCGAGAGGTCGAGTGTCAGCTCCCCCTTCGTGACGGTGCCGTGTCCCGTGATGAGTGGACGCTGACCGCCCAAGGGATCCTTTCCGTTCACGATGTCGATCTTCCCGGTGAAGCGCACGGCGTAGGTCGACCGGTCCGTCGCGGTGAAGTCGGTCCCGATCACATGGAACTCGTACGTCCCCGGCGGTCCGAAGGCCGGCTTCTCCGCCTTGGCGCCCGTGGGCCACCGCCAGAGCCCGTTGGCCTCGAGCTTCCCCTTCTCTCCCTGCTTCGCCGTCAGCTTCGTGACCGTGAGCTGCTTCTGGTCGAACGTGGCCTCGCTTTCGACATTGGTCAGAACCTCGTCCCGGCCCGCGGGCCGGATCCTCGCGCCCGTGAGCTTGAACGACCCCGTCACGCGCGCGTCCGAGGGCGTCCCCGATACGACCGCGGACGCGGTGTAGTGGCCGGTGCTGTACCCGATCAGATCGGGCAGGAGAATGCGGGCGATGGAAAAGTCACCGTTCGGGATGTCGACGGTGAGGGTCATGGGCTCCTTGTCCATCACGCGGTCCTCGGCGTAGATGCCGAGATCGAGCGGAAGCTCCCCGCGCACCTGGGAGATCGACTCGTTCTGCTTCACGTCGAACCGGTTGATCTTGAGCCTGCGGTTCTCGTAGGCGAGGTCGACGCCGGCGATCTCGCCCTGGACGCCGCGATAGGACATCGACGAGACGCGCCCCTCGACGCCCATCACCGGGTCCGAGGTCGTGCCGCTGATGCGCGCCTTGCCGGTCGCGATCCCTTGGAGCGAGCGGAGCGACGTGTCGGCCGGCGCCACGAGCTTGAGATCGAAGGAATCGAGGGACGCCGTGAGCGCGAGATCCGCGCGCTTGGACCAGCTCCGGTCCCCTTTCGCGATCGCCTTGAGCCACTCTTGAAGCGCAAGGTGGGGCCGGATCGTTCCGCTGGCCGCGAGGCGGCTCGCCTGGCTCGTCCAGGCGGCCTGCTCCACGGTGAGCACGCCGGGCGCGTAGTCGAGATCGACGCGCACGCTGTCCCCCACGATGTCTCCGACCGTCGGCTCCACGACCGCGAGCCGGAGCGAGACGTCCGGATCTTTGAGTGGCCCGGTTGCGAGAAAGTCGCCGTGGACGACTCCGGCATAGCGGATCGCGCCATGCGCGAGCCCGGGGATGCGGCCGAGGTCGACGTCCGCGATGGACCCGCGCGCATCGATCGCGTCGCCCGACGGGTTGTAGTCGAGATCGAGGTGCATCGTGCCTGGATCGAGGTCGAGGGCGAGATCGGACACGCGTACGCGGCTCCCGAAGAAGCCGACCTTGACCGGCCCCCGGCTCCGGACGTGGTACTCGCCCGCCGTGAGCGCGACCGAGTCGACCAGAGCTTCCGCTCCCTGCTCCGCAAAGATCACCTTCCCGCCGAGCGTGATGAGCGTGTCGCCGAGCGCCTGGCGGTATCGCTCGATCCGGAGCGTCTTCCCGCCGCTCACGGTCGCGACCACGTTGCCGAGCGGGCGCGTGCCGGCTTTGAGCCCGCGAATGCCGGCGTCGGCGATGAGATCGAGCTCGGGCTTGAGCTTGCCCTGCACCTCGACCGTGAGCGAATCGCCTCCGATTCCGTTCTTGAGGCGCGTGTCGAAGAGATCCATCTGGGCCTGGTATTGCGGAGCCTCGATCGTTCCGCTGAAGGCAGCGTCCACGCGGCCGTGCCCCGCCTCGATCTGCGGAGCCGCCAGGAGCACGTTCATCCCCTCGAGGTTGTGCACGGCGGCGTGCGCCGTCGCGGCCAGCGCGCCGTCCTTGCCCAGCGTTCCCGCCGCCACGATCCGGCTGCCGGGGATCTCGATCCAGCTCGAGTCGAGCTGCGCGGAGCCGTTCGGATGGGTCGCGACGCGCACGTGTCCGCGCGAGATCTGGAGCTTGCCGAGCCGGCTCGGCATGAGGTCGACCGAGGCGAGGACGTCGATGTTGGGCGCCGCGCGGCGCACCGTGAAGCGGCCGCGGCCGGCCAGCGATCCGTCCGGCGTGTTCTCCGGCGACTTCCACCAGGGGAGCACCTTCGGGTTCACGTTCCGGAATGCGAGGTCCGTGTTCAGCACGCCGCGCGTGTCGAACGTGCCGCCGCCGGTCACGTTCGTGGAGCGCACCCGGAGATTCAATCCGGAGAAGTCGACCGCTCCAGGACGCGATCGCGCCTCGAGCACGAGCGTGTCGACCGGCTCGCCGGCGAACGTGCCTGCGAGACAGACGCGCGCCTTGCCATCCGTCGGCGTGCCCGAGAAGGTCACCTCACCCCGCGCCGTGCCGTCCTCGGTCGCGATCTCGAGGGACTTGAAGAACTCGCGCAGCTCGAGCGGGTGGAGGTCGAGCGTGCCCTCGCGCACACGCGCCTTCTCCAGATCCCAGTCCACCTCGGCGGTGATGTGCGTCGAGCCGAGCCCGATCTCGAGCGGACGCGCCTTGAGCGTCGCCTTCTCCATGTCCAGCTCGCCGCTCAGCTCGAGACGGCCGGGCCGTCCCGGAGTGACGCTCACGCCCGAGAGCCGGTCGAGGATGATGGTCGAGTGCTCGGGGCCGGAGATGAGCGTCGCCACCCCGCCGATCTTCCCGTACCGGGTCTTCATGCGATCCATCGAGAAGGCGCCGTTCTTCACCGCGATCACGACGCGAGTTCCACCGAGCCCCTTGCCTTGGCCCTTCTTCTTCCGCGCGAATCGGGGCATCACGAGCTCCCCGCGGCGATCGTGGACGAGATCGATCCGGGGTCCGTCCAGCTCGATACGGAGATCCTGCCGCTGATGGAACAGGAACGCGATCAGGTCGAAATCGACGCGCAGGGACCGGGCTTGGGCCCAGGCCACTTCGCCGTCCGGGGTCTGGACGAGGAGCTTCGGGTTCTCGATCACCGCTCCGCGGAAGAGGGTCCCGCGCACCTGGGAGCTTGTGAAGCGCGTGGAATCCGAGGTGGCGATCCGGTTCACCTCCGCAACGATGCGGCTCGTGAGCTCGGGGTTGCCGGTGCGGAACAGGAAGAGGAGCGAGGCGATCGCGAACGCGGCCAGCGCGAGCACGCCGAGAACCACGGCCAGCACGGCACGGAAGACCGTGGACGCATGGAATGGGCGCCGCTCGCGCGCCTCGCGCACGGGAGGTTCGAGTGTGGAACGGCTCATGTCAGTAAGCGTGCCCCAGGCTGAAGTGGAGCAGGCCGGGATTCGGGTTCACGTCGGGGGCGTCGGGCCTCGGGGTTCTGAGCTTCCACCCGTAGTCCAGGCGGATCGGGCCGATCGGGGTTCCGACGCGTAGGCCAAGCCCCACGCTGTACCGCATATCGTTGTACCCCGCCCCGTTCCCAAAGCTGAAGATATTTTCTGGTTTGATGTCCTCAGGTCGCTCCCAGACGTTCCCCCCGTCGAAAAAAGCCGCGCCGGAGAAGATCCAGAGGAGGGGAAAGCGGAGCTCGGCCGAAATGAGGAGCTGCGCCTGGCCGCCTCGGATCACGCTGTAGACCGAGTCCCCCGATGCCGTCGTGGTATGGACTTCCCGGGTTCCCAGCTCGTTCTCGTAGTAACCCCGAACGGTCGACGCGCCGCCGGTACGGAAGCGGTCCTCGTTGGGGATCTGGGCCAGCTCGAGAGGGACTTCGGTCTTCGACGTGTCCGGGCCCGACGGTCTCCATGGCTCGATCAAGCCACCCCGGATTCGCGTCGCGAGGACCACGCGGCCCCGGCGCAGGTACTTGGTCGCCTGCAGCGTGCTCGTCGTGAACTGGGCGGTGCCCGGAATCGTCCCCGCGACGAACTCCACGCGCCCGTACACGTCGCTACCGTTCATTGGGTCGAAGATGTTGAGCCTCGTGTCGCGCTCCGCGGTGAGCGCAATGCGGTGCGTGGTGTAGCTCGAGTCGTTGGTCGTGCTCTGCGTGAGCAGGCTGTCCTGGGTGACGTGCCGGAGCTCGTACGAGGCCGCGTTCCGGCCATACTTGAACATGGGGCTCGAGAGAACGAGCGAGGCGCCTATGGCCTGGACGGGATACTGGTCGGTCAGCTGGATGATCGGCTCGTCCTCGGCGTAGACGCCCACCGTGGTCTGCACGCGGACTCCGAGCGGCCAGGGATGCGTGAGCGCGAGGTCGATCCGCCGGTCCCCCGCGTGGGTGTGGAGCGGATTCGTGTCGATCTGAACGCCGAGCCGGCCCGTCGCCACGAGGCGCATCGACGAGCGGAAGATGTTCCGCTGTCCCCACTGCCCCGTGAGGCGGAGCTGGTCGATGGTCCCGTACCCGATACCGGCGTCGACCCATCCCATCTTCCGCTCCCGCACCGTCACCGCGATGTCGCTCGCCGAGGTCACGCTGTCAACCTTCCCCAGCTCCATCTGGACGTCGCTGTAGAGACCCGAGTCGTAGATCCGCTGCTGGCTCTGGATGAGCTTGGAGCGGAGGAGAACGTCCCCTGGCTTGAAGAGGAGCTCCCGGGTGACGTAGGACGGTTTCGTTTTGTTCGTCCCCTCGACCTCGATCGACCCCATCCGCACCTTCGGCCCGGGGCGGATCGCGTAGAGCACCGAGACCTGGGTGCTGTCCACGCGCAGAGAGTCGGAGACGCTCACGAGCGCGTAGCCGCGATCGCCGTACTGGTAGGTGATCGAGTCGCGGCTGGCCGCGAGCGTACCCAGCTCGAGCGGAGACCCGACCTGGTAGAGGAGCGCCTCGCGAACCTCCCGATCGCTCATGGGACCGAGGCCCGTCATGAGGATTTCCTTGATCATGGCGCGGGGCCCTTCGTGCACATAGAAGACCACGTCCGATTTCTTGGGATCCTTCGTCGGACGCGCGACGACGCTGTCGACCCGCGCGTAGAGATATCCGGTGCGGCGGTAGAAGGACTCGATCGTGGCGGCATCGGCCCGGAGGTAGTCCTGGCGGAGTGGATGCTTCGTCCAGGGCTTCCAGAAGGACTTCGAGCGCGTCCGGAGCAGCCCCTTCAGGCGTCCCTTCTCGACGGACTCGTTCCCGACGATCTCGACCTTGCCGGTCTCACGCTCGAACGAGAGCTCGGCCTCGTCGTCGGCAGCGGCGCGAGCCGACCGCGGAGCGGCACAGAGAACGGCCAGAACGACCGACGCAAGGAAGAGAAAGAGCCGGATGGACGCGAGAGGCGCGGAACGGCCCCGCATGCCGCGGCCGGCCCCCCGCAGAGGGATCAGGGCTCGTGCGTCGCGGCGGCCGTGTCGCTCGGAGATGTGGTCTGGAGCCGCCGGTCGATGTCCGCTTCGGCGCGCCGGCGCTGTCCGACGCGGCTCAGGTCGTTGTAGAAGGCGAAGACGACCAAGCCCATCAGCACGAACAAGCCGATCCGCTGGAAGAAGAGCTGCGTTTTGAGCGAGAGCGGGCGCCGCCGCGCCGCCTCGATGAACGCGAAGAGGATGTGGCCTCCGTCCAGGATCGGAATGGGCAGGAGGTTCATGGCCATGAGCGCGAGGCTGATGAACGACGCGAAGGTCACGAGCTGCTGGAGTCCACCCTTGGCCTGCTGACGCGCGACCTGCGCGATCGCGATCGGACCCGCGACCGTCGTGTGGAGGCGGACGGGATCGGTGACGAAGCCCCAGAGCCCGGAATAGATCTGCCCCGTCACCCAGAAGGTCTGCTGCACGCCGAGGGTGATCGCCTTCATAGGCGGGAACGTCTGCTTGTACGTCATCGTCTCCGGGGGCGAGATCCCGATCGTCCCCTCGGGACTGGTCTTCAGGTGCACCTCGAACGTCTGATCGCCCCGCTTCACGAGGAGCGTCCTCGCCGCGCTCGGCTTGCTGCGAAGGATCGTGGAGAGATCGGTCCAGAGGAGGACGCGCTGCCCGTCGATCTTCAAGATCTCATCCCCTTCGCGGAGACCCGACTCATAGGCCGGGTACCCGATGAGGACCTGCCCCACCTGCGTCCCCATGTCCCAGTCGAGCCCGTCCGCGAACGCGTCGATGTCCTTGGGCCGGAGCGCGAGCGTCTTCGTCTCGCCGTTCCGGTCGATCGTGAGCGGGAGCGCTTGGCTCGATTTGGATTTGTCGACGCCGGCGGTTTCGATGGCGTCCGAGAGCTCGGACACCGTGCGCGCCGGATGTCCGCCGTACGCGACGATGTGGTCGCGCGCCTGGAGCCCGATGCTCTCCGCGACCGATCCCGCCTTCACGCGGGAGACGCGCGTCGAGTAGTCGCGCCCCTCCACGCCGATCAGGAAGATGGCCATGTTGACGAGGAGCGCGAAGACGAGATTGGCGCCCGGGCCGGCGGCCGTGATCAGCGCGCGCGCCCACCAGGGCTTCGAGAGGAACTCGTCGGGTGCGCCGGTGCGCTCGTCCGCTTCAGGCGAATCCCCGGCCATCCGCACGAATCCGCCCAGGGGCAGTGCGGAGATCCGGTAGTCCGTGCCGTCCTTCGTGAAGCCGAAGAGCCTCGGACCCATGCCGATCGAGAAGGAGATCACTCGGACACCGAGCCATTTCGCGACGAGGAAATGGCCCAGCTCGTGGACGAGAACGAGAACGCCCAGGAGCAGGGCGCCGTAGAACAGGACGGGCAGAGCTTCGGTCATGATCCCCTCAGTTGGGTCGCCGTCGAACGCGGAACGAATCTAACAGCTTGGATTTACGGGGTCAATCGACCGCCCCGATGGCCTTCAGATAGACGCGCCTCGTCTCCTCCTCGGTCCTGTCGGCCGAGAACGCCCGGACGCGCCTTCGCGCCCCGTCACCCATCGCCCGCCTGCGGGCCGGGTCCCGGGCCAGCGCCAGGATCGCCCCCGCCAGCGCCTGGGGATCGCGAGGCGCCACAAGGAGCCCGGTCACGCCGTCCTCGACGATCTCGGGAATGCCCCCCACGCGCGTCGCGACGACGGGGAGCCCCACCGCCATCGCGTCGAGCGTGGCCGTCCCCATCCCCTCGAGGTAGGAGGAAACGCAGAATAGATCGGCCGCTCGGAGGAGATCTGGAACGTCGTCGCGAAAGCCGAGGAGCCGCACCCGGTCGCCCAGATCGAGCGCCCCATGCTGCCGTTCCAGCTCATCCCTGAGGATTCCCTCTCCCGCGACCCAGATTCGGGCGTCCGGCCGCTCGTCGAGCACGATCCGCGCGGCGTCGAGCAGGTCCTTTTGCGACTTGTGCGGTGCGAGCGCGGCTACCTGCAGAACCAGGAAGTCCCCTTCCTGGGTCCCGAGGCGGGAGCGGATGGCGGAGCGATCGAACGGCGCTTCGAACGGGGTGAGGTCGATCCCGCTCTGGACCACGTCGATGGACGCCGGATCGAGCCCGCTCCGGACGAGCGCGTCACGGACTCCCTCCGAGATCGCGATCGTCGCGTCGCGCGGAAGGCCGTAGAGAAGCCGGCTCCCCGCGGATCCGCGCACCGGGAAGTCCACGCGCCGCGAGAGCACCCGCGCCGGCCCCGGTGCAAAGAGGGATGCGATGGCGCCGAGAGCGTGCGCGCGCGCCGCGTGCCAGTGGACCACGTCGGGGCGGAGCTGCCGATGGAGACGCGCGAGCGCGAGCGCCGAGCCGATGTCCCACGCACCGCGCATCGGAACGGCGTGACCCGGAAATCCCTCGCTCGACGCCCGGCTCGAGAGCGCGCTGCCTCGCGGCGCGGCGAGATGCGGCTCATCGCCGCGAGCTCGCTGTCGCCGCATCAGCTCGAGGACCTGCCGCTCGCCGCCTCGCCATGTGCGTTCCGAATCCACGTGGAGGATGCGGAGCGCGCGCGGGGCCGTGCCGGTCATCGCCTTCTCCTCGGCGACGTCGCCGCGCGCGCCGTCGCCACCGCTTCGAGAAGGAGCGGCCCGATCCGTTCCGGCGACACGCGATCGACCGCGGCCTGCCGCCCGGCCGCTCCGACACGGGCCCGCAGGGCAGGATCGGACGCAAGTCGCTCGATCCCGGCAGCCACCGCCGCGGCATCGCCCGCCGGTACCGCCAGGAATTCTTCCTCCTCGCGGACGAACTCCGCCATGGCGCGCGAGCGGCGCGAGACGAGCGGCACGCCGACCGCAAGCGCCTGGTAGGCCTTGTGCGGCACGACCCGCGCGGCCTTGGCCGTCGTCCCGAAGATCCCGAGCGCCACGTCCGCGCGTGCGAGCGCGTCGATGGCATCGGGGTAAGCCATGCGCGGAACGTGTCGCACGGAGCGAAGCCCTCGCGCAGCGATCTCGCGATCGGCCGCATGGGCGGTCATCCCGCTGCCGATCAGCGTGAAGCGCGCAATGCCCGGACCGTGCCGCCGTTCGAGTAGCGTCGCCGCGTCGATCACCACATCCACGCCGTGGAGCGGCAGGAAGCCGCCGATGTAGACGACATCGAGCGCGTCGCCCGCCTTCGAGTGCCCGCTCTGTGCGCGCCTCGAGCCACGGCCGAACGCGAGGTGATCCGCACCCACGGGAATGCGCGCGAGCTTGCGGCGCGCCACGCCGTATTCCGCGCTCAGGAAATCGCCGTGCTCCCACGTGTCGCAGAGAACGAGGTCGGCTCCGTGGAGCGCCGCCTTGTCGCTCGCGCGGAGTCGCGCCGCCGTCAAGCTCCCGGCGCGGACGCGCCCGAGATCTCCGACCTGCGTGTCCCACCGCGACACGAGCGGATCGAAGACGACCGGCAGGCCGGCGAGGCGCGCGAGCGGTCGCGCGAGGGGAACGTCGCGATGAGCAAACGAGGGCACGAGGATCGCGTCCGCCCCGGCTCCTCCGCCGCGCGCGACCCAGCGCGCGAGGAGCCCGGCCGTGCGGACCAGACCGCCAGCTTGGGGCGAAACCGCGACGATCGCCGACTGAGCGCCGACCGCTGCCAGGGCCTCGCGGAGCACGACATTCCTCGGATAGGCGGGGTCCGACGCTCCGAAGAAGACGACCGTCACGGCGCGGGGGGCGTGGGCGGACCGCCTCGGATCTCGTCCTCCCATCGCCGCGCGTACTTCGTGAAGACCGAGAACGCCGCGAGCATGCAGAGGACGATGCCGGCGCGCCCTTCGCGGAATCCCCCCTCGAGGACGTACATGCGGAGAAAGCGAAGCCAGGGCCGCACCAGGAGTCGCATCCCCGACGCGCGCACGCCGCGCGCCTTGAGATCGGCGGCGGACCATCGCGTGTAGCGGCCGAACTTCTCGAAGTACTGGTCCAGGCTCCGGTACGTGTGGTGGACGAGCTTGTGCTGCAGCGTGCCGACGCGCCCCCGGATCACGACCTCGGCATGCACATGGAGCGGCTCGTAGGCCCCCTTCGTGCGATCGAAGAGACGGAGCACCTTGTCCCGCTGCCAGCCCGCGGTGCGGATGGGCTTGCCGAGAAAGTGATTGTCGCGGTGGATCCAGTATCCGTCGAGGCGGGCCGGGTCGGCCAGGACGCGCTCGATCTCGGCGCGCAGCTCAGGCGTCACGCGCTCGTCCGCGTCCACGATCAGGATCCAGCGGTGCGTGAGCTGCGGGATCGCCCAGTTCTTCTGCGCCGCCGAGTTCACGTACTCGTGCTCGAGCACGCGGTCGGCGATGGAGCGCGCGATCGGGAGCGTCCCGTCCGTGCTCCCCGAGTCCACGACGACGACCTCTTCCGCGAAGCGCACCGATTCGAGGACCGCGCGGATGTTCGGCTCCTCGTTCTTTGTGGGAACGAGAACGCTGAGCGGTTCCTTCACCAGGCCTCCCGCCTTGGGGGATTCCGTACTTCCCGGACGGCGCGCACGACGTCGTCCACGGTGACGTCACGCATGCAGCGATGGAAGCGCTCGCCAGGAAGCGGGCAGACGTTGGCGTTGCAATGGAGGCAGGCGAGGCCGCGGGCCATGACGGCGCGGTGCGGGCCGGTCGGAGGATGCCACGTCGTGGGGTGCGTGGGTCCGAACACGGTCACGGTCGGCACGCCGAGCGCCACAGCGAGGTGTTTCGGCCCCGAGTCGTTCCCGACCCAGACGGACGCAAACCGCATCCATGCGCCCATCTCCTGCCATCCCATGGCCGGCGCGAGAGTGGACTCTGCGTTCATGCCGCGCTGGCATTGCTCGGCCAGGTCCCGCTCGCCGGGCCCCCACATCCAGACGACCCTGAGGTTCGAGTCCTTCGCCAGAACGTCCATGGCGCTCGTGAAGCGCCCGGCAATCCATGTCTTGGAAGGCCACGATCCCCCCGGGTGGCATAAAACGACCTGGCGAAGCCCGAGCTTCATCATCGCGTCCAGTGCCTCAGCCCGGACACGCTGGGAGACGTGAAACGTGAGGTCGAGTCCCCGATCCGGTATTCCGAGTGCGCGAACGACGTCGAGTGCGGCCTCCGGCGCATATCGGAGTCTTGGTCCGCTGGGGCCCATGGGTTCGCGAGGAACGGAATGCGTATACGCCCAATCGCGTCCCGGGATCGCGTACCCTGCCCTCACCCGAGCACGCGTCAGCGCGGTCATCCAAGCGCTCCGCGGATTCGACACGAGATCGATGACCGCATCCCATCCGCCACGAGCCAGTCGCGCGTAGAGCTTGAGCTGAGAGCCGATGGAGCGCCGGTCGAGCTCGATCGCGGCATCCACGTCCACGTTCCCTTCGAGAAGCTCACCCTGGCCGCGCCCGACCAGGACTTCGATCCGGCACGCGGGCAGCCCGGCGCGCAGAGCGCGAAAGGCGGGAGTCGTGAGCAGGAGATCTCCCGCAGCACGGTGACGGATGACGAGGAGCCGTCGCGCACCCGCAAGGGGGCTTGAAGCGGTGGCCGCGTCCACTTCAGGCGCTTGCACGAACTCGCCCTCCATGCGCGAGCGCGCTCTCGGTCGCCCGGAGCGCCTCGCCGACCTCGACCCACTCGAGGCAGTCGAGCCGCGCGCACTCGTGGCGGTGGCAGGGACGGCACCAGATCGGCTTGCAGAGGAGCTGATGTCCGTCCTCTCGCGCGTACGGGAACCAGATCTCGGGCACGGTCGGGCCGAGGATACCGACCGTGGGCACCTGGACAGCGGGTCCCACGTGGAGCGGGCTGCCGTCGTTCGTCACGAGAGCGTCGAGCGACGCGACGACGGCGAAGTAACTCCGAAGTGGAAGGTCGGAAATCACCGGGGCCGGAGCCCGGCCTCCCGTGCGGGCGCCATCGGCCACCCGTCGCGCGAGCGACTCCTCACCCGGCCCTGCGAGCACGACCCCTCGCGCCCCGACCTTCGAAAGCGCACGAAGGAGCGCCGCGAACCGCTCCTCCGGCCAGCGCTTGGCCGGCCATCGATTCCCGACGTGAAGGCCGACACGGGGCTCCCCGGGAGGCAACGCCTGGTCGAGACGCGCGGCACCTTCCGCTCGCTCCACGTCGCTCAAGTAGAGGCGCGGCATCCTCGTCTGGACCGGGGTGACGCCGATCGTGCGCAGGGCCGACAGGTGGTAGTCGATCGCGGAACGGTGGGGGTCCTGG
>DASTKC010000187.1:0-3118 GCA_035716085.1 Candidatus Eiseniibacteriota bacterium | reverse complement strand
CCAGGACCGTCACTACGTTCCAATCGCGTTGACCTATACCGCGCTCGTGCACGCGCGGCACTTGCGCGCCGCGGCGGGGATGATCTCCTTGCACTCGGGGCATTCCTTCGTCGGCGGACCGGGCTCGGCGGGTGCCGGCTTCAGGAGCGCCTTCGTGATCATGAAGACGCAGAGCGCGATGATCACGAAATCAACGATGTTCCCCAGGAACGCGCCATAGGTGATCGCGTTGGCCGGCGTTCCATCCGGTTTCGTCGAGAGAACGATGCTGAGCTCGCGCCACGCGCCGCCCGCGGGAACCAGAAGCCCGATCACTGGCATGAGGATGTCGCTCACCAGCGAGCTCACGACCTTGCCGACCGCGCCGCCGATGATGACGCCGATCGCGAGCGCGAGCGCATTCGTCTGGAGCAGGAATTTCTTGAATTCCGCGAGCATGGATCGCCTCCCTGACGTGGGCCTGGAAGCCGGGAACGGGATCACCAACCATGCGCCCGCGGGAGCGGACGCGTCAACGCCTTCGCGCCACTTCCTCCGTGTAGACTTTCGCGCTCGGCCGCTCCCCTGTCGCTCCCGCAGCGTCGCGCGCGTAGAGTCCGAACTTCCCTTCATACGCTTCGTGCCACTCGTAGTTGTCCATGAGCGACCAGTGGAAGTAGCCGCGAACGTCGACTCCCGCGGCGCGCGCGCGGTCCAGTGCGGCCAGCGATGCCCGGATGAAGTCCGGCCGCCACCGATCCGCGGCGTCGGCGATGCCGTTCTCGGTCACCATGAGCGGAACGCGGAAGCCCGCGCAGGAGCGAAGCGCCGTCTCGAGGCCATCGGGCAGGATCTCCCACCCGAGATCGCTCTTTGGAACGCCCGGCCGGGCGCTCATGGGCCCGTCTCCGCCCATACCGACCTGCCATCGGGTGTAGTAGTTGACCCCGAGGAAATCGGATGCGCCCTGGAGCGCGTCGACGTGTCGCTTGATCGCCGGCACGCCCGGGATCCACAGATCGATGAGTCCGCCTGTGAGCGCGCGCGTGACGGCGACGTTGAAGACGCCGTGCTGCACGACGGCGGCGATCTGGTCCACCGGCGACCAGGGATTCCGTGCCTCGAGAAGCACCCAATGCTTCGCGGCGCCAATGAGGGCCGCGCGGCCATCGCCGTCGGCGTCGACGCGATCCGCCTCGCGCAGAGCCTGCGACGCCAGGCCGTGCGCCTCGAGGAGGTTCGCGATCACGCGGAGCGCCCGCACGCGGTCGCGAATGCCGGGGGGGAAGACGCCCGCGTCGTACGCGTAGAAGCCGTACACCTCGGGCTCGTTGATCGTGATCCAGAGGTCGACGAGATCGCCGAAGCGCTCGCCCGCCAGACGGGCGTAGCGCTCGAATGCCGCCAGGTTGGAACGCTCCTCCCATCCTCCGCGCGCGAGGAACCATCGAGGGTTCGTGAAGTGATGGAGCGTCAGCAACGGCGTGATGCCCCGCTCACGGCATCCAGAGAGGATGGTCCGATAGTGGGCGAGCGCTGCCTCGTCGAAGCGCCCTTCCTCCGGCTCGACGCGACTCCATTCGATCGAGAAGCGGTAGGCGTTCAGGCCGAGCGCTTGGATCCGGTCGAGGTCGCGCTGCCAGTGCTCCCAGCTTCCGCAAGCCTCGCCGGAGCAGACGCCGCCGCGGACCTTTCCGGGCTCACGCTCCCAGTCGGTCCAGTCGTTTCCGATGATGCCTCCTTCGATTTGATACGCCGATGTGGCGACGCCCCAGAGGAAGGGAGGGAGGGGCCAGGTCACGCGGGACGTGACTCCAGATCCGTGAGGATTCGCATCGCGAGCCGCGCGGCCTGGGCGCGAATCTCCGGAACCGCGGTCGTCTCCCAGAGCGACCCGCGCAAGGTGGGCCCGAGCGTGGTGAGGTTGGTCGAAGCGCGGCCGTCCCGGTCCAGGATCGCTCCCTCCGCGGTTGCGTCGAGCCCGAAGCCGAGCGGCCCGGGACGGATCCATCCTCGATGGAAGAGCGCGCGCACGAGCGGATCGTCCCACGTCCGGTAATCGACACTGGGGCCGGTCGCGTTGATCACGCGCTCCACCGCGAGCTTCACGGGGGCGCTGCCGCCGCGCGGAGCGATCGTAGCCACGACGCCGTTCCCGCGCAACTCGAGGGAGGTCAAACGCGCTGCGCTCACACGGAGCCCCCCCTCCGCGCGCATGTGGTCGATGCGCTCGTGGATCTCGGGCGCGGCGCGATGGCGATGGATGTCCCAGTAGGGGCGCGCGTGCCGGAGGAACCTGCGGCGCTCGTCGTCCGGCCACGAGGACCAGAGGGCCGGCGTCTGCGCACGGATCGAATCCACGATGCCCCGCCACGCCGCGGGCTCGACGCGGGCTTCGCCGCGCAGGGCCCGGAGCGCTGCGCGGGCGCTCCGCGGCGGAGCCGTCCCGTTCCACGGAGCGCCCATGGACGGCGCGGGACCGTGCGCGAGGGAGGTAAGTCCGCGTCGCGAGACCGCGTGGATCACGCCTCGATGTCCGCGAGCCTCCAGCGTCATCGCAAGGTCGAACATCGTGAGGTTGGTGCCGATCACGAGGAGCGCCGCATCCGGATCGAGTCCCGCGATCGCTTCCGCCGACCACGGGTCGCTCACGTAACGCGGGCTGTCGTAGAGCGGGAGATCGCCGGCGATCGGACGATTCGGCGGTGGATGGCCGAGTGCGAGCACCGCGCGGTCTCCGCTCTGCGTGTCACCGTTCTCGAGCGTGACTCGGACTCCCTCGGCCGAGAGGTCGAAGCCTACGACGTTTCCGAGAATGCGCTCGAGGCTGGCCTTGGAGGAGCCCTCGGCCGCGGCCAGCGTGTCGCGCACGTAGTCGGCGTAGACGCGGCGGGGAACGAAGCCGTCGGGATCCGCATCCGCTCCGTCCCGCCCCGCGAGCCATCGGACGAAGTGGGCGTCGTCGCCGTCGACCAGGCTCATCCCGCGCGAGCGGACATTCAGGAGATGGAGGGGATGGGACGAGCTGTAGGCGGTCCCCTCGCCCAGAGGCGCCCTCCCGATAACGGTGACCAGTAGGGGCCCCCGCGCGCGCGCGAGGAGCGCGTGCGCCACGGCCGCGCCGCTCAACCCTCCGCCG
>DASTKC010000186.1:0-7354 GCA_035716085.1 Candidatus Eiseniibacteriota bacterium | reverse complement strand
GCGTAGTCGTAGTTCGAGACCCCGATGCGGACCATGCGCGGCACGTACTTGTCCCCCTGCTTCACGAACGCGACGCGCATCTGGCGACTGCGTCCTCCGCCGCCTCAACGCCGTCCGCCGCCGCGCCCAAAGCCGCCCGCGGCGGTGCTGTCCCCGCGCCCGCGACGCCATCCGCCGCGGGTGGTGTCCGCCGCGCCCGCGCCGCCCGGCTGCGCCATCGCCGTACCGCGTCCAGCGGTCGCGCCGGTCGCGGCCGGATCGGCAGCCGCACCAGCTCCGCCGCCTTGAGCCGCGGCCATGCGCGTCTGCGCCTGATTGCGGAGCTCGTTCCGGATGTCGTCCGGCTTCAGTCCGAGCGCCTGTCCCGCTTCGGCCGCTTCCCGCGTCGTACGGATCGCGTCGATGGGCACCGCGAGCACGTCGTCCTGCTCCTCGACCAGGATCGTGACTTCCCCGTTCATCCCCGGCATGAGGAGCCCCTCCTCGTTCGAGATCGAGACGAGGACGGGAAACTGCGTCACCGACTGATCCACGGTGGCGACCGGCTCGATCTTCTCGACCGTTCCGCGGAAGGGACGATCGGGATACGCGTCCACCACGACCGTCGCCGGCTGTCCCGGCTTCACGTTGCCGATGTCGGTCTCGTTCACGAGCGAGCGGAGGCGGATCTGCTTCAGGTCCGCCATCTTGAGAAGCGTCGTCCCGCCGCTCACCGACGAGGTCGCCGACGAGATGACCGTTCCCACCGAGACCGGCTTCTCGATGATCGTCCCGGCCACTGGCGCGCGGACGGTCGCGTCCTCGAGCTTCTGGCGCGCGATGTCCAGATCGGTTCGCGCGCGCACGAGGGCGGAGCGCGCGCTCTCGTAGGCGAGCGTCGCGGTCTCGTGCTCCGTCGCCGTGATCACACCGTCCTGGGCGAGCTGGTCGGAGCGCTTCCGCTGGGCGAGGGCGACCTGCTCCGAGACCTGCGCGGCGCGGAGCGCGGCCTGGCTCTGGTCGAACTGGTTCCTCACGTCGCGCTCGTCGATCTTCACGAGGAGCTGATTCGGCGTCACGTTCGAGCCGACGTCGACCGGCATCTTCATGATCTGCCCCGACGCCTTCGACTTCACCTCGACGACGTTGATCGGCTCGATGGACCCGTTCGCCTCGACGGTGACCGTGATGTCCTGGCGCTCGACGGCCGCGGTCTGGATGACCGTCTTGGTGGTCTTCTTCCGATGCGTGACGCCGTAGATGGCGGCAGCGGCCACGACGACGGAAAGCCCGATGACGATCCACCGCCGGAGGCCGCGGCGCTTCCGGCCGTTTCCGGGCCGCTCCACCACCATGCCGGCATTCTCCGGGCTCACAGGGATCTCCCAACGAGTGCCTCGAGGGTCGCCTTGGCGACGCGCTGGTCGAACCGCGCGCGGATCAAGGTCTGGCGTGCTTGATTGACCGTTGTCTGCGAGGTCAAGAGATCGAGAAGCGTCGACGCTCCGACCTGGTAGCGCCGCTCCTGCACGCGATAGTCCTCCTCGGCGGTGCTGAGCGTGGCGGTTTGCGTGAACACACGCTCCTCGGCATTCCGGTAGTCGGCCAGGCTCTGCGCGAGGGATTGATGCGCGGCGAGCTTGGCGTCCTTGAGCGAGGCCTCGGCGTTGTCCTTCGCCACATTGGCCCGGACCACGCTCTCCTCGCGGACGAACTGATCGAAGATGGGAATGTTGAACGAGAGGCGAAGCGCGCCGTTGTAGTCGAAGTCCTCGGTGCCGAAGGCGAATGGCCGCTCGGTGCCGCTTCCCGAGTAGTTGTAGCTGGCGTTCACCGTGGGGATGTAGCCCGTGCGCGCCACCTTCTGGCCCTCCGACGCGACGGCCAGTTCTGCCTCCGCCAGCTGCACGGACGGACTCCGGTCGACGAGCTTGACCAGCTCCGCCTCGCTGACGGAAATCCCCACCAGGCTCGTCGAGTCCTCGCTCGCGGCCGTCACCGGCACGTCAGAGCCGACCGCGCGCGTGAGCGACGCGTTCGCGACGACGACGTTGTTCCGGGCCTCACTCAGCGTCAGCCGTGCATCGGAGACCTGGATGACCGAGCGTAGCGAGTCCGAGCGGGTCGCTGTGCCCGCGCGCACGCGGAGGACCGCGGCCTTGAGCTGCTGCTCCGCCTGCTCGAGCTGGGCGATGGCCGCCGATTCCGCCTCGCGCCACGCGAGCACGTTGAAATACTGCTGCTTCGCGTCGAGGACCGCCTGGAACTGCTGCTGGTTCTCGTTCGTCTCGGACGCGTCCTCTTCCGCATGCGCCTGATGGAGCTCGTTGAGACGCCGGAATCCGTCGAAGAGCTGCAGACTGGAGGAGATCGTCGTGTTGTAGGACCAGGGGGTCGCCGGAAGGACGATGACCTGCCCGTTCTCGATCCGGGTGCGACCGCCCGACTCGGGAAGCTGCCGCGTGCCGCCCCCGGTGACGCTGAGCGTGGGTAGGTACGCACCGTACGCGGAGCGGACCGCCGCCGCCGCCGTGCGCGAACGTCCCCGGGCCTGCACCCGGAGGAGCGAGTTCCGCCGCGCGAGATCGACGGCTTCGGCGAGATTGATCGGCCTGGGTTCCTGCGTCGACGCGAGGAGCTGATCGCGCGGAACGACGTCCGGCGCCGGGACGGAATCGGGCGCGGCCATCTGCGCGAGCACAGGCGTGACAAGGACGAGACCCAGAAGCGCGGCCAGTGCCGCCGTGGGGAGAGCCCTCATCGGCCACGCTCCTTCGCGCGCTGCCGCCGCATTTCCTGGATCCGTGCGAGCTGATCCTTCGTCAGGACGCTGTCGATCTGGCTGCGCGCGGACGACATGATCGCGCTCATGGTCGGCTCCACCGCCGCGCGCGCCGCCTCGAGCTGCGCCGCGCGGCGCGTCAGGATCGAATCGACCTGCGCGCGCTGCTCCGGCGTGAGAGCGAGCTGGTCGGAGACGCGAGCCCAGTGCCGCCTCTGGTCCCGCTCGGGGAGCGCCCAGACAGGCACGCCGTCGCGAACGCGATGCTGATCCCGCCCTCGGCGGTCGCGCACGCGCTCGAGCGCGACGCCGGCCACGATGCCGATCGCGAACATTCCGATGAGAAGAAGGGCGGCGGCGACCCGAGGCGGGACGCGCGCCGGCTTGCCCGGCGTTCCGTTCACGGTCCATTTCCTCCGGTGTCGGCGACCCACAGGTCCTCGGACGGGCTGCCCACGATGGCGCGAGCCACGTCATGCTCCTCCGCCTCGCCGGCCACGACGAGCGCGAGGCCGGAGCGCGCGCTCGCCTGCTCTTGCGCCGGACGCCCGCGCCAGGGCTGGACCAGGGCGAGCATCAGCGCGGCCGCGGCCGCGACGGGCAGCGCCGCCCTCCACCATCCTCCGATGGCTTCGAGCGGCGTGCGCGGGGCGAAGCGGCGCCGTGCGAGCGCTTCGCGCGCGCCGATCCGGATCGCATTCTGGATTCGGGTCTGCTCCACCTCGGTGAGGAATGATCCCCCTTCGAGGCGGCGCAGCGCCGCGGCCAGTTCGAGATCGCGCTCGGGGTCCATGTTCATCGGTGCCACTCCTCCATCGGCGCGAGCGCGCGGCGTAGCCGCTCCCGTGCCTTCAGCAGATGCCAGCGGACGGTTCCGTCCGCCATGCCGAGCATGGAGCCGATCTCCACGCTCGAGAATCCTTCGAGATCGAACAGCTTGACGATGAGCCGCTGTCGCTCGGGCAGCTCTTGCAATGCTCGCGCCAACCGCTCGCGCTCCTCGGCCTTCGCCGTCGCGACGTCCGGCTCGTCGCCTTTGGCCCGCGCCGACTCGGGGATCTCGTCCATGCGTCTGAGCTGGCGCGCCTTCCTTGCGTTGAGCGCGCGATTCGTGGCGATCCGGTAGAGCCACGGCGCGAAGGGACGCCTCGGGTCGTACGTGTCGAGCTTCTCGAGGACGGCGAGGAAGACCTCCTGCGTCACGTCCTCCGCGTCCTCGCGCTGGCCGAGCACCCGGAGGATGATCGCGAAGACGCGTCCCATGTGGAGCCGGACCAGCTCGTCGTACGCCGACGATTCGCCCGCGCGCACGCGCGCGACGAGCGCCGGTTCCGGAGCCTCGACTTCCTCCCCCACGCCTTCCTCCGGGCTAAAGCCCACGAGCCTCGTGGCCGCGGGGTCAGGGCTCGTACGGGATTACATCCGGCGCCCGTCGGCCGTTGGCCCCGCGATCCGCGGCATGCACCCGCGCGGGACCCCGCTTACGAGGATACCGGGAGGGCGCCCCCTTCATCGAGCGCCGGGGAGGGCGCTTCCGCGCCCCGGCGGCGGCGGAGCCGCTGCGTGAAGGCATCGAGGTAGGTGTAGATCACGGGGGTGACGTAGAGGGTGATGAGCTGGGAGAAGGCCAGTCCCCCCACGACGGCGAGGCCGAGCGGGCGCCGGGATTCGGACCCGGTCCCGAGCCCGATCGCGATCGGGAGCGTGCCCATGAGGGCGGCCATGGTGGTCATCATGATCGGGCGAAATCGGACCTTGCAGGCTTCGACGATCGCGTCGCGTGGCGACTTCCCCTCGTTCCGCTCCGCGTCGAGCGCGAAGTCGATCATCATGATCGCGTTTTTCTTGACGAGCCCAATGAGAAGGATGATCCCCACGAACGCGTAGATGCTGAGCTCGGTCCGGAAGATCACGAGCGTGAGGAGCGCGCCGAAGCCCGCGAACGGAAGCCCCGACAGGATCGTGATCGGATGGATGAAGCTCTCGTAGAGGATTCCGAGCACGAGATAGATCACGAAGATGGCGAGCACGAGGAGGACGAGGAGCCCCTGCTGGCTCGACTGGAAGACCTGGGCCGTGCCGGAGAAGCTGCCGGTGACGTTCGCGGGGAGCGTCTCCCGCGCGATGCGGTCCACGTCCGAGACCGCCGTTCCCAGCGAGACGCCCTCGCGAAGGTTGAACGAGATCGTGACCGAGGGGATCTGCCCCTGGTGGTTCACACTCAGCGGCCCGACCCCGGACTGGATCCGCGCCACCGAACTCAGCGGGACAATCGTGCCGTTCTTCGACCCCACATAGAGACTTTGGAGCGCGGTCAAGTCTCTTTGATACTCGGGGAGGAGCTCGAGGATGACCCAGTACTGGTCGCTCGAGGTGAAGATGGTGGAGACTTGGCGCGAGCCGTAGGCGTCGTAGAGCGCCTCCTCGATCTGCTGCGCCGAGACGCCGAGCTGGGACGCGCGGTCCCGGTCGATCGCCACGTTCACTTGCGGGTTCGAGATCTGGAGGTCGCTCGTCACGTCCTGGAGGCCGGGCATATCTTGAAGCTTCGTGGTGAGCGCCGTCGAGGCGTCATAGAGGTCCTCCAGGTCGCCGCTCTGCAGGGTGTACTGGTACTGGCTCTTCGAGAACCGTCCGCCGACGTTGATGACGGGAGGGTTCTGGAGGTACACGCGAATGCCCGGCACCTGAGAGAGCTTGGGCTGGAGCCCGCGGATGACTTCGTCCGCGGACTTGTCGCGCTCGTTCCGCGGCTTGAGCCGGATGATGAAGCGCCCCTGGTTCGTCCCCGAGACGCCTCCGCCCGAAGCCACGGACGAGCTGTAGGCCGCGATGTTCGGATCCTTCCCGATGATCGCGGCCACCTGCCGCTGCTTCTCGACCATCGCGGTGAAGGACGTCCCCTGCGCCGACTCGGTGCTCGCCTGGATCCGCCCCGTGTCCTCGCTCGGGATGAAGCCCTTCGGCGCGATGTGGAAGAGCACGACCGTGCCGACCAGGATCGCGAGCGAGAACGCCATCGTCGCGCGCCTGTGATCCATGACCCAGCCGAGGGAGCGGTCGTAGGCCCGGAACATCCGGTCGTAGAGATCCTCGATCGTCCGGTAGGCGCGGCCATGCTGCGTCGCGTGCTCGGGCTTGAGGAAGCGGCTACAGAGCATCGGCGTGAGCGTGAGCGACACGAAGCCGGAGACCAGGATCGCCGCGCTGATCGTGACCGCGAACTCATGGAAGAGCCGTCCGAGGATTCCGCCCAGGAGGAGCACCGGGATGAACACGGCCACGAGCGAGAGCGTCATCGAGAGAATGGTGAAGCCGATCTCGCGGGAGCCTTCGAAGGCCGCCTGCATCGGGGTCTTCCCCATCTCGATGTGCCGGTGGATGTTCTCCAGCATCACGATGGCGTCGTCCACGACGAACCCGACCGAGAGCGTGAGCGCCATCAAGGAGAGGTTGTCGAGGCTGTAGCCGAGCAGATGCATGAGCGCGAACGTCCCGACGAGCGAGAGCGGCAGGGAGAGGCTCGGAATGACGGTCGCGGGAAGATTCCGTAGGAAGAGGAAGATCACGAGCACGACGAGCGCGAGCGTGAGGAGGAGCGTGAACTGGACGTCGGTGACCGAGTGCCGGATCCCCTCGGACCGGTCGAACAGGTCGTGCACGCCGACCGAGGCCGGAAGCTGGGGACGGAGGGTGTCGAGCATCCGGCGGACCGCCGCGGCCACCTCCACCGTGTTGGTTCCCGGCTGGCGCTGGATGGCGAGCGTGATGTTGCGCCGCCCCATGTACCAGCTCGCCACGCGGTTGTTCTGCACGTCGTCCTTCACCACGCCGAGATCCTTGAGCCGGACCGGCGCGCCGTCCCGCACCGCCACGATGATGTTGCCGAACTCGGCGGCGCTCTGGAGCTGTCCTCCGGCCATCACGGTGGCCGTGCGGCTCGGTCCCCAGAGGATTCCCGTCGGAAGGTTCACGTTCGCGGCGTCGATCGCGTCGGTGACGTCCCCGATCGGGATGCCCCGCGAGGCCAGCGCCCGCGGATCGAGCTGGATCCGGACCGCGTACTTCTGGGCGCCGAAGACCGAGACCTGCGCCACGCCGTCCACCGTCGAGAGCCGCTGCGCGATCACGTTCTCGGCATAGTCGTCGAGCTGGGAGAGGGAGAGCATCTCCGACGTGAGCGCGAGGAAGAGAATCGGGGAATCGGCGGGATTCACCTTCTGGTAGGACGGAGGCGTGATTCCGGTCGGGAGCGATCGGAGCGTCTTCGCGATGGCCGCCTGCACGTCCTGCGCCGCCGCGTCGATGTCCCGGTCGAGCGCGAACTGGAGCGTGATCGACGTGGCTCCCTGCGTGCTCGTCGAGGTCATCGACTCGATGCCGGCGATGGTGGTGAACTGCTTCTCGAGCGGCGTCGCGACCGCCGAGGCCATCGTCTCGGGGCTCGCGCCGGGAAGGTTGGCGCTCACCGAGATCACCGGGTAATCGACTTTCGGGAGATCGCTCACAGGCAGCTGCTTGTAGCCGATGATTCCAAAGATCAAGATGCCGATCATGACGAGCGTGGTCATGACCGGTCTTTGAATGAAGATG
>DASTKC010000185.1:0-23014 GCA_035716085.1 Candidatus Eiseniibacteriota bacterium | reverse complement strand
ATTTCGCACTGGGAACCGCGTACCGCAAGGCGGGGAAGCCCCAGGAAGCGCTCGGGGCCTTCCAGAAGATGTCCGCGCTCGTGCCCAACGAGCCGGGAGCGCACGTGAGCCTCGGCGCGGTCTACATGGACCTGAAGCGTCCGGACGACGCCTACCGGGAGTTCAAAAAGGCGATCCAGCTCGATCCCAACGATCCTTCGGCGCACCTCAACATGGGCAGCTACTACGTGCTCCAGGGAAAGCGTGACGACGCGCTCGTGTCGTTCAAGAAGGCGACCGAGCTCAAGCCGCCGCTTGCCGAGGCCTGGGTGAATTTGGGTCTGATCCAGGCCGAGTCGGGGAAGATCGAAGACGCCGTGGTCTCCTACAACAAGGCGCTCTCGATCGACTCCACGAACGTCCACGCGATCTGCAATCTCGGAAACGCCAAGTACGGAATGGGAAAGATCCCCGAGGCGACCGAGCTGTACAAGAAAGCGCTCAAGCTCGACGCCAGCAACCAGGAGGCCCTCTACAACATGGGGGTCGCGTTCGCGGACGCGCAGATCTATCACGAGGCCATCAACTACTGGAAGAAGGTCGTGACCGTCGACTCCACGACCACGGTGGCCGAGAGCGCCCGCGGCAGCATCCAGGTCCTTCAGGACTTCCTCGACCAGCAGAAGAAGTCGTCGGCTCAAACCACCGGGAACCAGTGAGTCCCGCCGGCGCCGGCTCAGGGCGCCGGGGTTCCGATCCAGGGAGGTCGAAATGACGCCGGTACGACGGCCTTCGCATCATCCATCGCACGTCCTGATCGCGCTCCTCCTCGCCGCCGGCTGCGCCTCGCACGGCTCGAGCAAGGTGGCACCCGCAACGACCGCCGCTGCCCCCGTGCGGCCTGCCGATCACGTAGCGGCCGGAAACGATCTCATGAGCCGGAATCTCCTCGACGATGCGGAGCACGAGTACCGCCTCGCGCTCGAAGCGGACCCGAACGATCGGGGAGCGCTCGCGGGGCTCGGACAGGTCAACGTGCTCCGCGGCCAGTACAAGGAAGCGCTTCCATCGCTCCAGCGCGCGACGCAGATCTCGAGTCAGATGGTGGGGGCGTTCCGCTCGCTCGGAGATGCCTACACCGCGATGGGTGATGCCCAGCGCGCCTCGACGGCGTATCGCCAGGCTGTCGCGCTCGCGCCTCAAGACCTGCGCACGCGAGGCGCTCTCGCCCAGTCGCTCGTCGCCATCGGCGAGACCGGCGAGGCTCGCGAGATCTGCGCCGCCACCGTGCGCATGACCAAGGGCAGTCCCACGGACCAGGCCCGCGCGTACCAGCAGCTCGGCGAGGTGTGCGCTGCCGAGACCAAGATCCCCGAGTCGATGTCCGCGCTCTACCGGGCCAGCGAGCTCCTTCCGGGCGATCCCGAGATCGCGCGGAGCCTCGCCGAGACCGCCGTGCGCGGAGGCCTCTTTGCCGAGGCCGCGACCGCCTACACGCGGGTCCTCACCTTGGCGCCGCTCGACGTGGACGCGAAGAAGCAGCTCGCGTTCGTCAACTTCAAGCTCGAGCGCTACCCGCTCGCCATCAAGAACTACGAATCGGTGCAGGATTCGCTCGGCACCGTCGACCGCTATTACCTGGCGCAGTCGTACGCGAAGTCGAACAAGGTGGACCGCGCCGTGGATCTGTACCGCGAGGTCGCGAAGGCGGATCCGCAGAACTACAAGGGTGTGTATTGCAACATGGCCTACGCGTACTACGATGCGAGCCGCTACCAGCGGGCGATCGAAGTGGCGCGCGAGGGCCTGGCCGGTGACTCCGCCAGCGCGTGTCTCCGGTTTTGCTGGGCCCAGGCGCTGGACAAGCTGGGCCGCCACGAGGACGCCATTCCGGTCTTCGAGGCGGTCCTCAACGATCCGGCTTACGCTGAGCCGGCGAAGCGCGAGCTGGAACGCCAGCGGCGCATCGTGCGGCTTCTCAAGTCGAAAGATCGTGCGGACTGACGTGGGTCACCCCACGCACGACAAGGAGGATCCATGGTGTCAGGATTCATTCGGTACACGGGCGTGATGCTCGCGCTCGGGGCGTTCGGCGCCCAGCCCGCGTTCGCGGCGGGCGCGGCCAAGAAGAGCGCGGCCTCGTCCGACGAGGTCGCCGTCATGGAGACCACGAAGGGTCGGATGGTGATCGAGTTCTGGGACAAGGAAGCGCCCCAGACGGTGGACAACTTCAAGAAGCTCGCGCGCCAGGGCTACTTCGACGGGACCGGGTTCCATCGGATCATCAAGGGCTTCATGATCCAGGGCGGCGATCCCAAGTCGAAGAACCCGAAGGCTCCCGATCTCGGAACCGGCGATCCCGGATACAAGATCAAGGACGAGTTCAACTCGCACAAGCACGTCGCCGGCGTTCTCTCGATGGCGAACAGCGGCACGCCGAACTCGGCGGGCTCGCAGTTCTTCATCATGGACGGCGCGGCTCCGTTCCTCGACGGCAAGTACACGGCGTTCGGCCATGTCATCGAGGGGATGAACGTCGAGAAGGACATCGCCAACACGCCGGTCGGTCCGAACGCGATGATGGGCGGCGAGAAGTCGAAGCCGCTCGAGTGGACCACCGTGAAGTCGGTGAAGATCGTGCCGCGGAGCTCGCTCGTCGCGAAGGCGGGCGGCACGCCGGCGAGCGCCAAGCCGGCCGCGGCCACGGAGGTGAAGAGCACTCCGGCGTCCGCTCCGGCGGCAGAGGCCGCCAAGGCGCCCGAGGCGACCGCTGCGGCTCCGGCGAAGACCGAGCAGGCGCCGCCTCCCGCGGCGTCGAGCGAGGCCAAGCCCGACTCGGCGAAGTAATCGAAGCGAGATGCGGCGCTCCTTGGAGCGGCCGCGAGCGTGATTCGGGGGGCGGGCGCCGTTGCGTCCGCCCCCTTCGTTTTGCTACTCTTGAAGGGCTGAACGTGGCCTCCCGCACCACCTTTCCGACTTCATGAGGACATCGATGGCGCGCGTCTACCTCGACCACAACGCCACCACCCAGGTACGCCCCGACGTCCTCGAGGCGATGCTCCCCTATTTCAGCGAGCACTACGGCAACGCCTCCAGCGTCCACGCCTTCGGCCAGGAGGCCCGCGCTGCGGTGGAGGACGCCCGGGCCCAGGTGGCCGCGTTCCTGAACGCGAGCCCGGCGGAGATCGTGTTCACGGCCGGCGGCACCGAGGCGGACAACCTGGCGGTGATCGGCGGCGCCCGCTCGTGTGCGTCGAAGGGGAAGCACGTCGTCACCACCTCCATCGAGCACGACGCGGTCCGCCAGGCGGCGGATCTCCTCGAGCACGAGGGATTCCAGGTGACGAGGGTGGCTCCCGGTCCCGACGGCCGCGTCACGGCCGAGGCGATCGAGGCGGCGCTCCGCCCCGACACGATCCTCGTCTCCGTCATGGCGTCGAACAACGAGACGGGCGTGATCCAGCCGATGGCCGAGATCGGAGCGGTCTGCGCGAAGCGCGGCATCGCGTTCCACACGGACGCGGTGCAGGCGGCGGGGAAGATCCCGATCGATCTCGCCGCCTGGCAGGCGACGCTCGCCACCATCACCGCCCACAAGTTCTACGGTCCCAAGGGGGCTGGCGCGCTTTTCGTGCGCCGCGGGTTCAAGTGCACGCCGCTCCAAGTCGGGGGCGAGCACGAGCGCGGCCGGCGCGCCGGCACCGAGAACGTCCCGGCGATCGTGGGGCTCGGCAAGGCGTGCGAGGTCGCCGCCGCGGAGATGGCCGCCGCGACTCCGCGGATCACCGCGCTTCGCGATCGGCTCGAGGCCGGACTGGCCGAGCGCGTCCGGCAGATCATCCGCCACGGCGCCTCGGCGCCGCGCGTCTGCAACACCGCCCACGTCTCGTTCATCGGCGCGGAGGGGGAGCACCTCATCCTGAGCCTCGACATGAAGGGCATCGCGGTCTCGAGCGGGGCCGCGTGCAAGGCCGGATCGTCCCATCCGTCGCACGTCCTCCTCGCGATGGGGGTGCCGGCCAACGTCGCGCAATCCGCGGTGCGGTTCAGCCTCGGCCGATGTACGACCGACGCCGAGATCGACCGCGTCCTCGACATCGTTCCCGGCGTCGTCGAGAAGCTCCGCCAAGGCTCCCCGACCCTCGCCTCCTGAAGCACCCGGAGGCCTCGTTGAACGACTCGTTCCTTCCCGACCACCCTACGACCGTCCTCGTCGCCATGAGCGGCGGCGTCGACTCCGCGGTCGCCGCGGCGCTCCTCAAGGAGCGCGGGCACACGGTCGTCGGCGTCACGATGAAGCTCTGGTGCTATGCCGAGGGACCCTCGCCCTCGCGCGGCTGCTGCACGCTCGATGCCATCGATGATTGCCGCCGCGTGGCGTCCAAGCTCGGATTCCCGCACTACGTCCTCAATCTCGAGGAGCCGTTCCGGCAGCACGTGATCGAGGATTTCGTGGGGGAATACCTCGCGGGACGCACGCCCAACCCCTGCGTCCAGTGCAACAACTGGCTCAAGTTCGGGGAGCTCCTCCGCGCGGCCGAGCGCTTCGACTGCGAGTACGTGGCAACCGGCCACTACGCGCGCCGCGGCGTGGATCCGGACGGCACGGCGACGCTCCTGCGCTCGCGCGACCACGCGAAGGATCAGTCGTACGTCCTCTGGGGGCTCGCGCAGGACGCGCTCCGGAAGGCGCTCTTCCCGGTCGGCGATCTCGCGAAGGACGAGGTGCGCGCGGTCGCGCGGCGCCTCGAGCTCGCGGTCGCGGACAAGCGGGAGAGCCAGGACATCTGCTTCGTGGAGGGGCGCTCGTACCTCGACTTCCTGAAGGAGCGCTTCCCCAAGCGGCTCGAGGCATCGCCGCGCGGGGAGGTGCGAGACCAGGAGGGGCGCGCGCTTCGGGAGCACGACGGCATCCACGCGTTCACGATCGGCCAGCGCCGGGGGATCGGCGTCGCCGCGAACGAGCGGCGCTACGTGACCAAGATCGACGCGTTGACCGGGACGGTCGAGCTCGGCGACGAGCGCGATCTCCTCCGCCGGGAAGCCTTCCTCGAGCGCGTCAGCTATCCCTCGGGCGTGGCGCCGGACCGCCCCTTCCGCGTGCACGGGAAGATCCGCTACGCGCACGCGCCCGCTCCGGCCGAGATCACGCCGCAGGCGGACGGGCGAGCGCGCGTGCTGTTCGACGAGGCGCAGCGCGCGATGACGCCGGGACAGTCGCTCGTCCTCTACGACGGGGACCGCGTCGTCGCGGGAGGCGTCATCGAGCGCGTGCCGTGAGCGCGCCCGCGCGGAACCGGCTCGCCCGCGAGAAGAGTCCCTACCTCCTCCAGCACGCGGGGAACCCGGTCGACTGGTACCCCTGGGGCGAGGAGGCGTTCGCGAAGGCCGCAGGCGAGGAGAAGCCGATCTTCCTCTCGATCGGGTACTCCACGTGCCACTGGTGCCACGTGATGGAGCGCGAATCCTTCGAGACGGAGGAGATCGGGCGCATCCTGAACGAGCACTTCGTGGCCATCAAGGTGGACCGCGAGGAGCGTCCCGACGTCGACCACATCTACATGACCGTCTGCCAGGCGCTCACGGGAAGCGGCGGCTGGCCGCTCACCGTCTTCCTCACGCCCGCGCGGGAGCCCTTCTTCGCCGGCACCTACTTCCCGCCGGAGACGCGGTTCGGACGCCCGGGCCTCCGGGAGCTCCTCTACCAGATCGTCGGCGCGTGGGAGAGCCAGCGGGACCAGATCCTCACCGTGGCGACCCAGATCGTCGACGCGATCCGTCCCAACTTCGCGGCGCATCCGGGGGAGCGGCTCGACGAGAAGACGATGCGCGCCGCGTTCGAGGACCTGGCAGCGCGCTACGACGCCGAGCAGGGCGGGTTTGGAACCGCTCCCAAGTTTCCGACGCCCCACCAGCTCACGTTCCTGCTCCGGTACTGGAATCGCACCCAGGATGGTCGTGCGCTGGCGATGGTCGAAGGGACCCTCCAGGCGATGCGCCGCGGCGGGATCTACGACCAGGTGGGCTTCGGCTTCCACCGGTATGCCACCGACCGCGAGTGGCGCGTGCCGCACTTCGAGAAGATGCTCTACGACCAGGCGCTTCTCCTCGACGCGTACGTCGAGGCGTATCAGGCGACCGGACAGTCGCTCTACGCCGGCGTGGCCGGAGAGATCGTCACGTATCTCGGCCGCCGTCTCATGTCCCCGGAGGGCGCGTTCTATTCGGCGGAGGACGCGGACAGCGAGGGGGAGGAAGGGAAGTTCTACGTCTGGACGCGCGACGAGATCGATCGCGTGCTCGGAGCGGAGCGCGGCGCGCTCTACGCGCGCGCCTACGGCATCGAGAAGGACGGGAACTGGGTGGACGAGGCGCACGGGACGCGCCCCGGAACGAACATTCCCTATCTCGATCGCGATCCCGCGGCGCTCGCCGAGGAGCTCGCGTCCGATCCGGCGGCACTCGCGCTCGAGCTCGACGGCTGCCGCGCGGCACTCGAGGAGGCGCGCGAACGCCGGCCGCGACCGCATCGCGACGACAAGATCCTCACGGCCTGGAACGGACTCATGGCCGCATCCCTCGCCAAGGCCGCGCGCGCCCTCGACCGCCCCGCGTACGCAGCGATGGCCGGGCGCGCCCTCGAGTTCGTCAAGGCGCGCCTCGTGCGTGGGGACGGCCGCCTGCTCGCGCGCTACCGCGACGGCGAGGCGGCGCACGCGGGCTATCTCGACGACTACGCGTTCGTCCTGAGGGCACGCCTCGAGCTCTTCGAGGCCACCTCCGACCCCGCTCACCTCGAGGAAGCGGTCGCGCTCGCGCGCGAGATGGACCGCCTCTTCTGGGATACGGCCGAGGGCGGCTACTTCTTCACGGGGCAGGACGCGGAGCCGCTCCTCGCGCGCACGAAGGAGTCCTACGACGGCGCGATCCCATCCGGCAATTCGGTCGCGGCCTCGGCGCTGCTCCGGCTGTCTCGAATGACGGGCGATCCGTGGGGTGAGACCCGGGGGCGCGCCGTACTGGACGCGTTCGCGGGCTCGGCCTCATCCCATCCCACCGGACATGCGTGTCTCCTCGGTGCGGTCGATCTGGCGCTCGGCCCCGCGCAGGAGATCGTGATCGCGGGAGCGGCGCGCGATGCGGAGACCGAGGCCATGGTTCGCGAGGTGGGGCGGCGCTTTCTTCCCCGCGCCGTGCTCTTGCGTGCGGCGCCGGAGACGATCAGCGACCTGAGGCGATGGGTCCCGGCTCTGGCCTCGTTCCCTCCGATCGAAAAATCCGGGACAGCGTATCTCTGCGAGGGGTATCATTGCTTAGCGCCGTGCTCGACAGCGCATGGGCTGGCTGTCGCGCTTCAAACCGCAGGTCCCGCCGCCTCCTAAGCCCCTCGGTCCCACGCAGTTTGACCGTCCGGCCGGTTTGCGTATCGATACGTATTGCGGGTCGGGGCCGCGTGGGTTTCCATAAATCACTGGGACTCGATGCGTTCGGGTCTCAGGCGCCGGGGGGGGCCGTCCCGGTATGAGCGTCCCAACGTGATCCGAGGTGACCCGTGCACGTCTCCAGCACGGCCGAACCCAACGTAGACTGGGGGAGACAGGCGAACGTTCTCCGCGAGGCCGCGATGGCCATCGCGCAAGAGAGCGATGCTGCCGAGCTCCTTCGCCTGCTCGTCCGCTGCATCGCCCATCTGGACGGATTCCGGGTCGGGCAAGCCTACCGGGCCACTCCAGATTCGGACCCGGTGTGGTGTTCCGCCTGGCACTCCGGTGATTCGGATGTGGAGCGATTCGTCCAGAAGAGCCGTTGTCTGGGCTCGGCGGGCCCTGGCTCCCTACCGGCCCGCGCGCTCGCCGACGGCGAGATCCGGGTCCTCAATCCGCCGGATCGATTCCTCGACGAGACGCGGCGCAACGAGGCCCTTCAGGCCGGACTCGAAGCGGGATTCGCGATCCCGATCAAGGTGCGCGACCGGGCCTTTGCCGTGCTCGAATTCTACCGATCCGAGCCCATGTCGCCGGGCGACCCCATCCCCCTCGTGGCCGAGGCGCTGGCAGCCCACGTCGGCACCGCCCTTGCCTTGAAGACCGCCGAGACCGAGTGCGAGCAGCTCGAGGCCGGGAAGGAATCCGAGCGCGGCCGGGCTGAAGTGGTCAAGGGCGAGCTCGATGCTATGAAGTCGATCATGGCCAGCGTCCACGCCGAGCTGCCGACGATCAAGATGGTCCAGGGCTGCGTCGAGGCGCTGCGGTCCGGGCTGCACGTCGACGCCGTCGCCGCCTTCGGTACCCGGCGGGGCTCGGTCGTTCCGGAGCAGCTCGCCCTGAGCTCGTCCCGGAACGTCCTCCCGATCCCCGGCGACTGCTCCGAGATCGTTGGGTCGATGACGCTCGGGAAGTCCCCGATCGCCCTGGAGCGCCTCCATGGAAACGACCAGAAAACGCTGCAGGCCATCTTCGTGGCTCCTCTGGTCGTGGAAGAGGAACGGATCGGTGCCCTGGTCCTCTTCCACCACCACCCCAAGCAGGTCACGCCCCACATGGTCCGACTCGTCCGCATCACGGCCGACCGGATTGCCCCCCGGATGAGCCGCGCTCGGGTCATCGAGGAGGCATGGCGCGACCGGCAGGAGCTGGAGATGCTCTCCCGCAAGCTGGTCACGGCGCACGAGAGCGAGCGGCGCGCGATCTCGCGCGATCTCCACGACGAAGTGGGACAGGTGATCGCGGCGCTCAAATTCTCGTTTGAAGCCTCGGGGACTCGATCGGAGTTGGTGCAGACGGCGCTTGCCTCACTGATGCAGCAGGTCCGGAATATCGCGCAGCGCCTCCGGCCGTCGGTGCTCGACGACTTCGGCCTCGCGCCCACACTCGAGTGGCACGCGAGGCAGTTCAGCGAGCAGACCGGAATCCGGGTCGACTTCCGTCGGTTTGGAGTCTGTGGCCGGTATCATCCGGACCTCGAGATCGCGCTCTATCGCGTCGTGCAGGAGGCGCTCACGAACGCCGTGCGGCACGCGCGGGCGTCGCGCGCACGCGTGGTGCTTCGTACAGGACGGGGATGGATCGGGGTCCGGGTCCGGGATTACGGCACGGGCTTCGATTCCGAGGGTATCCCGTCCGGATCCACCGGCATCGCCGGCATGAAGGAGAGGCTCCGCCCGTTACGAGGGGAGCTCGTCATCCAATCCAGGCGCGGACGCGGGACCTCGGTCACCGCGACCGTTCCGTTCAACCCAGAGGCTCGAATCATGAACGAACCCATCACGGTCGTCCTCGCCGACGACCACCGGATCATGCGCGAGGCGCTCAAGGTCCTGCTCGAGGGCGCGTCCTTCCAGGTCGTCGGGCAAGCCGGCGACGGACTCGAAGCAGTGAACGTCGTCGAGAATGCCAAGCCCAGCGTGCTTCTCCTCGACGTGGCGATGCCGGGGCTGGGAGGCGCCGACGTCGTGAAGCAAGTGGCCAAACGAACTCCCCGAACGCGCGTGCTCATGCTGTCCATGCACGCGAACGACGCCTACGTGAGCGGATCCATGAAGAACGGCGCGGCGGGGTACGTCCTCAAGGATGCCTCCGCCGACGAGCTCTTCCACGCAATCCGCGAGGTAGCGGAAGGGCGTCGCTACCTGAGCCGGCCTCTCGAGGAGAGCGGCGTGGCGGATCGCGACCTGGCGGACGCCTACGAGACGCTCACGATGCGCGAGCGCGAGGTGCTCCATCTCGCAGCCGAGGGGCTGACCAGCGCTCAGATCGCGGACCGGCTTTCGATCAGCCCGCGGACGGCCGAGACGCACCGTGCGAACTCGCTTCGGAAGCTGAACATCCGCGGCCAGACGGAGCTCGTGCGCTACGCGATCGGCCGGGGCATCCTCCCCGCGCCGGTCTGACGGCGCCTCCGGGCGCTCGCGGGCGCGCTCGAGCGCTCGGTGTCGAGAATGCGCTTCTTGGTGGGAAGGCCGTAGGCATACCCGCCGAGGGCGCCCCCTTCCCGCACGACGCGGTGGCAGGGGATGAGGATGGCCACCGGGTTCGTGGCGCAGGCGCGCCCGACTGCCCGCGCCGCGCGCGGCTTGCCGATCGCGCGAGCCACCTCGCGATACGTCTTCGTCTCCCCGTAGGGAATCGCCTGGAGCGCCTCCCACACCTTCCACTGGAACGCCGTCCCGCGCACGTCGAGCGGTAGATCCAGGTGCGGCGCACGCCCGCCGAGATGCCGCGCGATACGCTCGATCCAGGCGGCGAGTCCGGCCCGATCGCGGCGGAGCGTCGCCTCGGGGAACTCGCGCTTCAAGGCGCGCTCCATCGTCTCCGCGGGCTCTCCGATTCGGACGCTGCACACCCCTTTCTCCGTGGCCGCCACGAGCACGCGCCCGATCGGAGTGCTCGCGATCGCGTATCGGATGACGGAGCCCTTGCCCCCCGCGCGGTAGGCGCCGGGTGTCATGCCGAGCCGGGCGTTACTGCGTTCATAGAGCCTGCTGCTCGATCCGTAGCCCGCTTCGTAGAGCGCCATGGTGACCGGTTCCTTTCCCTGGAGTCGCTGCTTGAGACGACCGAGACGGAGCGCCTCGGCGTACTGGCGAGGGGACACGCCCGTCGCGCGCTTGAAGGTGCGCTGGAGATGGTGCGGGCTCATCTTCATCTCGCGCGCGAGGTCGAGGAGCGTGACGCGCTCGTCCCGGTTCTCGTCGAGATAGCGGCAGACGCGCGGCACGAGATCGGTTGCGCGATCCGGGCGCCGCTCCTCGCGGGGGCGGCACCGCTTGCAGGGCCGGAAGCCCGCCTTCTCGGCGTCGTCCGGCCTGGGATAGAAGCGAACGTTCTCGGGGCGCGGGTGGCGCGCGGGGCACGAGGGACGACAGTAGATCCCGGTCGTCAGGACCGCCGTGACGAAGGTCCCGTCCCGGCTCGGGTCCCGAGCGAGCACCGCCTGCCAGCGCCGTTCGTCGATCGCGTTCATGGAGGAAAGATTAAGCGCGCGTGAGAGGGGGCGCTATCCGATCCTTGCGGCCAATGTCGACATGGCGGCGGGTCAGGCCCGCGGGCGGTAGCGCGCGCTGTAGACGCCGAGGCAGCGGTCCATGACCACCTGGATTCCCGCGGCTTCGAGCCGCGCCGCGGCCGCGTCGTTCCGGATGCCGGTCTGCATCCAGACCACGCCAGGGCGCTTGGACTCGGGAAGCGCGAGGATCTCGTCCGCGTGCGCGTCGATCGCGCTGGGCCTCCGGAAGAGGTCCACGATGTCCACGCGCTCGGGCACGTCGCCGATCGCCGGGTAGACCCGCTCGCCGAGGACGCTCGTGAGCGTGGGGTGGACGGGGACGATGCGGATTCCCCGCTCCTGGAGCATCTTGGGAATGGAGTAGGCAGGGGCGTGCGGGTCGGAGCCGTCCTTGATCCCGATCACGGCCACGACGCTGGCGCTCTTGACGATCGCGGCGAGCTCTTCCTCGGTTTCGACGGGCATGGCCGAGAATGGTACGCGGCCCCTGGGCGGCAGACAAGCGGGGTGCTAACCTTCCAGGCCAAAGGGGGACACGCGACATGGCCAAGACCGAGACGCGCGCCGTAGCCGACATCCGGGAGCACCTCGAGCGGTTTCGTGGGGTCACGCTGCAGACGCTCGAGTGGGTGCCGGAGGGAAACCTCCACTTCGCTCCGCAGGAAGGGCTCCGCCCCTTCGACGAGCAATTCCTCCACATCGCGCGCACCGAGGAGTACCACGTCCGCGGCCTCCTCCTCGGCGACTGGAACCGCGAGCGCTACTTCACGCGCCCGGACAGCCTGACTAAGGAATCCCTGCGTGCCATTCTCCACGAAACGCGCGCGGTGACACTCAAGGCGCTCGACAGTCTCGACCCGGCTCGCCTCGAGGACAACGTTCAGGTCCCCGACGTCCCCGTCGACTGGACGCTGCGCGCCTGGCTCTGGTACCTGGTGGAGCACGAGGTCCACCACAAGGCCCAGCTCGCGCTGTATCTCCGCCTCGTCGGCGTCATCCCTCCGTTCTTCGCGCTCGCGTTCCCCCCCGGAGTCCGCCCCGACGTCCGCGGCTGATCTAGGCTTCACCTCGACAAGCTAGGGGGAGGGTCCGGGACAACCGGAGGGCGCCTCGCGAGCTTCGCGCGAAGTGCGAAGCAATGGCCGCGCCCGGAGGTTGCTCCCGTATCGATCTGCAGCGTGGATCAGTGCGTCGTCGTAGGCGGAGGCGGTGGAGGAGCCTGGCCGCGGGCGGTGCGGAGCCACGCGTTGGCCTGCGCATGTTGCGGGTAGATGCGGACGGCTTCTTCCCAGTCCTGTTGCGCGGCGGCGTTCTGGCCGCGGACCCATTCGATGGCGCCTTTCGTGTAGTAGAGCTCCGCTTGCTCATCGGGGCTCGAACGCTTTGTCTTCATGATCGCGACGGCCTTGTCGATCGCCGCCTGCGCTTGCTCGTAGCGCTTCGTGTTGTAGTACGTGGTCGCGAGTCCTTGCCACGAGACGATGTTGTCGAACTTCGAGGCCTGTCCATACAGGCGCTCCGCGTCGGCGTAGCGTTGCTGATTCAACCGGACCTGCGCGAGATTGTTGAGCGCGCGAAAGTCGCGGCTGTGCTTGGTCGTGTAGGTCCAGAGCGCTTCACCGTCCCTCCACACGCTCTGGTACTCCCGTGTTCGCACCGTGAAGAATACGAACGGAATCGCGGTGATCGCGGCGAGCGTCACCGTCCGTCCCGGCTCCGCCTTGACGCGGCTCGCGATCGCGACGAGGCCGGCGCCCAGGATCCAGCAGAAGCCGAGGGACGGAGCATAGAGGTACCGGTCGGCCATGTACGTGATGAGGGGGAACGCGAGAGCGGGGATCAGGAGCACGAAGACCCATGCCGCGCCGAGTGCGAGCGCGCGAAGCCGGCGGCGATACGCGAGCCAGAAGATCGCGGGCAGGATCAGGACCCCGACCAGATCGAGCACACTCAAGGACGGGGGGTCGTAGATCGGCCGTCCCTGGGTGATGCCCGTGAGAAGGCCGAGGTACAGCCAGACCGCGTGCCCCTTCACCATGAGGTACTGGAGCGGCTGGTGGGCGTAGGGCTGTTCCGACTTCACCTGCACCTGGTTGTTCACGATCACGAGCCAGACCCCGAGGAGGCCGTAGGGGATCTTGGTCACGATCGCCCGCTTCCAGTCGAACGGGCGTCCCTGCCGGTCGCGCATGAAGTCGAGCACGAGCATGAAGAGCGGGAGCGCGACAATGGACATCTTCGACCAGAGTCCGAGCAAGAAGGTCACGACCGATGCGGCGTACCACGCCACCCGGAGCTTCCGGCCCTGCGTCGCCTCGTCGTACAGGATCAGGGTGACGAGGAGAAAGACGGTCGAAAGGAGGTCCTTCCGGATCGAGACCCAAGCCACCGCTTCCACGTGGGACGGGTGGACCGCGTAGAGGAGCGCCGCGACCCATCCGAGCGCGAAGCTGCCGAAGAGGCGGCGCACGACGAAGAACGCGAGCACCGCGTTGAGCGCCGCCAGGATCACGGACTGGAGATGGAACCCGAACGGGTTCAGCCCCCAGAGCGAGTAATCCACCATGTACGAGACGAGGTGGAGCGGGAGGTAGTTCGAGAAGTATGGGGTCGTGAACGCGAACTTGATGTTCTCGGCTGTCAGCCCGCGAATCCAGGGATTGTCCGTGACGTACGTGGGATCGTCCCAGCTCGTCAGAAAGCCGAAGTGAAGCGAAGGCTGATGGACGAAGTACGCGGCGGCGAACGCCGCGATCGAAGCGAGGGCGAGCTGAAGAAGCGTGCCGGGGAGCCGCGCTCCCGGCGCGCCGCCTGCGGGGCGCCCCATCTTCGCATCGCGCTTCGCGCGCTCCCGGCGCGCCGATCTCGAGATGGCCGCCATGATCAGAGCCCGCTCGGAGGCGCGTCAGGCGCGCTGAGACTGGCCTTGGCCCGCTCGTGCTTCGGGTCTATGCGGACCGCCTCCTCCCAATCGCGGATCGCTGCCTCCCGGTCGAAGGGCCACTCGATCTGGCCCCGAAGATAGAGGACGTCCGCCTGCTGGCTCGGCCGCCTTCTGCCCATGGCGAGGACCGCGTGGTCCATCGCGTCCTTGGCGTCGGAGTAGCGCCGGGTGTTGAAGTAGACGCACGCGATACCCGTCCACGCCTCGACGGTGTTCGTCCCTAGGATGGTGCGGTAGAGCTGCTCCGCCTCGTCGTAGTTGTGGTTCACGTACATCGCCTGCGCCAGGTTGCTCGTCGCCCGGACGTCATGACTCCGCTGATGGGCGTAGGCCCAGAGCTTCTGGGGCACACCCCAAACCGATTCGTATCGCACCGTCCGCACCGCGAAAAACGCGAGCGCCAGCGCCGTCATGGCGACGACCGCCAGGACGCGCCGGCGCTCGGATCGTGCCTTGCCGGCCAGGGACAGGATGCCTGCCGCCAGGATCCAGCAAAAGCCGAGCGATGGCGCGTAGAGATAGCGGTCCGCCATGTACGTGACCAGCGGGAAGGCGATCGCGGGGAGCAGGAGGACGAAGATCCAGGCCGTGCCGAGCGCGAGCACCCGGGATCGCCGGGACCAGGCAAACGCGAACACCACGAGGGGGAAGACGAGGGCGGCCAGATCCAGGACCCCTCGAAACCCGGCCACCGAGGGTGGGTCGTAGATCGGCCTCCCGTCGAAAACCCCCGCCAGGAGCCCCAGGTACATCGCGACCGAATGTCCCTTCACCATCAAATACGAGAGGGGCTGATGCGCGTACGGCAGGTGCGTCCTGACCTGGACCAGGTCGTTCACCACGACAAGCGCCCCGGCGAAGAACGCGTAGGGAATCTTGGTCGCGATCGAGCGCCTCCACGAGAACGCGCCTCCGTCCCACCGGCGCGTGAGGTCGAGCACGAGGAGGAACAGAGGGAGCATCGAGATCGAAACCTTGGACAGAAGTCCGAGCAGGAATGTCGCGACCGACGTCGCGTACCACGCTCGATGGAATCCCTCTCGAGTCGCCTTGTCGTAGAAGAGCACCGAGAGCAGCAGAAAGAAGGTCGAGAGCAGATCCTTGCGGATGGAGAGCCAAGCGACCGCCTCGACGTGGGACGGATGGACGGCATAGAGGAGCGCCGCCACGATTCCCAGAGCGACGCTGCCGAACAGCCTGCGCGTGAGCGCGAAGGCGAGAGCCGTGTTCATCCCGGCGAGCAGGAGCGACTGGATCCGGAAGCCTAATGGGTTCAGTCCCCAGACCGAGTAGTCCACCATGTAGGAGACGAGGTGGAGCGGGAGGTAGTTCGAGAAATAGGGCGCTGTGAACGCGAAGCGCAAATTCTCCAGAGTCAGCCCGCGGATCCATGGATTGTGGACGACGTAGGTTGGATCGTCCCACGTCATCAAGAATGGGAACCCGAGCGTCTGAGCGTGGACCAGCAAGGCGGCCCCGAACGACGTGGCGGCGAGGATCCAGAACTGGAGACCGCCGTCCCGCTTGACGGGGCGACTCGCGGCGGAGCCTGCCACCGGCTCGGCTCGCTTCCGGCGCGGGACGATCGTGATCGGCTCGGCCATGGTCAGCGCGATGCCGGCGGCTCGACGCCAAGGCGGCGCAAGTGGATCCGCGACTCGTCGTTCTTCGGGTCGAGGCGTGCCGCCTCGATCCAATCGCGAATCGCCGCGTCCTTGTCCTCGCGGGCCCATTCGACCATGGCGCGGTAACAGAGGATGCTGGCCTTCTCGTTGTCGCGCTTGCCCGCCCAATGGAGTACGGCCTGGTCCATCATCTCCTGCGCTTCGTCGAATCGTCCCGTGGGTATGTAGATGGACGCGAGTCCGGCATAGACGTCGGTGCTCTTGTAGACCATGAGACTCTGATAGATCTGCTCCGCCTCGTCGTAGCGCCGCTGCAGCGTCAGGGTCTGCGCGAGAGCGCTCTTGGCCCGCACGTCCTTGGTGTGCTGCATCGTGTATCTCCAGAGCGCCTCGGGATTCCCCCACAACGCCTCGTAACGGACCGTCCTCATGGTGAAGAGCGTGAACGGGATCGCGGTCAGCACGACCGCCGCCGCGGCGCGCCCGCGCTGAGAGCGCACCCGGCCGGCCAGCCACAGGATGCCCGCAGCCAGGACCCAGCAGAAGCCGAGCGAGGGGGAGTAGAGGTAGCGGTCCGCCATGTACACCATGAGCGGAAACGCGAGAACCGGGATGAGGAGAATGAAGAGCCAGGCCGCGCCGAGCGTCAGGGCCCGGAGTCGCCGCCAGAACGCGAAGCCGAGGACGACGAACGGGAGGAGGGCGCCGGCCAGATTGAAGGGCGGGTGCAGGCCGCCCAGCCAAGGCGGGTCGTACATCGGGACTCCGTCGACCATTCCCGTCAGCATCGCCAGGTATCTCCAGATCGCTTCCCCCTTCACCATGATGAACTGGAGCGGCTGGTGCGTGTAAGGCATGCCGGTCTTCACCTGGGCGTGATTGTTCACATAAACGAGCACGGCGGCGAAGGCGAGGTAGGGAATCTTGGTGGCGATCGACTGCTTCCATCGGAACGCGCGCCCATCCCACCGCCGCGTCCAGTCGAGCACGAAGAGAAAGAGGGGAAGCGTCGAGATGGACACCTTGGACAGGAGCCCGAGGACGTACATCACCACCGAGATCGCGTACACCCACGGGCGGAAGCGGTCGCGAGTCGCCTCGTCGTACAGGATGACCGTGAAGAGGAGGAACACGGTCGAGAGGAGATCCTTTCGGATCGAGATCCACGCGATGGCTTCCACATGGGCCGGGTGGACCGCGTAGAGGAGCGCCGCAATGACCCCGAGCGCCAGACTCCGGAAGAGCCGCCGCACGAGGAAGAACGCCAACGACGCGTTCAGCGCCACGAGGAAGAGCGACTGCAGGCGATACCCGAACGGGTTCAGTCCCCAGAGCTGGTAGTCCACCATGTAGGAGACCAGGTGGAGCGGAAGGTAGTTCGCGAAGTACGGCGTGGTGAACGCGAAGCGGATGTTCTCGAGCGTGAGTCCCCGGATCCAGGGATTGTTGGTGATGTAGGACGGGTCGTCCCAGGTCGTCAGGAACCTGAAGGAGAGGGTCTGGGAATGCACGATTGCGGCCACGACGAACACCGCGAACGCAAGGATCGCGACCTGGAGCCGCGTGCCGGGAAGTCGCTGCCTGTCGGTACTGGGGACCGCCGCGGCCGCAGGGGGCGCCGGCCTCTTGCGCGGCACGATCGAGATCGGGGTGGCCATCAGCGCCGCCTGAGCGATCCCCGGTCCACCTTGCCCAGGTGGGTGCGAGGGAGGGAGTCGACGAACACGACCTCGCGCGGATGCTTGTACGCGTCGAGGCGATCTCTCACGTGCGCCTTGAGCGTCTCCTCGAGGCCGTCCTTCGCGCCCTTGGGCACGACGTACGCGCGCGGTTTCACGAGACCTTGCGCGTCGGGAACGCCCACAACCACCGCTTCCGCCACCGATGGATGCTCGAGGAGGCAGCCTTCCACCTCCTGAGGCGCAAGCCACTTGCCCGCGACCTTGAGCATCTCGTCCCCGCGGCCGCAGTAGGTCACGTAGCCCTCCGCGTCCATCGTGATGAGATCGCCGGAGACGTACCACTCGCCGCGAAAGCTCCGGGCGGTCTTGTCGAGGTCGTGCCAGTAGCCGAGCGCGCGCGAGTCCCCCTTCACCCAGAGCCAGCCGGTCTCGCCTCGCGGGAGCTCGCGCCCCTCCTCGTCGCAGACGCGAACTTCGAAGCCCGGCACGACCGTGCCGAGCGTGCCGGGCCGGGATTGGCCCGGCCGGTTCGAGATGAAGACGTGCCACATCTCCGCCGTGCCGAGGCCGTCGAGGATCTCGACTCCAAACGTGCGGCGCCAGCGCTCGTCGATCTCCGCCGGGAGAGCTTCACCGGCCGAGGTCACGAGCCGGAGCGAGGAGAGATCCGAAGCCGCGGCGCCCGGATGCGAGAGCATCTTGTGGATCATCGTCGGGACCTGGACGAGGATCGTCGGCTTGTGGCGCTTGATCTTGTCGAACAAGGTGGCCGCGTTCGCGGGCTCCGGGAAGAGCGCGGTGGATGCGCCCGCCGCGAACGGGAAGAAGAGGTTCGAGCCGGTCGCGTAGCCGAAGTAGAGCTTGGGGACGGAGAGCGTGATGTCGTCCTCCGTGTAGGCGATCACCTGGCCGCCGTAGAGACGCGCGGTGTTCGCGAACGACCGATGGGTCTGGACGACGGCCTTCGGCCGCCCCGTCGTTCCCCCCGAGAAGAGCCAGATCGCGGGATCGTCCCGGTGCGTGGGGAAGGTGGGGAACGTGTCCGACTGGGCCTCGAGCGTGTGGTCGAACGCGTCGTCGCCATGGACCAGCACCTTGGGCGCGAACGGCGACACTGCGGCCGACTGGAGGAACGGCTCGGCCGAGCTCGCGTGCGTCACGATGGCCCGGGCGCGCGCGTGATCCAGGATCCACGCGACTTCGGCGGCGGGCAGGCCCGGATTCACCATCACGGCGACCCCGCCCAGCTTCAAGATGCCGAACAGCGCGGCGACGTAGCCTACGCCGTCGGGCATGCCGAGGATCACGCGATGCTCGGGCTGCACTCCAGCCTGCCGCAGCGCCTGCGCGAAGCGGTTGGCGAGCGCCTGGACCTCGGCATACGTGCTCGTTCCGGAGTCGGTGCGGATCGCGGTACGGGCGCCTCGCCCTTCCCGAACCCGCTCGTCCAGAAAGAGATCGGCGATGTTCAGTCGTTCCGATGGCTCAAGGGTCATGGTAGGTTCGTCCGAGCCGCCCATGATGAGGGCCCGCACGGCGGGTGGCAATACCCGACATGAGGATTGAATGACGGTTCCCCGCTGGGCGGATCTGACCTGGGAAGAGGTGCGCGACCTCCCGCGCGAGCGGCTGACGGCGATCCTGCCGGTCGGCGCCGTGGAGGCCCATGGTCCGCATCTGCCGCTCGGCACCGATTTGGTGATCGCCGAGGCGATGGCGCGGGCGGGGGGCGACTGCCTCGCCGGGGCAGGGATCCACGCCGTGCTCCTACCGGCGCTCCCGTACACGGCCGCTCCATTCGGTGCCGCGTTCGCGGGCACCGTTTCGATGCCGGCCGACATCGTCACGGGGCTCGTCGCCGCGCTCGCGCGGGAGCTCAAGCGTCATGGCGTGGCGGCGCTGGCGGTCGCGAATGCGCATCTCGATCCCGCTCATGTAGGAGCGCTCCAGGAAGCAGTGGACCGCGCGCGGCGCGATGGATCCATTCCCATCGTCTGTCCTCTACTCACGCGAAAGCCCTGGGCGCTCCGGCTCACGGACGAGTTCCGCACCGGCGCCTGCCATGCGGGGCGGTACGAAGGATCGATCGTGATGGCCGAGCGGCCGGACCTCGTGCGCCGCGAGGTCATGCGGTCCCTTCCCCCCAATCCCGCGTCGCTATCCCGTGCGATTCGGGACGGCAAGGGGACATTCGAGGAGGCGGGGGGGCCGCGGGCCTACTTCGGGTGGCCCGCCGACGCGACCGACGCCGAAGGGCGCGAGACCATCGAGGCGCTCGGGCAGATCCTCTGCGACGCGGTTCTGGAGGCGTTCGGATCGGAGCACGCCACGATATGAAGCGTGGCCGGACCGCGGTCGTCACGGGTGCGGGGCGGGGCATCGGCGCGGCCATCGCGCACGCGCTCGCCGATGAGGGGATCGCGCTCCTCCTCGCGGCGCGCACGCGGGAGGAGGTCGATGCGGTCGCGGCGGATCTCCGCGCGCGCGGCGTAGAGGCGCACGCCGCCCCGTGCGATGTCACGGACGAGGCGAGCGTGAAGGCGCTCGCGCGCGACGCGGAGGCCAAGCTCGGCAAGGTCGACATCCTCGTCAACAACGCGGGCGTCTCGAGCTCGGCGCCGCTCCGGAAGCTCACGCTGGACGAGTGGAATCGCGTCCTCGCGGTCAACGCGACCGGCGTCTTCCTCTGCACGCGGGAGTTCGCTCCCGCGATGGCCGAGCGGGGATGGGGACGCGTGATCACGATCGCGTCGACCTCGGGGCTCGAAGGGGGGCGCTACATCGCGCACTACTGCGCCTCCAAGCACGCCGCCGTCGGGTTCACGCGCGCGGCCGCGCTCGAGCTCGAGGATCGCGGGGTGACGGTGAACGCGATCTGTCCGGCCTACGTGGACACGCCCATGACCGATCGGACGCTCGCCACGGTCGGAGCGAAGACGGGGCTCGCCCGCGACGCCGCGCTTCGAGCCGTGCTCGAGACCGCGGGGCAGGAGCGGCTCATCCGTCCGGAAGAAGTCGCGGCGGCCGTGGTGCGACTCTGTCGCGACGACGCGGTGGAGACGGGACAGGCGATCGTCTTGAACGGGAGGGGTCGATGAGCCTCGAGAACGTGAACCCTGCGTCGCTGGGCACGCCCAAGGGGTACAGCCACGGCGTGCTCGGGCCCGCGGGAGGGCGCGTGCTCTTCGTCGCCGGGCAGCCGGGGTGGGACGCGTCGGAGAAGGGGCCCGTCGCGGGATTCGTGCAGCAGTTCGCGCGCGCGCTCGACCGCGTGCTCGCCGTGGTGCGCGAGGCGGGGGGCGGACCGGCGGACGTGGCGCGCATGACGGTCTACGTGACGGATCTCAACTCCTACCGCGTGGCGCTCGAGCCCTTGGGGCGCGTCTGGCGCGAGCGGTTCGACCGCCGCTATCCGGCGATGGCGATGGTCGAGGTCTCGGGCCTCGTGGACGAGGGCGCGGTGGTCGAGATCGAGGCTACCGCCGTCATCGGGGGGACGCCGTGATCCAGCCGCGCTCCTTCCGATTCGCGGTCGATCCGGCGACCCGCGTGGCGCGCATCACCCTCGACCGGCCCGATCGGCTGAACGCGCTCACATTCGAGGTCTACGCCGAGCTGCGCGATCTCTTCGCCCGCCTCGACACGGAGCCCGGCGTCGGCGCGATCGTCCTCACGGGATCGGGGCGCGCGTTCTGCTCGGGGGGCGACGTCGAGGACATCATCGGCGCTCTCTTCTCCCGCGATTCGGCAGGGCTGCGCGAGTTCACGCGCATGACCTGCGATCTCATCCTCAACATCCGGCGCTGCCGCCGGCCCGTGATCGCGGCGCTCAACGGCACGGTGGCCGGCGCGGGAGCGGTGATCGCCGCCGCGTGCGACGTCCGCATCGCCTCGGAGACCGCGAAGATCGCATTCCTCTTCGTGAGGGTCGGGCTCTCGGGGGCGGACATGGGCGCGTCGTGGCTCCTGCCGCGGATCGTGGGGCACGGACGGGCGACGGAGATCCTCATGACCGGCGACTTCGTGGACGCCCGCCGCGCGCAGGAGATCGGCCTCTACAACGCGGTCGTTCCCGTGGACCGCGTCGTGGACGAGGCCGTGGCGCTCGCCGCGCGTCTCGCGCGCGGACCCGCCGAGGCGCTCGCGGTCACGAAGCGCGCGCTCGACGCCGAGTGGGCGCTCGACTTCGAATCGGCGCTCGCGCACGAGGCGGACGCCCAGGCCGCGCTCATGGAGCGTCCTGATTTCCGGGAGGCCTACGAGGCGTTCCGGGCCAAGCGGGAGCCCAAGTTCCAGGCATGAGCCATCCCGATCCGATCCCGGTTCGCGCGTTCCTCGACGACGCGCACCAGGCGCTCGCCCCGGTCGTGGGAGCATTCGCCGGGGCCGCGGCGCGGGAGCTTCCGGAGCCTCTGGACGACGCGGAGGGCCGGACGCGCGCGCGCGCGTGGCTCTCGCGCCTCGGCGAGGGGGGGCTGCTCGATCCGATCCGCCGCCAGGACTGGCGCGGCTGCTGCCTCACGCGCGAGGCGCTCGGCGCCGCGTCCCCGCTCGCGGACGCCGTCTTCGCGCTCCAGGGGCTCGCCGCCGTCCCGCTTCACTTCGCCGAGAACGAAGCCATGCGATCGCGCTGGCTCGAGGACGCCGTCTCCGGCCGCGCCATGGGAGCGTTCGCGATGACGGAGCCCGAGGCCGGCTCCGATGCGGCTGCGATCGCGACGCGCGCGCGGCGCGATGGCGACGCGTACGTGCTCGACGGGACGAAGACGCTCATCTCGAACGCGGGCATCGCCGACTTCTACACCGTCTTCGCGACCACGGATCCCTCGCTCGGAGCGAAGGGCATCTCCTGCTTCGTCGTTCCGGCGGAGACGCCGGGGCTCACGTTCACGCGCGCGCAGGTGCTTTCGGCGCCGCATCCCTTGGGTGAAATCGCGTTCGAGGGATGCCGCGTGCCCGAGGGGAATCGCCTGGGCCCGGAAGGGCGTGGGCTCGCGCTCGGATTGAAGACGCTCGATCGCTTGCGCGCCACGGTCGGCGCCGCGGCCTGCGGCATGGCCGCGCGCGCGCTCGACGAAGCACTGCGCCACGCGCGAACGCGACGGCAGTTCGGAAAGCCGCTCTCCGAATTCCAGCTCGTGCAGGAGAAGCTCGCGCGGATGGCGACCGATCTCACGGCGGCGCGCCTCCTCGTCTATCGCGCCGCGTACGAGGCCGATCGCGGCGCCGAGCGCGTCACCCTGGAAGCGGCGATGGCCAAGGCGTTCGCGACCGAAGCGGCGCAGCGCGTCATCGATGACGCCGTGCAGATCCTGGGAGGCTCGGGGGTGCTCGCCTCGAGCCCGGTGGATCGCCTCTATCGCGCGGTGCGCGCGCTCCGGATCTACGAGGGGACCACCGAGATCCAGCACCTCGTGATCGCGGGGCAGCTCGTCAAGGAGGCCGGGTGAAGGCGGCCGTGATCGGCGGCGGGCCGGCGGGCCTCTTCTTCGCGCTCCTCCTCAAGAAGGCCGAGCCCAAGCACGAGGTTCAGGTCTACGAGCGAAACCGGCTCGAGGACACGTTCGGCTTCGGCGTCGTCTTCTCCGACGCGACCGAGGCGGCGCTGGAACACGCCGACCCCGAGGTCATCGCCGAGATGGGCGCGCGCTGCCACCGGTGGGACGACATCGAGATCCACTACACGGGGATGGTGCTCCGCTCGACAGGCCACGGATTCTCCGGCCTCTCGCGGAAGACGCTGCTCGCGCTCCTCGCGGATCGCTGCCGCGCCTCGGGCG
>DASTKC010000184.1:0-9891 GCA_035716085.1 Candidatus Eiseniibacteriota bacterium | reverse complement strand
GTGCAGGTTGTCGTCGGGCAGTCCGAACCCCATCATCACGCACGGCGCCCCCGTCACACGCACGAGGTGCGGGACGAACGGGATGGAGCCCCCCATGGCGAGGACGACCGAGGGCTTGCCGAACGCCGTGGTGAGCGCGCGGAGCCCTGCTTTGACGTACGGGTCCTCCGGATCCGCCCAGAAGGGAAGTCCCCCGCCGAACTTCCGGATCTCCACGGTTCCCTTGTCGCCGACCAGCTCGCGAATCCGCCGTTCGATCGCGGCGAAGATCTTGTCCGGGTTCTGCCGTGGGACGAGCCGCGTGCTGATCTTGGCGGTGGCCCTGTTTCCAATCACGGTCTTGAAGCCCTCGCCCATGTAGCCGCCGTAGATCCCATTGGTCTGCAGCGTGGGGCGGAGCGTGCCCGACTCGAGCGCCGTGTAGCCCTTCTCGTTGAAGAGCCGCTTCACCCCTTGCTCCTTCGCCTTGGCGGCGTCGTCCCACGGGCGGCCGGCGATGGCGGCGCGCGTCGCAGGAGTGGGCTCGTCGACGTCGTCGTAGAAGCCGGGGACGAGCACCTTCCCCGTCTCGAAGTCCTTCAGGTTGTGGAGCACCCACCGGAGCACGTCGATCGGCTCGTAGAGCATTCCGCCCCACTCGCCCGAGTGCTTGTCCCCCGCCGCTCCCGTGATGGTGACCTCCATCGCCAGGACCCCGCGAAGGGAGAGCGTCACGGCCGGGTGGTCGCGATCCGGGAAGTTGGAGTCGGAGACCACGAACACGTCGCACGCCAGCTTGTCCTTGTGCTTCTCGAGCTCCATGGCCATGGCTTCCGAGTCGTGCTCCTCGTCGCTCTCGAGGATGAACTTCACGTTCACCGGCAGCTCGCCCCCTCCCTTGAGGGCCGCCTCGACGCCGGCGATCTGGGCGTAGTGCTGCCCCTTGTTGTCGTCGGCGCCGCGGGCCCAGATCCTCCCGTCCGCGATCCGGGGCTCGAAGGGAGGGCTGGTCCAAAGGTCCAGAGGATCGACGGGCTGCACGTCCACGTGGCCGTAGATGAGCACGGTCGGGAGATCGGGCGACACCATGCGCTCGGCGAAGAGCCCCGCGTGCGCGCGCGTCGGCCACACCTCGGTCTTGAAGCCGAGCGACTCGAGCTTCTTCTTGTCGTACTCGAGAGCGCGCGCGACATCGGCGTCCCGGTCCTTGTGCGCGCTGATGCTCGGAATCCGGAGGAACTGGATCAGCTCGTCGATGAGCCGCTTCTGGTTCTGGTCGATGTAGGCGAAAGCCTTGTCGAGGTTCATGAGAGCTCCCAAGGTGGCGTTCTGCAACACACATCGCGATTCGCGGCGACCATCCTAGCGCGGTTGGGGCGTGGCCACAATCCGCAGGAACCATGGGGGAAAACCCCCATCCACGCGCCTCTCATATCGCGCTCGCGCGCCTTCATGTAGCGACTCACACCGTCCAAGCGCTTACACGCACGCGACATCACTGCGCGCTCCTTCGCCTCGGTACAACTCGGCACGGCGCTTGCGAATGCCCTAGTCGACTGCATCGAAAGCGGGTCCCCGCGGCGGGGGCGTTCGATGCAGCCGATCGTGAGCCGTCCGCATCGGGAGAGTCCGACCCCAAGTGAAGTCGGACCGAGAGCGGACAACAACGCAGCACACCGATTAGTGGAGGGTTTCACCATGCTTCAGTTCGCCAAGGGTTTCATTAAGGACGAGCGCGGCGAGGATCTCATCGAGTACGGCCTTCTGGCGGCGTTCGTGGCTGCCATCGCGGTGGCCGTGATTATCGCGGATCCGCTCGGCCTCATGGGCGCGGTCGAAGGCGCGTATCAGAGCGCGGTCGACGCCCTCAACGGCATGTAATTCAAATCACCAACCACGGAGCGTGCCATGAACTCCTGGATGACCGGCGGCGCGGTACTCCTGTGTGGCATCGCAACGTGGTGGGACCTGCGCTATCGCAGGATCCCGAATCTCCTGACCCTCCCGGCTCTCGGACTCGCCCTGTGCTTGCACGGGGCGACCGAAGCCGGGCCGGGCCTTCTCCTCTCCGCGGGCGGAGCACTCGCGGCCGGCGCGCTTCTCTTGCCCGGCTACGTGATGCGCTTCACCGGCGCCGGAGACGTGAAGCTCCTGATGGCGGTCGGAGCCTTTCTCTCCTTTCCGCAAGCGCTGATGGCCGGACTCCTCGCCCTCGTCCTCGGCGGGGTGCTCGGCCTTCTCACGGCTCTCCGGTTCGGCCGGCTGGGCCACGTTCTCACTCGCTCCTTTGGACTCGCGCGATGGCTGGCTCATCGCGCCAAGGGTTCTCCGCTCGCGCGTCCCATGCCGTCCGGCCTCCGGGTGCCGTTCGGCGTCGCGATCGCGCTCGCAACTGTCTTAATCGTTCTGGTGCCCGGACTTGGAGGTTCTCGATGAGCTCCCGTAGGGAGCGGTCGGTGCATCCCGGCCTGGCTCCGGAACGCCGTTCAGAATCAGGCGTGGCGTTGATTGAGTTCGCTTTTGTCCTGCCGATACTCCTGGTGCTGGCGATGGGCATGCTGGACTTCGGACGCGCCTTCCACGAGAAGAGCCTGCTCGATCAGGCCGCTCGCGAGGGAGCGCGCGTGGCCGTCGTGACGAGCCCGGATGTCGACATCGTCGAGGATCACGTCAACGCCGTTCTCGCCTCGGGCGGGATCGTTCCGACATCCGTCACCGTGGACGGTCCGGACGCGGCACAAATGGTCACGGTAACGGTCAACGCAACCTTCACGTTCATCACGCCGGGCGTGTTCCTGTTCCTGCCCGGATGGGACACCGGGGCCACGATTCCGATGACTGGCCAGACGGTGATGCGGTTCGAAGGCTGACCTACACGAAGGAGGGATAGAACTCATGGCCCGCTCCAAGTCAATTCTCGCACTTGCCGTGGGCCTGGGTTTCCTCGCGGCTCTGGCCGGGTACGCCGGTCTGAAGGCCACGGCGGCCCAGGTCGCGCAGAACACATCCAAGCACTTCGTGCCGGTCGTGGTCGCCGCCACGGATCTCACCTTCGGGACGAAGCTCGATCGCGCGCAGCTCCGCGTCGCGAAGTATCCCAAGGAGAGCCTTCCGAGCGGCGCCTTCTCCGACATCGATTCGGTCGTCGGCCAGACGACCAAGATCTTCCTCGCCGGCAAGGAGCCGATCACCGCGACCAAGCTCTCCTCGCGCGGCGGCGGTCTCTCGATGCTCGTCCGGACGGGCTTCCGCGCCACGTCCCTCGAGGTCAACCAGGTCTCCGGCGTCAGCGGCTTCGTGCTCCCGGGCGACCGTATCGACGTCCTCGCGACGGTGGATGGCCGCGGCGCCGATCAGGAAGCGGTGACCCGCACGATCCTCCAGAACGCCGAGGTCCTCGCGTCGGGCCAGAAGACGACCCAGCAGGACAACAAGCCGATCACGGTCCAGGCGGTCACGATCCTCGTCGATCCGATGGGCGCCGAGAAGCTCGCGCTCGCGCTCCACGAGGGCAAGCTCCACCTCGTCCTCCGCAATCCGGAGGATTCCGACACGACGAAAGTGCTCTCGCTCAACACGAACGAGATGTTGAACGGCCAGGCCGGCACCATGCCGCGCAGCACGGCCCATGCGAAGGCCAGGAAAGCGCCGCAGCAGTCAGCGGCCGTGCCGAAGCAGCCGGAGGTGCGCACGGTGCAGCAGCGGCCGAGCAAGCCGGTGGTCCGGATCATCCGCGAGGCCAAGGTGAATGAGCAGGCGGCCCCGAAGGATTCCATTCAGTAAGAAGCGGTAAGTCGTCCACCCGAACGTCAGGAGCTGCAAGATGGTTCGCTCGCAGACGCAGCGAAAGCGAAATGGATGGGCCGGGATGCCCGTGGCGCTCGTCGCCATCCTGGTACTCGGATTGGTGCCCCTCTTCGCGGTCTCGAACGCGAACGCGGCCGGCTCCGCCTTCCCGGTGAACGTCAACGTGGGGCAGTCGGTGGTGCTCGAGATGCCCGCCGAGGTCACGACGGTCTCGATTGCGGACCCGAAGGTCGCCGACGCGGCCGTGGGCTCGCAGAAGACCGTGGTCGTGAACGGAAAGGAAGCGGGCGTCACCTCCCTCGTCGTCTGGGAAGAGGGCGGCCACTACACCTTGTATCAGATCATCTGCACGAACCCCGGCAAGCGCCAGCAGGTGCTCCTCAAGGTTCGGATCGGTGAGATCAACACGACCAAGGCGAAGCAGCTCGGGATGGACTGGACCACCTACATCCGCTCGGCCAAGCACCTGGACGGCGCGATCGCGGGCGGTCTGTTCACCGGCAAGATCGAGTCCCCGTCCGACCCGCCGGTCCTAGGGCCGGTGGTCGACGGATTCGCGGCCTATAGGAAGACGAGCGGCGACTTCCAGTTCCTCACGATCTTCCACGCGCTCGAGGAGCACGGCCTGGCGCGTACGCTCGCGAGCCCGAACCTGGTGGCTCTGAGCGGCGACAGCGCCTCGTTCATCGCGGGCGGCGAGTTCCCGGTTCCGATCACGCGGTCGAGCTCGGACAACACCGTCGCGTTCACGATCGAGTGGAAGCAGTTCGGCATCCGGCTCCAGTGCTTGCCGACCGTGCTCGACTCGAACCGGGTCCAGCTCTACGTGGAGCCCGAGGTGAGCGCGCCCGACTACCAGCACGCGGTGCTCCTCGCTGGGTCGCTCATCCCCGGCATCATCACGCGGCGCGTGTCCACGACGGTCGAGCTCAAGTCGGGCGAGGTCCTCGTGATCGGCGGCGTGAAGAGCACGGAGTCCATCAAGCAGGTGTCGAAGTTCCCGATCCTGGGCGAGATTCCGATCCTGAACCTCTTGTTCAAGCACACCCGTACGGATCTCGCGGAGCGGGATCTGGTCATGATCGTCTCGCCGGAAATCCTCGGCTCGACGGCCCGCAGCTGGCCGTCTCCGATCCCGGGCGAGGAGAAGTATGGCAACCCCCAGGGAGGCACGGCGCAACCCCCTCAGACGAAATAGGAGCCATTCGTGGATTCGGACCAGCAGCAGGCGAAACGTGAGCGAGGGATCGCGGTTCTGTTCGTAGCGCTCTTCCTCCTCGTAGCCCTCTGGTTCGTCTCGATGGCGATCGACGTGGGAAAAGTGATGGCGGCTCGCACCGAGCTTCAGGCGGCCGCGGACGCGGCGGCCCTGGCCGGCGCGAGCGCCATCGACCCCGTCACAGGAGTGATCGACCAGCCGCTCGCGAAGGCGCGGGCGGCCGCGGCAGCAGCCAGCAACAAAGCGTACCAATCAACCGAGACCGCGGTCGTGATCGACCCGGAGGTGGACGTGGAATTCCCGCAGCCCGATCGCGTGAAGGTGACCGTCAAGCGCACCGAGGACACGGGCAATCCGGTGGTGCTCCATTTCGCGCAGACGTTCGGCATGCCCACGATCGGAGTGCAGGCGGACGCGACCGCGGAGGCGCAGGAGCTGAACTCGATCTGCGAGGGCATGGCGCCCTTCGCCCCGACGAATCCGCCGGGTGGGGTCGGGTACTTCACCGACTGCGACAGCAGCTACGCGCTCAAAGTGGGCGCGGGAAACTCGAGTCAGGGCAACTTTCAGCTCCTCGACTACCCGGAGTGCAACGAGGACGACTTCTCGGGGAGCGGAGGCGCGGCGGTCCGGTACTACACGGAGCATGGCTACCAGTGCTGCGTGAACCTGGGACAAACGTGGCTGCTCACCGAGCCGGGCAACAAGGTGGGGCCGCTCCAGCAGGGGCTCCAGGCCCGGTGGGACGAAGACACGGACAAGACGAGCCACTGCTATGAGGACTATCACGGCAACGGGAAGCGGATCTTCATCACGCCGATCGTCGAGACCTTCGACGTGAACGGCAAGAAGAACGTCCGCATCGTGAACTTCGCGGCCTTCTTCCTGAACTACCGGCCGCAGGGAAGCATGGTGCAGCAGGGCGTGAGAGGGCAGTTCATCCAGTACGTGGCCCCGGGCGGAGTGAGCGGCCCGCCGGTCGACACCGGGATCTATGGGCTCCATCTTGTCGAATAGAGAGGAAGGCGGCATGAAGCGGTCACCCGCAACCCACCGGCAGGACGAGCGCGGCGTCGCGATTCTCTACGTCGCGGTCTTCCTGCTCGTCTCCCTCTGGTTCGTCTCGCTCGCCATCGACGTGGGCAAGGTGATGGCCGCCCGGACGGAGCTCCAGGCCGCGGCCGACGCCGCCGCGCTCGCGGCGGCCTCCGCGATCGACCCGGACACGGGCGAGATCGTGCCCGACAGTGCACGGGTGCGCGCCTCGGTCACGGCCTTCCAGAACAAGGCGTACCAAGGCGTCGAGACGGCGATCTCCATCGACCCCGACGTGGACGTGGACTTCCCGGCCGCGAACCAGGTGCGCGTGACCGTGCACCGCGAGGGATCGACGGGCAACCCGGTCATTCTCCACTTCGCCCAGACGCTCGGTTTGCCGTCGATCGGCGTGCGCGCCGACGCGACCGCGGAGGCTCAGGAGCTGAGCAAGGTCTGCGAGCACCTCGCCCCCTTCGCGCCGGAGCTTCCTCCAGGCGGGGACTTCTACGAGAACTGCGACAGCGTCTACACGCTGAAGATGGGTTCGCAGGGCATCGCGAGCGCGCCGACGCCGACTCCCACGGTGGAGCTCGCCGGCTTCGGCATGTTCCAGGGCAGCCCTGTCCTCTTCGCGACCGCGGGCTCCGCGGGGCCCGCGTGGCTCGCGCAGAGCGGCAACGGCAAAGGCAATGGCAATGGTGGCACCGGCGGCAATGGCAACGGCAACGGTAACGCCGGCGGCAACGGAAACGGTAACGGTGGTGGCAACGGCAATGGCGGTGGCAACGGCGGTGGCGGTGGCAACGGCGGTGGCGGTGGCGGTGGCAACGGCGGCGGCAACGGCGGCGGCGGTGGCAATGGCGGTGGTGGCGGTGGTGGCGGTGGCGGCGGTGGTGGTGGCGGCGGCGGGGGAGGCGGTAACGGCGGCGGCGGTACGGGAGGCAACTTCCAACTCCTCAACTATCCGGACTGCAACGAGGACGACTTCACCGGCGGCGGCGCCGCGGCCGTCTACGAGTACACGAAGAACGGCTACCAGTGCTGCCTCGGGATCGGTGACGAGATGGTCCTCACCGCGCCCGGCAACAAGGTCGGTCCGTTCAAGTCGGCGCTCCAGGAGCGCTGGGACGCGGACACGGACCAGTCATCGAGCTGCTACCAGGACTACACAGGCAATCAGAACCGCGTGTTCCTCACACCGATCGTCGACAGCTTCGACGTGAACGGCGCGAAGTACGTGCGGATCGTGAAATTCGCGGCTTTCTTCCTCCGGGAGCGCCCGGGCGGCGACATGGTCCAGAACGGCGTGACCGGACAGTTCATCAAGTACATCGCTCCCGGGGAAGCCGGTCCTCCGGCCGACACCGGGATCTACGGCGTTCACCTCGTCGAATAGGGAGAGGCCATGTCGCTCGACAGCCATAACGGGAACCCGAACCCGCCAGGCGGGCGTAACGGCGGTCCTACGCCGAACGGTCCGGGGCGTCCGGAAGCCGTGACGATCCTCCTCATCCTCGAGGACGAGTCGAATCGCCGCAGCACGCGCACGGCTCTGAATGGCCTCGCGGGCGTCGAGATCGTCGGCGAGCGCTTCGAGCTCCGGAGCGGACTCCTGCTCGCGAGGCAGCGCCGCCCGCGCATCGTCTTGCTCGATCTCCCCGACAGCTACGAGGAGGCGCTCAACGCCGCGGGTCAGTTCAAGCTCGACCTGCCCGACACGGCGCTCTTCCTCCTCTCGAACAATCTGGATCCACAGCTCCTCCTCCGCGCCATCCGCGCCGGAGCGCAGGAGGTCCTGAAGAAGCCGCTCGACCGGGCGCTCCTCCAGGAAGCGGTCGAGCGCGTCTCACGGAGCGGCGCCGCCCGTTCCGCTGCGGGTACCCGAGCGCGCTCGATCACCACTTTGTTCAGCACCAAGGGGGGCATCGGGACGACCATGGTGGCGGCAAACCTGGCGGTCTCGATGAAGGCTCACCTGAACGTGGACACGGTGGCGCTGGCCGACTTCGACGCGCAGTCGAGCGGGGCCGCCCACGTGCTCGGCATGAAGGCCGACAAGTCCATCGGGGACCTTCTCCGCGCGCCGCGGCTCGACTCCACGGCGCTCCAGATGAACCTGCTCCGCCACTCGAGCGGCCTCGCCGTGCTGGCGCAGCCCGAGGATCTCTCGAGCTTCGAAGCGATGACGCCGGCGCAGGCGGGAGGCGTGATCGACGCGCTCTCCTCCTCGCACGACGCGGTCGTCGTGGACGCCCCGCACTCGTTCGATGAGGTGTCGCTCGAAGTGCTCGACCGGAGCAACACGATCGTCCTCCTGGCCGAGCTCTCGATCCCATCGATCCGGGCGGCGCGGCGCGCCCTCGAAGTCTTCGACAGGCTCCACTTCACCGACGTTCCCGACCGCGTGAAGGTCGTCGTGAACCGCTATACCGGCACGCGCGGGTTCATCACCCTGGACCAGCTCTTCGAGGCGCTTCAGGTCCGGGCGTTCCACACGATTCAAAACGACTATCGACGCGTCTTCGCGTCCGTGAACGCGGGTCGGGCGCTCTGCCTCGACGATCCCGACGCGCAAGCATCCAAGGACATCATCGCGCTCGCGGCCAAGCTGGTCGGACGCGAGGTGCCCACGACGCCGGCGGAGGAGAGCATCCGGCGGGGTCTCTTCGGAAGGAAGGTGCTTCGATGAGCTTACGAGATCGTTTCCGCAAGGGTGCGGCGGGCAGTCCTGCCTCCACCACGACCGAAACCGAGCCCGCTGACCGGCGACCGAATGCGATGCCTCCGGCGGCGTTCGACGAGTACCAGGAGCTGAAGCGCCGCCTTCATCGCGAGATGATCGGCAAGCTCAACATGGCGCTCTTGGACGGCCTGGACGAGAACGGGCGCCGTGACCAGGTGGAGTCGGTCGCGCGGCGGCTCCTGGCCGATTCCGAGCTCCGTCTGACCCGTTCCGATGAGGAGCGGCTCGTGCAGGAGCTCCTCCACGACACGTTCGATCTCGGACCGATCACGCCGTATCTCCTCGACGAGGAGATCTCGGACATTCTCGTCAATACGCACCGGCAGGTCTACGTGGAGCGGCTCGGGCGCCTCGAGATGACTCCAGTGCAGTTCCGCGACGAAGCGCACCTCCGTCTCATCATCGACCGCATCATCTCGCGGGTCGGCCGACGCATCGACGAGTCGAGCCCGCTGGTCGACGCGCGCCTCCCGGACGGGTCGCGCGTGAACGCGATCATCCCGCCCGCGGCGCTGGACGGCGCGATCCTCTCGATCCGCCGCTTCCGCCGGAAGGCGCTCTCCATCGAGAACCTGCTCGAGCTCGGCTCGCTGACGGAGCCGATGGCCCGGCTCCTCCGCGGCATCATCCGCGCGCGGATCAACATGCTCATCACGGGGGGCACGGGCTCCGGTAAGACGACGCTCCTCAACATTCTCTCGCGCTACATCTCGGACGGCGAGCGCATCGTCACGATCGAGGACTCGGCGGAGCTCCAGCTCCAGCAGCCCCACGTCGTGCGGCTCGAGACCCGTCCTCCGAACATCGAAGGGCGCGGCACGATCACGCAGCGCGACCTCGTCCGAAACGCGCTCCGTATGCGTCCCGACCGCATCGTGGTCGGCGAGGTGCGCGGCGACGAGGTGCTGGACATGCTCCAGGCCATGAACACCGGTCACGACGGCTCGATGACCACGATCCACTCGAACGGTCCGCGCGACGCGCTGCACCGCATCGAGAACCTGGTTCTCATGGCCGGGCACCAGCTCCACGAGAAGGCGATTCGCGAGCAGATCGCATCGGCCCTCGAGCTCATCGTCCACGTCTCGCGACTGGCCGACGGCAC
>DASTKC010000183.1:0-28341 GCA_035716085.1 Candidatus Eiseniibacteriota bacterium | reverse complement strand
GACGCCACCGGACGCTTCATGAGTCCGGTGCTCGACGGGATGGTCGCTCCCCAAGCCATCGGGAACGAGGATGTCGCGGCGCCGGGGTACCAGATCGGTCTCTCGCAGAGCCTTCCGCTCTGGGGCACGCGCGGACTCGAGAAGAAGGCCGCGCGCGCGGAGGCGCGCGCAGCGGGCGAGGATCAGAGGGCCGCCCGGCTCGATCTCCTTCGCGAGACGCGGCGCCTTTACTACGAGTTCTACCTGGTGGAGCGCGGGCTCGAGGTCAACCAGGAGCAGAAGGACCTGCTGGGTCACATCCGCTCCCTGGCGGTACAGAAATATGCCTCGGGCGTGGTTGGACAACAGGACGCCCTCCAGGCCGAGGTGGAGCTCGCGATGCTCGACCACGAAGCGATCGTCCTCGCGCGGGACCGTCGCATCGTGCGCGCGCGACTCAACGCCGTGCTCCATCGCGCGCCCGAGGAGTACCTGCCGGCGCCGCTCGATTCCATCCCGGCCCCCCAAGAAGGGGATGAGCCGTTCGCGGGTCCCAGCGCTTCCTCGTCGAGACCGGACGTGAAGCGAGCCGAAGCGGAGCGCGATGCCCGAGCCGCGGAGCTCGAGCTGGCTGGGAAGGGACGGATTCCCGAGCTCACGCTCGTCGCGCGCTACGACGCCATGTGGGCGGAGCACGAGATGCGTCCCACGGTCGGCGCCGAGATGAGCCTTCCGTTTCTCTTCGGCCGCGTGAGCGGATCCGAGCGCGAAGCTCGGGCCGGGCTCGCCCGCCGCGAGCAGGAGCGGCTCGCCGTGATCGATCGTGCGCGCCTCGAGATCGAGGAGGCGCTCGCACGCGTTCAGGAGACGCGCCACGAGATCCACGTCGTCGAGTCGAGTGTCCTGCCCGCGACGGAGCGCGCCCTCGCGTCCATCCGTAGCGCGTACGAATCGAACCGGAGCGACTTCGCCGCGCTGCTCAACGCCGAGCGGGACCTGGCGCGCACCCGGCTGGACGGACACCGCGCGCGCGTGGCGTACCGTCTCGCTCTGGCCGACTACGAGCGCGCCATCGCGAGCGACGCGGGTCCGGCCGTCGAGGTGCCGCGATGAGCCGGCGCTGGGTTCTCATCGGGATCGCCCTCGTGGCACTCGCCGGCTGCTCGAAGCACGAGACAAAGACCTCGCGCTCCACCGAGACCGCCGCGGCGGCGACGCAGCGGGTCGGCGCGTTCCAGATCTCGCTCGCAGCCCGGCCCGAGCGGCCGGTCGTGGGTGACAACGCGTTCAAGGTCGCCCTCTTTGACTCGGCGGGGCGGCCTTTGTCGGGCGCGTCCCTGGCCGCGATCGTGTCGATGCCGGCGATGGGCGCGATGCCGCGCATGGAGAGCCGGGGCGAGTTCCGCGAGACGGGCGCGGGCATCTACGAGGCGAGCTACGGCCTCCAGATGCAGGGGGACTGGGACGTCGCGATCTCGATCCATGTCTCGGGCAGCCCCGATGCCGAGGCGATCTACCGCGTGAGCACGAACATGACCGGCGCCTCGTTCGTCGGCGGATCGCCGGCGGCGGGAGCGCCCGCGGCCTTGGACGCGAACGCCGCGACACTCGGGGCCGAGGTCATCATCGATCCGGCCCGGCGACAAGCGATCGGCATTCGGACCGAGCCCGCGACCGTGCAGGACCTCAAGGCGACGATCCGCGCCGCGGGACGCGTCACGTACGACGAGACGCGGCGGGCCGAGATCTCGCTCAAGTTCTCGGGCTGGATTCGTGAGATCCACGTCGACTATGTCGGCCGGCAGGTGAGCCGCGGCGAGGTGCTCTTCACGGTCTACAGTCCGGAGCTCCTCTCCGCGCAGCAGGAATACCTCGAAGCGCGCCGCGATCCCATGGGCGGGGATCTCACAGCCGCGGCGCGGCAGCGCCTCCTCCTCTGGGACATCGCCCCGTCCACGCTCGACGAAATCGCATCCGCCGGCAAGCCGATGGAGAAGCTCCCGATCCTCGCGCCGGTCACGGGCGTGGTGGTGGAGAAGAACGTCGTCCAAGGGAGCGCGTTCACCGCGGGGCAGACGCTCTACAAGATCGCTCCCATCCACCCGGTCTGGGTGATCGCGAACGTCTTCCAGTACGAGCTTCCCCTCGTGAAGACGGGGATGACGGCGCGCATCCTTCCGCCGTTTCCGGGCGAGCCCGCCCGGGAAGGTCGCGTCTCCTACGTGAATCCCTTCCTCGACCCGGACACCCGGACGGGGGAGGTCCGCGCGGTCGCCCCGAACCCGCGCGGCGATCTGAAGCCGGGCATGTTCGTCGACGTCCTCCTCGAGCGGGATCTCGGACGGAAGCTCGCGATTCCCGAGAGCGCCATCCTCTATTCGGGCGACCGGAGGATCGTGTTCGTCGATCTGGGGCAGGGGCGGCTCGCCCCGCGCGAGGTCACGCTCGGCGCCAAGGCCGGCGACCGCTACGAAGTCGTGGGCGGCCTCCGCGAGGGGGATGTGGTGGTCACGTCCGGAAATTTCCTCGTGGCTGCCGAAGCGCGGCTCCGCTCGGCGACGACCAAGTGGTAGCGCGATCATGATCGAGCGGCTGATCACGTGGAGCGCGCGGAACCGGATCCTCACGATCGCGCTCGTTCTCGTCGCGGCGGCGGCGGGGCTCCGCGCGCTCCGGCACACTCCACTCGACGCCATTCCGGACCTCTCCGACACGCAGGTCATCGTCTCGACCGAGTGGACCGGGCGAAGCCCGGACCTGGTCGAGGACCAGGTCACCTATCCGATCGTGACCGCGCTCCGCTCCGCGCCGGGCGTGCGCTACGTGCGCGGGCTCAGCATGGTCGGCGACTCCTTCGTGTACGTGGTCTTCGAGGACGGCGTCGACCTCTACTGGGCTCGGAGCCGGGTTCTCGAGTATCTGGCCTCGCTCCAGGGAAAGCTCCCCGAGGGCGTGACCCCGCGGCTCGGGCCCGACGCGACGTCGGTCGGTTGGGTCTTCGAGTACGCGCTCGTCGACACCACCGGGCAGAACGACTTGAGCCAGCTCCGCTCCTTCCAGGACTGGCACCTCCGCTACTGGCTCCAGAGCGTGGACGGCGTGGCCGAGGTCGCGGCGGTCGGCGGCTTCGTGCGCCAGTACCAGGTCGACCTCGATCCCCGGCGGCTCGAGTCCTACGGCGTCTCCATCCGCGAGGTCGCGAACGCGATCCAGGTCTCGAACAAGGACGTCGGCGGGAGCGTTCTCGAGGTGGGGGAGCACGAGAACTTCGTCCGGGGCCGGGGCTACATCCGCTCGCTCGACGACCTCCGCGGCATCGTGGTGAAGACGGGCGAAGGGGGCGTGCCCGTGACCGTGGCCCAGCTGGGTGAGGTCTATCTGGGACCCGAGCCGCGCCGCGGCATCGCCGAGCTGAACGGCCAGGGAGAGGTCGTCGGCGGCATCGTGATCATGCGGCAGAAGGAGAACGCGCTCCATGTGATCGACGGCGTGAAGCGGCGCCTCGCCGAAGTGGAGGGCTCCTTCCCCCCCGGCGTCCGCCTGGTCACGACGTACGATCGCTCCGAGCTGATCCGGGCCGCGGTGCACACGCTCTGGCGATCGCTCCTCGAGGAGATGGCGATCGTGAGCCTCGTGATCGTCGCCTTTCTCTTCCACTTCCGGAGCGCGCTCGTCCCGATCCTCACGCTCCCGATCGCCGTCGTGCTCTCGTTCCTTCCCATGTCGGCGCAGGGCCTCACCGCGAACATCATGTCGCTCGGGGGCATCGCGGTCGCGATCGGGGCCATGGTGGACGCGTCGATCATCATGGTGGAAAACGTTCACAAGAAGCTCGAAGCCTGGGAGGCGGGAGGTCGAGCGGGCTCGCGCGACGAAGCGATCCTGGCGGGACTCCGAGAGGTGGGACGCCCCGTCTTCTTCGCGCTCATGGTGATCACGATCTCCTTCCTCCCGATCTTCACCCTCGAGGGGACCGAAGGTCGCCTCTTCAAGCCGCTCGCCTACACCAAGACGTATTCCATGTTCTTCGCCGCGCTCCTCGCGGTCACGCTCACGCCCGCGCTCGCCGCATGGTTCATTCGCGGCCGGATCCGTTCCGAGCGCGAGCATCCGCTGTCTCGACGCATGGTGAGCGCCTACGGTCCCGTGGTGCGCTTCGCGGTCCGGCGGCGAGGCTGGGTGGTCGGCGCCGCCCTGCTCCTCGTCCTCTCCACGATCCCGATCTTCTTCCGCCTCGGGAGCGAGTTCATGCCCCCGTTGAACGAGGGGACGATCCTCTACATGCCGACCGCGCCGCCTGGGATTTCGGAGACCGAGGCGGCGACGGTGCTCCAGCTGATGGATCGCCGGCTCCGTGAGGTCCCCGAGGTCCAGACCGTGTTCGGCAAGGTCGGGCGCGCGCGCACCGCCACCGATCCGGCCCCGCTCTCCATGGTGGAGACCGTCGTCACCCTGAAGCCGGAGTCGGAATGGAGGAAGGGAATGACCTGGGACAAGCTCGTGGCCGAGATGGACGCGCGCTCCCGGTTCCCCGGCATGCCCAACCTCTGGTGGATGCCCATTCAGACCCGAAACGAGATGCTCGCGACGGGGGTCCGGAGCGCGGTCGGCGTGAAGGTCTTCGGGTCGGACCTGGCCACGATCGAGCGGATCGGCATCGAGGTGGAGCACGCGCTCCAAGGAGTGAAGGGCACCCGCGCCGCCTTTGCCGAGCGCGTCACCGGCGGGTATTTCCTGGACTTCGACATCGACCGGGCCGCGGCCGCGCGCTACGGGCTCAGGGTGGGCGACGTGCAGGACGTGATCGAGGCCGCGATCGGCGGCATGACGGTGTCCCAGTCGGTCGAGGGGCGGGAGCGCTATCCGATCAGCGTTCGCTACGCGCGCGAATTCCGGGACGACCCGGATGCGCTCGCCCGTGTCCTCATTCCGACCCCGAGCGGCGGCCAGGTGCCGCTCGCCCAGGTCGCGCGCATCCAGTTCCGCACCGGCCCGCCGATGCTGGTCGAGGAGGACGGACAGCTCTTCGGGCTCGTCTCGGTGGACGTGGCCAACCGGCCGCTGGCGTCCTACGTGGAGGACGCGCGACGCGCGGTCGAGGGTAAGGTTTCGCTGCCGCCCGGATACCGCCTCGAGTGGTCGGGACAGTTCCAGTACTACGAGCGCGCCCGCGCGCGGCTCCTCCTCGTGGTCCCCGTGACGCTCCTTCTCGTCTTCGGCCTCCTCTATTTCAACCTTCGCTCCGTCACCGAGACGATGATCGTGATGCTGGCCGTGCCGTTCTCGCTGGTCGGGGCGGTGTGGATCCTGTGGCTGCTCGGCTACAACATGAGCGTCGCGGTCTGGGTCGGCATGATCGCGCTCGCGGGACTCGATGCCGAGACCGGCGTCGTCATGCTCCTCTATCTCAACCTGGCGCACCGGGACCGGGCCGAGCGCGGTGCGCTCCGCGATCGCGCTGATCTCGAGGATGCCATCGTCGAAGGGGCGGCGCATCGGATCCGGCCGAAGATGATGACCGTTTGCGCCATTCTGTTCGGACTGCTCCCGATCCTCTGGGGACACGGCTCCGGCGCCGACATCATGCGGCGCATCGCCGCTCCGATGATCGGCGGCGTTCTCACCTCGTTCGTTCTGGAGCTCGTCGTCTACCCCGCGATCTACGCGTGGTGGAAGGGACGTCATCTGCCCGCGCGCGCAGGAGCGCCGGGCCCTGCTTGAGGAGGATGGTCATGAAAGGTCGTATCATCGGGATCGTCGCCTTGGCGCTACTCGGGGGCGTTTGGGGCTGCTCGGAGAAGAACTCGCAAACCATCAGGATGACCGTGTCCGACCGCGGCTTCGTCCCGGCGGAGATCACCGTGAAGCGAGGGGTGCCCGTCACGCTCCTCGTCACCCGGGAGACGGCGGCGACGTGCGCCACCGAGCTGGTCATCCAAGGGGCCGGCGTCCGCAAGGAGCTCCCCCTGCACCAGGAAGTGAGCGTGACGTTCACGCCCAAGACGAAGGGCGAGCTCCGCTACACCTGCCCGATGGACATGGTCTCGGGATCCATTCAGGTAGAGTAGTGACGTGAAGACCACGGGTTTGAAGCTGGAGGTCCGGAACGACGCACCCACAGCCGGGACCGAGATCGATCCGGTCTGTGGGATGCGTGTCGCGCCCGAGCGCGCGGCGGGTCGCTACGACTACAAGGGCGCGACCTACTACTTTTGCTCGCCAGGCTGCCTCGCCAAGTTCCGGGCCGACCCGGAGCGCTACTTGGCGCCGGGGGCGAAGCACGAGGCGATGACCCACGATCCGACCCCGCCCGCCTCCTCGGCCGGCACGCAGTGGACCTGCCCGATGCATCCCGAAGTCATCCGAGACCGGCCCGGCTCGTGCCCCATCTGCGGGATGGCGCTCGAGCCGATGACGGTATCCCTCGACGACGAGGAAAATCCCGAGTACGCGGACATGCGCCGTCGCTTCTGGATCTCGGTGGCGTTGAGCGTGCCCTTGATCGCGTTCGCGATCGCGGATCTGATCCCGGCACGTCCTCTCGAGGGCCTCGCCCACGTCCGCCACTGGCTCGAGCTCGCGTTCGCGACGCCCGTCGTTCTGTGGTGCGGGTGGCCGCTCCTCGCGCGGGGATGGGATTCGATACGACACCGCGCGCTCAACATGTTCACGCTGATCGCGCTCGGCGTCTCCGTGAGCTACGCCTACAGCGTCGTGGCGGTTCTCGCGCCGGGGATCTTCCCGGCGGCGCTGCGCGACGCCCACGGACTCGTGCCGATCTACTTCGAAGTCACCGTCATGATCACGACCCTCGTGCTGCTCGGTCAGGTGCTCGAGCTCTCGGCGCGGAGCCGGACGGGCGCCGCGATCCGCCAGCTCCTCCGGCTCGCCCCCAAGACCGCTCGGCGAATCGGACCGGATGGCGGCGAGCACGACGTCCCTCTCGAGGCGGTCCTTGTCGGCGACAGTCTCCGCGTCCGTCCGGGAGAGACGATCCCGGTCGACGGCGTCGTGCTCGAGGGCGCCTCGTCCGTCGACGAATCGATGGTATCGGGCGAGCCGATCCCCGTGGAGAAGTCGGCGGGGAGTCTCGTGATCGGAGCCACGGTGAACGGGACCGGCTCACTCGTCATGCGCGCCGAGCGCGTCGGCTCGGAGACGCTCCTCGCCCGCATCGTTCGCATGGTCTCCGAGGCGCAGCGAAGCCGCGCCCCGATCCAGCGCCTGGCCGACACCGTGTCGTCCTACTTCGTGCCCATCGTCCTGGCGGTGGCGGTCGTCACGTTCCTGGTATGGATGCTCGCCGGACCCGAGCCTCGGCTCGCGCACGCCATCGTGAACGCGGTCGCGGTCTTGATCATCGCTTGTCCCTGCGCGCTCGGGCTCGCCACGCCGATGGCGGTGATGGTGGCGGCGGGCCAAGGGGCGACCGCAGGCGTCCTCTTCCGGAACGCGCAGGCGATCGAGACGCTTCGCGACGTGGACACGCTGGTCGTCGACAAGACGGGGACGCTCACCGAGGGAAAGCCGCGGCTCGCTTCGGTGGTGGCGACGGATGGATGGAGCGACGACGAGATCGTGCGCCTCGCCGCCAGCCTGGAGCGGGCGAGCGAGCACCCGTTGGCCCACGCGATCCTCGCCGGCGCCCTGGAGCGGCGCCTGCAGATCGCCGACGTGCGTGAGTTCGAATCGATGTCGGGCATGGGAGTCGCCGGCATCGTGGAGGGGAAGCGCGTCGCGCTCGGGAACCGGAAGCACATGGATGATCTCGGCGTTCGCGGCGACGATCTGTGGGAGCAGGCGGAAGCGCTCCGCGTCGAGGGCCGGACGGTCGTGGCCGTCGCGGTCGAGGGACGGCTGGCGGGACTGCTCGCCGCGGCCGATCCGATCAAGCCGACCACCAAGGAGGCGATCCAGGCCCTTCATGCGGACGGGATCAAGATCGTCATGCTGACCGGGGACAGCGCCGCGACCGCGAACGCTGTGGCCCGCAGCCTCGGAATCGACGAGGTCGTGGCCGAGGTGTTGCCCGACCAGAAGCTCGAGTTCGTGAAGCGCTACCAGGCCGAGGGGCGCTTCGTCGCGATGGCGGGGGATGGCATCAACGACGCCCCCGCGCTCGCGCAGGCCCAGGTCGGCATCGCGATGGCCACGGGCACCGATGTGGCGATGGAGAGCGCGGACATCACCCTGATCCGCGGCGATCTCCGCGGCATCGTGCGCGCGCGCCGGCTGAGCCGCGCGACGATGGGCGTCATCCGCCAGAACCTCTTCTTCGCGTTCGTCTACAATGTGCTCGGCGTGCCGATCGCGGCCGGCGTGCTGTATCCCGTCTTCGGGCTCCTCCTGAGTCCGATCATCGCCGCGGCCGCCATGAGCCTGAGCTCGGTGTCCGTGATCTGGAACTCGAACCGGCTCCGGGGCGTGCGCCTGTGACGTGGGCCGGACCGACGAGGAGGGTTGGCATGAGACGAGCGATCGCTATCTCGATCCTGGTACTTGCGGCCGCCGGATGCGGCGGCGGGAAGGCCGAGATCCCGGTTTCGGTCACCGAGAACGGCTTCGAGCCGAGCCGCATCGAGGTGAAGCACGGCGAGGCCGTCACGCTCCTCGTGACGCGCAAGACCGATGTGACCTGCGCGACCGAGATGGTGGTCCCGTCCCGCGGGATCACGCAGGAGCTCCCGCTCAATCAGACGGTGCGCGTGGCGCTCGGCCCGCTCAAGCCGGGCGAGGTCGCGTTCGCCTGCGGCATGGACATGGAGAAGGGCACGATCGTCGTGCGGTAAGCGAGGCGCCCCGCCTCAGCGCAGATAGACGATCGCCTTGACGGCGTGTCCGCTCGCTCCCGAGTACCTCAAGTAGTAGACCCCCGAAGGCATCGCGCGTCCACGCTCGTCCCGGCCGTCCCACGAGCCGCGAAACGCGCCGGCCACCTGCGGACAAGCGCCGCCCGGCGCGCACGTGAGCACCCGCACCAGTCGTCCTTGCACGTCATGGATCGCGAGCGGTCCCCAGTCGGGCGCGTCGATCCGCGTCTCCGCACGGAACGGATTCGGCGACGCCTGGAGCCGGACCGGCTCCGGCGGCGTCGTCCCGACGCCGGTCGCCGTGGACCAGACGTGCGCGGTGTCGCCGGCGTTGGTCTGGAAGACGAGGAACGACGACGCCGAGGTCCCCGATCGAATCGCGAACCGGGAAGCGGCGCTGTCGGTCAAGGGGCAGGTCGTAATGGTGGGCGCGTCCCCGGTCCGGACGAGTGCCGTGGCGCCAAGCGTCGGGATCGTCGGCGCGACGGAGGTGTTGGCGACGATCGTGCTGATGCCCCCATACGGGACCGAGTTCACCTTGCACCCCACCTTCTCGAAGACCACCTGGCCGGACGGGAGCGGGATGCCGGGCGAGAGGACGAGGTCCGGTGTGATGCTGAACGCCGAGGCGAACGCGGCCGTGGCGCACAGGATGTGGGCGCCGCTCGCCCCGTTGGCCACGTTCGCAGCGAACGTCCCGAGGGTCGTCCCCAAGACCCCATCCTTGTCGTAGATGTTGATCTGGCCGGACGCGACCAGATCTTGCCCGGCGGCAAGCTCCTTCATCTCGACCGCCTGGATGGCCGTGTTGCCGTTGTAGGCGGCCATCACCTGGACGATCTCCATGATGTGGAACGTTTCCGCTTTCTCCGAATCGGCGAGTGCGGTCGAGGCTCCAAGGAATAAGGCGGCGAGCAGAAGTGCAGGGGCGAGTGGGAACGGCGGTCGGCGCATGGAAACCTCCCGGTGAGGCCCGTCCAGCCCGGATCCGGGCGAGCCGACCCCGGGAGCATATTCCAACGCCACCGGTTGCGCTACCCTCGGCCGCTCGAATCCAGCTTGCCCCACCCACCGGAAAGGAGATGCCTCGTGAAGAAGAGCACACGGAAGGGGTCACGCGGCGTTCGTGCGGGTCGAGCCAGAAATCGCGCACCCAAGCGCGCCGCCAGGCGCGTGCGCATCACGCCCGAGATCCGCGCCTACGTCCGGAAGATCGACGCCTATCGTGGCGGACGCGCTCCGCTCCCGCTCATGCGCGTCGGCCCCGCGAAGATCGCTCGCGCGATCCAGGGACTCCGGTCGGCCCAGCTCAAGAAGCGTCCCGCGCCGGGCAAGTGGAGCATCGCGGAGATCCTGGGCCACCTCGTCGACACGGAGGTCGTCTACGGCTACCGCTACCGGCTCGCGCTCTCCCAGCCCGGGGTGCCCATCCCCGGCTACGACCAGGCCACGTGGACGGTCGCGCTCAAGCATCGGAATCGGAATCCCGCGCGGCTCATGGCGCAGATCGCCACGCTCCGGAAGATCAACCTGGACCTGATCGAATCGATGCCGCGCCGGACGTGGGAGCGCTACGGCATGCACTCCGAGCGGGGCAAGGAGACCGTGCGGCGGACAGCCGAGCTGATCGCGGGGCACGACCTCAACCACCTGGACCAGATCCAGACGATCAAAAAGAAGTACGGCTGGTAGGTCTCGCCGAGACGGCGGCGTAGAGCGGGCGGCGCGCTAGGAGCGGATGGAGGCGCCCCGCGCGGCGTCGACGAACGCGCCGACGAGACGACGTGTGGCGAGGGCGTCGGGCATCCGCTCCGGGTGCCACTGCACGCCCACGTAGAACGGATGGTCGGGGCGCTCGATCGCTTCGACCACGCCGTCCTCGCTCGTGGCCGCGATCCGGAACCCCGGAGCGATCCGGTCCACGGACTGGTGATGGTAGGAGTTCACGACCACCCGCTCCTGTCCGAGGACCTTGGCGAGCGTGGTCCCGGGCTCGACGTGCACCGTGTGCTCCGGCGTCTCGTCGTCCGTTTCTTCCTCGTGCTTCATTCCCCCAGGACGATCCTCGTCCAGGTGCTGGAGCAGGCTCCCGCCGAATTCAACGTTCATCACCTGGATGCCGAGGCAGATCCCGAGCGTGGGGATCCCGCGCTCCTGGGCAGCGCGCGCGAGGAAGAGATCGGACGCGTTCCGGGCCGGCGCGCCGAGCCGGTCGGGGTGCCGCGTGCCTTGGCCGTACCGCTCCGACTCGAGGTCGGAGCCGCCCGAGAGCACGAGTCCATCCACGCGTCCCACCACCTCGCGCGCCTCCTCGAGCGTCGACACGAGCGGCAGGATCAGCGGAAGCCCTCCGGCGCCGCCGATCAGCTTCATGTAGTTCGCGTCGAGGACGTAGGAATCCCCGCGGCGCTGCTTCAGCCGGTAGTTGGGGCCGATTCCTATGAGCGGACGGGGCATCGCGTTCCTCAGTAGCCGAGGTCGGGATCGACGCGGTTCAGGAGCGGCTCGCCTCGAGCATCGCGCCTCAAGTTGGCGCGGAAGAGGGCCATCGCGCGCGGCCAGAATCCGCGCGACAGGCCGGAGACGTGCGGCGTCAAGATCACGCGATCGAGCGTATAGAGCGGGCTCTCGCGCGGCAAGGGCTCCCTTTCGTACACGTCGAGCGCGGCCGCGCGAATCCGTCCCTCGCGCACCGCCGTGACGAGCTCCGCTTCCTGGACGATCTTGCCCCGCGCGATGTTCACGAGCCACGCTCCCGGTTTCATCCGTGCGAACTGGGCGCGGCCGAGCGCTCCTTCGGTCTCTTGGGTGAGCGCTGCCGAGACCACCACCACGTCGCTCCTTCCGAGAAACCGGTCGAGATCGCCGGGGCCGAACGTCTCGGCCACAGGTGGTTCTTCGGCAGGGAGGTCCAGCGCCTGAAGTAGCTCCGGATCCCAGGCGGGAGCGCCGTGCGGGCGGCGTCGTAGCGCGATCACGCGCATGCCGAACGACACCGCGCGGCGCGCCACCTCGCGTCCGATCGCGCCGTAGCCGAAGAGGCCGATCGTCTTGCCGTGGAGCTCGTCCGGAACCTGGTCCTCGGCCCACCAGTTCTCGCGGATCATGCCGGTCGTCGTCTGCTCGACGATCCCGGCTTTCATCCGGCGCGCGATTCCGAGGAGCCCGGCCATCACGTGCTCCGCGATCGGAATGGCGTGCGCGCCGCGCGAGTTCGTGATGACGGCGCCGCTCGCGCGAAAGCTCGGCGTGAGATAGGAGCCCACGCCCGCGGCCGGCACGTGGAGCCACCGGAGCCTCTTCGCGCGCGCGATCACCTCGTCCCCGAACGCCCAGGAGAATAGGATGTCCGCTTCGGGAACCGCGGCGTCCAGCTCCTCCCGCGTGCGCGTGTCGATCACGTCGACGTCGGGGAAGTCCCGCCGAAGCGCCTCCACCTCGCGCGAAGGAATGCTCCACGCGGGCGAGGCGCTGACGAGAGCCAGGACGAGCCGGCGACGTCCCTTCGTCAGAGGATCGTACCCTCGTGCTTCAGCAGCATTTTCCGAAGCAGCGCCACCGGGAGCGCCCCCTGCGAGAGGATGGTCTCGTGGAACTGGCCGAGATTGAAGTTGGCGCCCTGCTCGCGCTTGTAGTCGTCCCGCAGCTTCCGGATCTCGAGCGCGCCCAGCGTGTAGACGCTGTACGTCGGGTCGAAGGCGGCGCGCCCCGATTCACGCTCGGCGTTCGCGCGCTCCATGCCCGCGTGCTCCATGAAGAATTTCGTGCCGTCCTCGAGGCTCATGCCGCGCGTGTGGACGCGGATCCCGACCTGGAGCCTGCAGGCGCGCACGAGCGCCCACCGCATGACGCCGACCTCGACGCGCGGATCGTCCTTGCGGAAGCCCTCGTCGAGGAGACCTTCCTCGGTATAGAGGCCCCAGCCTTCCGCGAACGCTCCCGATCCGATCGACTTCCGCACCATGGAGGGCGCCCGCTTGCCGTAGAGATGATGGACGTAGTGTCCGGGGTAGACCTCGTGCACCGAGACGGAGGGGAGCGTCCAGCGATTGAATCCCTGGAGGTGCTCCTCGATCTGCTGCTTCGGCCACTTGGGATCGGGGAGCGTGATGTTGTAGTAAGCGTCGTCCGCCTTGGTCTCGAAGGGCCCCGGCGCGTCGAAGCTCGCGAACGAGCGGCTCGCGGCGAACTCGGGCGTCGGACGCACGGTGATGTGCGCGTTGTCCGGGATCTTGATGAAGCCCGACTGGATCGTGAACGCCCGCGCCTCCTCGCACAGCGCGCGCGCGTAATCGAGGATGCTGTCCGCGGGTGGATGGTCCGCCCGCATGCGGGCGACGATCGCCTCCTGCGTCGCGCTCGGATCGACCCGCTGCAGGGCCTCCTTGTAGCGTGCTTCGAGCCGGTCCAGCTCGCGCTGGCCCACCGCGAGGAGCGTGTCGATCGGGAGGTCGATCATCTCCTCGTAGCGGAGCCGCTTCCGGTACTTGTCCTCACCGAGGACGTAGGAGCCGTGGCTCGCCGGGAGGAGCATCGACTTCATCCAGGCGATGTGATCCTTCGTGGCCGCGATCGCGGTCTTCTTGGCCGCGTCGAACTCGGCGCGAAGCGTGGGATCGGTCACCGACGCGAACGCGCGCGTGACGTCGTTCTCGAGGAACGAGATCGTGCCCTCGAAGTCCCCCATCGCGAACTGCGTGAACATCTGTGGTGGATTCTTGAGGTTGAGGCGCGCGTTGGCGAGCTGGCGCGGCACCTGCTCGAGCCGCCGCGTGAGCGAGCGCATGCGCTCCGGGAGCGGCTCGTAGTCCACGGTCATCATGCTCAAGAGCGTGCCGCCGTAGTTGTACTGGCCGGGGTCGTTCTCCCAGCCTCGGAGCTCGGTCAGGTAGTTGAGGTTTCCGTTCATGCCCGTGCGGAGGAGGTCGTAGTCGATCCGAGTGGCCGGATCGAGCTTCTCCGGACGGATCGCGTCGAGCTCCTTCATCGCGTCCCGCACCCGCTGCTCTTCCGAGTGGATCCGCTCCGGGGTCCAATTCTCGAGCGAGTCGTCGTAGTCGTGGATGCCCCACGCTGTCGCGAACGAAGGATTGAACGCGTAGCCGGCCATCAGGTACCGGCGGGCGAGCGTCTCGAACGCAGCCTTCTCTTGAGGACTCGGCTGGGAAGCGCACGCGAGGGACAAGGTCAGGGCGAGGATGGGGAACAGCGCAAAGCGGGTCTTCGTGGTCATGGAATTCCTCCGGACTCGGCTCCCAGGGATCGCGGGACCGTACCACGCGCGCGCCGGAAAATCATTTGGGCGGCGACGACCAGGAGGAAGGCGCCGAAGATGCGCGACAGGGTCTCCCCCCGGATGTGGTGGGCGGCGAGCGCGCCCAGGAAGCCGCCGGCCGCACCCCCCGCCATGGTGGCCGGGATCGAGCCCCGGGCGATCCGGCCGCGGGCGGCATAGCTGATCACCCCGGCGATGGCCACCGGCACGATGACCAGGAGCGAGACCCCCTGCGCCTCGTGCTGCCCGACCCCTTCGCCGAGGACGAGCGACGGCACGACCAGGATGCCCCCGCCCACCCCGAGGAGTCCCGCGAGGGTCCCCATGCCGAGGCCGAGTGCGACGTTCGCCGCGGCGGGCCAGAGCGAGCCCGCGCGCTCGTGGACGGGAGGGAAGGCGAGGATGCGGATCGCGGTGATCGCGATCAGGACGCCGAAGCAGAGCCTGAGGGTCCGTCCCGACGTGCGGGCCGCGAGAGCCGATCCGAGGAGGACGCCCGGCACCGCGCCCGCGGCGATCGTCAGGGCCAGGGGCACATCGAGCCGGTCGCTTCCGTAGTACTTGGCCGATGCGACGAGCGCGGCCGACACGATGAAGGCGAGGGACGTTCCCTGCGCCTCGTGCTGGCCCATTCCGAGGAAGCGGACGAGGAGCGGCACGAGGACGAGCCCTCCCCCAACACCCATGAGGCCGCCGAGCGCGCCGGCGAGGAGGCCGAAGGCGAAGAGGAGGAGCGTGCGATTCATGGTCGGCGCACGCTAGCACAGGTCCCGCGCGTTGACATGGGGAAGCGCCGGTCGGTACGCTCGCCCTACCCGGGCCAGGGTGCGGATCCTCCGCTGCCCTAGCCCCGCCCACTCCGAATGTTTCCCCGCCGCCAGAACATCCGTCCGCGCATCGTGTGGACGCTCGCGTTCCTCATCGCGCTCCTCGTGCTCGTGAACGGCGCGATCTTCTTTTCCTTGAAGACGTCGCAGAAGCTCCTCGATCAGGAGCTGGGGAAGCGGCTCCAGGGAACCGCCCACATCGCGGCGCTCCTCGTGGCGCCGGAGCAGTTCGAGATGCTTTCCCTGGCGGGCGCCGACACCTCCGCCGCGGCCGACACCGCCCTCACCGATTTCTCGATGAAGATGGATTCCCAGGAAGCGGCCGACGCGGTGCGCGCCGAGTGGACGCGGCTCGCGCAGAGCGCGGGCCTCTCGAACGTGGTGCTCGTGGACCGCCATCGGCGCGTGCTCCTCCGGCTTCGTGATCCGTTCACGTACGAGCCGGACGTGGTCACGCTCGACCCGGTCCCCATGACCAAGGCGTTGATCGGGCAGGCCTCCCACTCGCGGCTCTACTACAAGGACGGCCAGTATCTGCGCTCGGGCTACGCCCCCGTCCTGACTCCGGAAGGTGGGGTGGTGGGAGCCGTGGCCGTCGAGGGAGGATCCGAAGCGTTCCAGCCGCTCCAGCGGATCCGGGCGTCGGTGGCGGGCGTGGTCGTGCTCTCATCCGTGCTCGTGATCCTGATCGGCCTCGGCTTCGTGCGCACGGTCGGACATCTCGCACGGATCGAGGAGAATCTCCGGCACACGGACATTCTGGCGTCGATCGGGCAGGTGTCGGCGGGGGTGGCGCACGAGATCCGGAATCCCCTGGCCGTGCTCCAGGGTGCCTCGTCGAGGCTCAAGCGGCGCGAGACCCAGCCCAAAGAGCAGGCGGAGCTCCTCAGCATGATCGACGAGGAAGTGAACCGGATGAGCGCGTTCGTGAACAACTTCCTCCATCTGTCGCGCCGGCCCAATCTGGAGCCGCAGGAATTCGAGCTTCGCCCCGTGCTCGAGCGATCGCTCGAGATGCTTCGCGTGGAGCTCGACCGGGCCAGCGTCTCCACGGTGCTCGAATGGCACGCGGGCGGGTCGGTCGTCCTGATCGGGGATCCGCTCGCGATGCATCACGTCTTCCTCAACCTCGCGCTCAACGCCCGGGATGTGATGCCCTCGGGAGGGAAACTCGTGATCCGGGTGAGCGAGAAGCGGGGGGAGCTGAGGATCCAGTTCGAGGACACCGGCCCCGGCGTGCCGAAAGACCTGCGCAAGAAGATCTTCGACGCCTTCTTCACCACCCGGGCCAAGGGGACGGGGCTCGGACTCGCCTTCGTCGATCGGATCGTATCGGAGCACGGCGGATCGGTTACAGTTGGGGATGCCCCGAAGGGCGGCGCCATGTTCGAAGTCCGGCTCCCCCTCGAAGGTCCCTGAGCCCTACAATCGAGGAATCCCCAAGCCACCGGAAGGTATGGAGCATGCCCGAACGCATCCTGGTCGCTGAAGACAAGGAAAACCTCTGCCGCCTGATCGAGACGACTCTGTCCGAGCAGGGGTACGACGTCTCGATCGCTCTCGGGGGGGACGCGGCGATCCACGAGATCCAGGAGCACACGTTCGATCTCGTCATCTCCGACATGAGGATGCCCGGCGCGAGCGGCGTCCAGGTGTTTCGCGAGGCCCGCCAGCAGGGATATCTGCCGGACGTCATCCTGATGACCGCCTTCGCCGACACGCGCGAGGCCGTGCAGATGATGAAGGAGGGGGCGACCGACTACATCATGAAGGACAACCTTCTGGAGGAGCTCCCGGTCCGGGTACGTCAGGTCCTGGATCACCGGAAGCTGCGCCAGGAATCCACGGTCTTGAAGACGCGGATCGAGAGCCTGCGCGAGCAGATTCCGATCCACCGCTTCGATTCGATCGTCGGAACGAGCCTTCCCATGCGCGATGCGCGGAGCCTGGCCGAGCGCGTCGCGCCCACCGACGCCAACGTGCTCCTGACGGGGGAGAGCGGCACCGGGAAGGAAGTCTTCGCGCAGGCGATTCACGCCGCGAGCCACCGCTCCGACGCGCCGTTCGTTCCCGTGAATTGCGGCGCGCTCCCCGAGACGCTCCTCGAGTCGGAGCTCTTCGGCCACGAGAAAGGGGCGTTCACCGGCGCCATCCGTACGAAGCCGGGTCGCTTCGAGGTCGCCGAGGGCGGAACGGTCTTCCTCGACGAGATCGGCGAGCTGCCGCAGAGCATCCAGGTGAAGCTGCTCCGCGTGCTTCAAGACAGGACCTACGTCCGGGTCGGAGGCGAGGACATGCGCCGGGCCGACGTGCGGATCCTCGCGGCCACGAACCGCGATCTCGAGGAGATGATCCACCACGGGCGCTTCCGGGAGGACCTCTACTACCGGCTCAACGTCTTCCCGATCCGTCTGGTCGCGCTGCGCGAGCGTCGCGAAGACATCCCGTCGCTCGTGGGGCACTTCCTCATCATGCAGGAGCGCACCATCGACGAGCTCACGCCCGACGCGCTCGAGTATCTGCGCAACTACGACTTTCCGGGCAACATCCGCGAGCTCCAGAACCTGATCGAGCGGGCCTGCATTCTCGCGGGCCGGGGCGGGCGGATCGAGCGGCATCACTTCCCGCTCGGTCGCGCGCGTCAGGCCGCGGATCCCGCCGATCTTCTCTCCCTGGGGCTGAGCCTGGAGCAGATCGAGAAGCGGCTCATCAAGGAAGCCCTCGACCGTGCGCAGGGAAACAAGACGAAGGCGGCCACCCTCCTCGGCATCTCGCGCCGCGCCCTCTATTCCCGGATGGAGAGCCACGGGATCCCCATCGGCGGTCCCGAGCCCGAGGGGAGCGAAGCGCCCGCGTTCTAGACCGGGCGCGTTTACCCGGACCCATACGGTTCCGTACACGCGCGGTACGCGCGCGTGCAGCGTGGCACGGCTCTTTTTTGGCCGGGACTGAAAGCCTGCGTCGGCGACGCGCGGCAACGACGTGATCCCTCATCGTTTGCGGTCCGCCCGATCCCGCCTCGATCCAAGCCTCGAATGCGGCATGTAGCTTGCGGTACCCAAGGTATGCACACGCCGATATCAGTACCCCCCCGTGATCCGTAACGCCGACCGGACCGACCAACATGGAACGTGTGCGGATCACGTTAGCGCTGGCTACCGCCATGACCCTGGGCTCCGTGTCTTCTCTTGGGGTCTCGGGCCAGCGCTTAGAGACGAGGGCGGGCCGAGCGGCACCTCCGGCCACCGGCACTGCTGCTGTTTCGAACGCCGCCGGCCCTTCTTCGTCGATCTCCTCGGACACGGGTGAGGCCCCCCTCAGCGAATCGGAAGGCATTCAGCGGGAGCTGACCCACACCGATCGGGTCCTCGCCGTCCTCAAGCCCAAGGTCTACCGCACCGGAAACACCCAGGCGCAGAGCCGATTCGGCGAGGCCGTGACGCGCGAGAAGGAAGCGCGCGACGCGTTCAGCCGGAATCTCTATGCCCGCGCCACGCGCTTGACGCGCGAGGCACGCTCGCTCGCGCGCGAAGCCGCGGTGATGGTCGGGCCGCCGGAGGACGATCCCGTCTGCGTCGGGCGAGCGATCGACAACGCCGAGGACGCGCTCTCACTCGCCCGTGATGTCTTCGATCAGGGAGCGAACCCCGAGGTGTGGCGCCGCTATCACGCGCTGCGCGACAGTCTCCAAGAATCGCGGCAGCTGCTCGAATCGGGGGACGCGCGCGTTGCCTATCGCCGGGCCATGCAGGTCCGGGACGGGGTGCTGGATCTCCTACAGGACAGTCAGAACCTTCCCGTGCCGGCGCCGACCGCCGAGCGCGCGCTCAGGCAGGCGCAGGATGCGTATGATCGCGCGACCCGGGAGCTGGGTGCGAATCCCAAGGAGAGTGCGCTCAAGTGGCGGCGCGAAGCGCAGGGACAGCTCGCCAAGGCGAAGAGCGCGTTTCACCATCGCGACTACCGCGACTCGATCCTCCACGCCAAGCTCGTGGAGCGGAGCCTGGACGAGGCGATCGCCGCCCAGCGGAACGCGGAGCTTAGGAGCAACGGAGGGGTAAGGACCGCTCGGCGCTCCGCCTGACCCGCCGGAGCGAAAGTCGGGGCTAGGCGCGGCGCACGGCGACGACCGTGACGTCGTCGGTCGGCTTGGGGCGGCGGCTGAAGTCTCGAACCCTCTCGATCAAGGTCTCCACCATCTGCGCCGGCGTGAGCGCGCGCGCTTCCCTGATGAAGGTCATCAGCCGGTCCTCGCCGAATTCCTCCTCCGCCAGGTTCCTCGCCTCCGTCACGCCGTCGCTGTAGAAGAGGAGGATGTCGCCGGGACCCATCGTCACGGTTCCTTGCGCGTACTTCGCCTCCGGCATGATGCCGAGGAGCAGGCCGCCTTCCGAGAGCATCTCGATTTCGTTCGTTCCCGAACGCAGGAGTAACGGCGGGTTGTGGCCGCCATTCACGTAGAGGATCGATCCGTCCGTGGTGTCGATCTCCGCGAGAACGAGCGTGATGAAGCGCTCTCCCCGCACGTTCTGGTAGATGGATCGGTTGAGCCGCGACATCACCTCGAGGAGCGGGCGCTCGGTCTCGACCTGCGCGCGCACGCTCGCGGCCAGGTGGGTCATGAGGAGCGCCGCCGGCATCCCCTTGCCCGCGACATCGCCGAGCCCCACCACCATCCGATTCTCACCCCCGTCCACGAAGTCGAAGTAGTCGCCGCCGACGTTCAGCGAGGGGACGTTCCGGCCGGCGACCTCGATCACGCCGGCCACGCGGGGCTCGTGGGGGAGGAGCGCCTGCTGGAGCGCGGCGGCGCGACGCAGCTCCTCCTCCCGCTCGAGATCCTTCTCGTGCGACTCGGTCTCGCGGATCTTCACCGCCGCCAGATGCGCGATGAACGTGAGGAGCCTTAGATCCCCCTCCTCGAAGGGCACCGGCGCCGCGACGTTGTCGACGTAGAGGAGCCCCAGCACCTCGCCGTCGTGCCACAAGGGGGCGCACATGGCGGAGTGGATCCGCTGGCGGATCACGCTCTGCTGCTCCTTGAACCGGGTGTCGCTCTGCGCGTCGCTCGTGAGAATCGCCTGGCGCTGGCCCACCGCCATGCGCGCGATGCTCCGGCTCACGATGATTTCCTCCCCGGCGCCGCGGCCGCTCTGCGACACAGCCATCGTGACCAGGTCGTCGTCGCTCGCGCGGCGGAGGAGGATGGCCGTGCGGTCCGCGCGGAGCACGTCCGCCGCGAGGCCGACCACGAATTGGAAGAGCTCGTCGAGCGGGCGGTACGCGAGGAGCGCCTGGCCGACCCGGTCCATCGCCTGGAGGAAGTTGCCCACGCGCTCCGGCGAGAGGCTGGAGCCGAACGAGCGCGTGTCGAGCGCGACGCTCCCGCTCGAGATATCCTCGAGCGGCACGGCGTGCACGTTGACCGGAGCGGCGATGTCCGCGACGCGGGCCGAGACGCTCGTCTCGTGCGATGGCGCCTCGCCTGCCTTGTTGAACGAGAGGTGGACGCTCCCGAGATGGAGCTGGTCGCCCGGCTTGAGCGGATGCGGCCCCTCGATCTTCTTGGAGCCGAGCTTCGTCCCGTTCTTGCTGCCGAGATCCTGGATCCAGAAGGATCCGTCGCGCCAGAAGATCTCGGCGTGGTTCCGCGAGATGGAAGCGTCGCTCAGGAAGACGCGGCACTGGGGGGAGCGCCCGAGCGTGCAGGGGGCGTTCTTGTCCAGCAAGAAGACCTCGGGCTCGGCGCCAGGGCGCCGGATCTGAATCTGGTAGTCATCGGTGGCCATGGCGCGCTAGTCTCCGGCGTCCGGCTCCGAGTTGCAACCCGTAAGCCAAGGAGGACTATGCGTCGAGACTTCCGGGTCGCGCGCGCGTGCGGCGTGGAAGCCGCGCGCGATTTCCAGTGGCATGAATACGCGCCCTTCGCTTGGATCCTGGGCGCCCAGCTCCTCTTCCTCCTCCTCGCTTTGAATCTCGGAACCACGATCAGCATGGGCACGGCCGGCGCCGCCGTGAAGCTCTTCGCCGGAGACGCGCCGCTCCACTATCCGACGTTCTTCCTCTATCTGCCGAACGCCGCCTCCTGGTGGGAGCTGATCCTGTACACCGTCGCGGGCGCGTATCTGATTCCGCTCTCGATCGCGCGCGTCCAGACGCCGATGGACCCCGATCTCCAGGGCCCGGGATTCAAGGCAAGGGTGAATCGCGCGTGGCCGCCCACCCTGATCGCGGGACTCCTCACTTTCGCGCTCCTTTCAGGATGGCAATGGCTCTTCAAGGTGGCGCTCGTGCCGCTCATCCGCGCTTCGTTTCCAGGGCTGCAGGCCACCGCGGCGATCTGGGGCCTGAGCCTCGTCGTCTCCTATTCGTTGAGCGCGCTCTTTATCTACGTTCCCATCCTGGCTCTCCAGCCGGGCTCATCGCTCGTCAAGGCGCTGCGTGAGGGCATCCGCGAAGGGGTCAGGCTCTTCAAGTGGACGGTGCTCTACCTCTTCGTCTTCGCGCTTCCCGCGCTGCCGTTCCTCATGGCGGTCCAGCTCGGGACCGCGTTCTTGGCCACGCGGATGCGGCCCGAGATGATCGCGGTGGTGCTTGCCATCTACGCGATCCTGATCAGCGTGGCCACGTACCTGACCTATGCTGCTGCGGCCCGGCTCCATTGGGCCTCGCAGGTGGAGGAAGCGTGAACCGGCTCGGCGGGACGACCCGCGTTGCGCGTTCGTGGCTCGCGCTCCTCGCGCTGGCTTTGGTCCTTTCGGGGTGCGGTGATACGTCCCTCCGCGCGACCCGCTACCGGGCCGAGCAGCTCCTGTGGCACGCCGACCTCCAAGAGTCCGCGGTGCGGCTCAGGGACGAAAATCCCGACTCGACCACGCTCCTTGGCTTGCGCGCGCCCTATCTCGACGTCGCGAAGAAGGTGAAGATTCCTCCGCTATCGGCAGCCAGGTCGGAGGAGGAGAGCACGCTCTCCATCGACGTGATGCGCCTCGTCGGCAACGCCGACCTCCAAGCGGCGCGGCTGTCCGTGCAAGCGAACCGGCCCGACCTCGGCATCGAGAGCATGAAGCGAGTCCGGGCCATGGCGGGGAACGACACCCTCATGCTGCGCCGGGCGGACTTCTTCCTGGTCGGTACGCTCCGGCAGTACAAGCGCTACGAGGAAGCGGTCGCTCTCATGAAGACGATGCTCGAGCGGTACCCGCCGATCTCGCCGCAAGGCACGCAGGATGAGGACGCAGTCCTTGCCATCCCGGAGTCGATCGTTCGCCTCTATCGCGACCTGAACGATAGCACTCGGGCCAACGCGGCTCTGAACGATGCGGGCGCGTACTACCGCCGCGTTCTTGCGACCCCGCATTCGCCGATTCTCGACGCGCAGGTGCGCGCGCGTCTCATCCGGGTGGAGTTGGAGCAAGGGGATTGGAGCGAGGGGTTGAACGACGTCGCGATCCTTCGCCGCCTCGCCGCCGCTTCGCCCTCGCTCAAGGACCTCGAGCCCGAGATCCGCTACTCCGAGGCCAAGCTGCACATGATGCACACGGGCAAGGAGAACCCGAACGAGTCGGTGGCCCTGTTCGAGAAGGTGGCGAAGGACTTTCCCAAGTCTCCCTTCGCCGGCCGCGCCCTGATGGACGCGGCGACCCTGCTGGAGCTCCACAGTCGGTTCCCAGAGGCCCTCAACTACTACCGGCAGGTCACCACCTCCTACGGCAACCAACCGGACATCGCACCGCCGGCCTTCTTCCGCAGGGCCATGCTTGAGGACAAGCTCGGCAACTGGGAGCAGGCCAAGAACCTGCTCGACGGGATTCCGGTTCGGTACCCCGAGACCAGGGCGGCCCTCGAGGCGCCGATCGCCATCGCAAACCGGTATGTCCGTATCGGACAAGCGGATGCGGCGAAGCAGGCGGTCCGAAAGGCCATCCTGACCTATCAGGGGCTGATCGAGCGGGATACGACCTCGGGGTACACGACTTTCTACCGTTGGAGCATCGCCCGGTGCTATGCCCTCCTCGGAGACCAGCAGGGAGTCCTCCGACAGATCGATGAGATGGTGCGGAGGGACATGGGGCATCCTATTATGGAGCAAGCACTTCTGCAGGGAGCCCAGGTCGCGCATCAGGCCAAACAGGACGACCGGGCTCGGGCTTACCTTCAAAACCTGCTGGTGAATTACCCCAGGAGCCCGTTCGTCCCGGACGTCAAGAAGCAGCTGGCCAGGATACCGGCCCGGGGAACAGCCGCGAAGACAGGCAGCTAGCCTGAAATTTCTATTTGCAATGGTCAGGGCGTTTTGCTACAATCCTCAGGTTACGAAACGAATAGCTTGTGCGAGGCTCTACGGGGGTCGTTCCTCGCGCAAGTAAGTCCGGTGGCCTCGCTGTTCCCCGCGGGGAGGCAAATCGAAATGGGGGGTCTAGAATGATTCGTGGGGCAGTGCTACTTGCTGCCGTCGTGGCGCTTCTTGGCGCTTCTACGGCAAACGCGGCGTTCCCGCCGATCGATCTCACGACGGCTGGTACGACCGTGACTAGTGCGGTGGATGGAACGATCTGGACGAACACGAACCTGATCCAGTCCTCTGGAACGGGCGTGATCGAGCCGTTCCTCCGCTGGCAGGCGAACAACACGGAGACGGGCATGAACACCGATGTCCCGCCGCCGTACGACACGAAGGCGGGTATTTGGACGCACTCGATCACGCTCGGCCAGCTCGGTATCAAGAACGTGAGCGGGATCGACTACTACGTCTTCACGCTCGACATCAACGAGCCGAACCAGGACGCTGCGTTCCTCACGCTCAATGAGATGCGCATCTACACGTCCAGTGCCGGTGGCTCTCTGGCGGATGAGCCTGCGGTGATCGCCAATGGCACCCTGCGGTACAACCTCGACGGAACCTCGGACCAGACGATCTATACGGATTATCGGGTCTCGAACACGGGCTCCGGCGAGAGCGACGTCGACTTCTACATCCCGACGAGCTTCTTCGCGGGTGCGGCGGCGTCGGACAACCTGTACTTCGTCGTGAACTCCGGTCTCTCGGGCAACACGGATGGTCTCGACTCCGCTGACGGCTTCGAGGAAATCCGTGCGTTCTTCGGAACGACGTCGAGCAGCAGCACCACGTCGTCCAGCACGACGACCAGCTCGTCTTCGACGACGTCGACCACGTCGACGGCGCCTGAGCCTGGCACGATCGCGCTCTTCGGCATGGGCCTCATCGGCCTCGCCGCGGCGCGTCGCAAGAAGTAAGCAGCACTAGCAGCAAGCATCATTCAGAACCCCCGCACGAGCGGTGGCGCGAGCCACCGCTCGTGTTTTACTTTGAGCCCGTCTCCTTGCAAGGAGAGCGCCCGCTGTGGTACCATATAGGTAATCGCCTATGTCCATAGAATCGTGCAAGTTACCTCCTCGAATCTGGAGGCGTCCTTGAAGGACTTCCAGCCCAGCCAGATCCGCAATATCGCCCTCGTATCCCAGCACGGAACCGGCAAGACCTCTCTCGCGGAATCGCTCCTCTTCCGAACCAAGGCCATCACGCGGCACGGCAAGATCGAAGAAGGCACGACCGCCCTCGACTTCACGCCGGAGGAGATCCACCGCAAGATCACGATCAGCCTGGCCCTGGCTCCCGTCGAATGGCGGGGGACCAAGATCAACCTGATCGACACGCCGGGCTACGCCGACTTCATCGGAGATTGCGTCGCGGGCCTGTGCGCGGCGGATGCCGCGCTCTTCTGTCTGCGCGGCGCTGCGGGCGTCGAGGCGAGCACGGAGGCGATCTGGGAGCGGGTGCACGAGCGCAACTGTCCGGTCCTTTGCGCGGTGACGATGATGGAGAAGGAGCACGCCTCGTTCTCCAAGGTCGTCAGCTCTGCGAGCGAGCGGCTCGGGATTCGCTTCGTACCGGTCGCGTGGCCCATCGGCGAGGCGGATCAGTTCCGCGGTGTCGTCGACCTCGCGTCGATGAAAGCACTGATATTCGAGAAGGACGGCTCCCACAAGGAGGCGCCGATTCCCGCCGAGCTCGAAGCCGACGTCAAGAAGGCGCGCTCGGCCCTCGTGGATGCCGCGGCCGAAGCGGACGATCAGCTCCTCGAGAAATTCCTCGGCGGAGAAGAGCTCTCGGTGGAGGAGATCCACACCGGCCTTCGCGAAGGCGTGGCCCATCGCTCCTTCGTGCCGGCCGTTCCCGTCGCCGCGGTCCCGATGCTCGGGATCGATTTCCTCCTCGACACGCTCGTCGATCTCGCCCCATCGCCCGTCGATATGGGCGCGGTCCACGCGAAAAAGGCGGGCGGTTCCGAGGAAGAGGATCTGAAGCCCGAGCTCGCCGCGCATCTGTCCGCACTCGTCTTCAAGACGAGCAGCGAGTCGCACGCAGGCGACCTCTCCATGATCCGCGTCTTCTCCGGCAATTTCACGCCGGGCAAGGAAGTGTGGAACTCGAGCGCGCAGCGGGCGGAGAAGATCGGCCAGGTCTTCACGATCAAGGGCAAAGACCGCACCGACATGGGACACATCGCGGCGGGAGACATCGGCGCGGCCGTGAAGCTCCGCGAGACCCACACGGGCCAGACTCTCTGCGAGAAGAGCCACCCCGTGACGCTCGCGCCCATCCCGTTCCCGAGCTCGGAGCACGAAGTCGCGATCGCTCCGAAGTCGAAGGGCGAGGAAGAGAAGATGGGCTCCGGCCTCCACAAGCTCCGCGAGGAGGATCCGACGATCCACGTGCGCGTGGCGAGCGACCTCCACCAGACCATCCTCTCCTCGATGGGAGACCTCCAGACCGAAGTCGTGATCGAGAAGCTGAACCGCCGTTTCGGCGTCCACGTCGAGACCGCCAAGCCGCGCATTCCGTATCGCGAGACCATCCGGAAGTCGGTCAGCAAGCAGGGGCGGCACAAGAAGCAGACCGGCGGCCGCGGCCAGTTCGGCGACGTCCACGTGCGGCTCGAGCCGATGAAGAACGGCGAGGGGTTCGAATTCGTCGACGAGGTCGTCGGCGGCGCCGTGCCTCGGAACTTCATTCCCGCCGTCGAGAAGGGGATCGTCGAAGCCATGCATGAAGGCGTGCTCGCGGGCTATCCGGTCGTCGGGGTCCGCGCGGCGCTCTACGACGGCTCGTACCACTCGGTCGACTCCTCGGAAATGGCCTTCAAGATCGCGGGATCGATGGCCTTCAAGGAAGGCGCCAAGGAGGCGGGCCCCGTCCTCCTCGAGCCGATCGTCGAGGTCGAGGTGAAGGTCCCGAAGGACTTCGTCGGAGCCGTCACGGGCGATCTCTCATCCAAACGCGGGAAGATCCTCGGCATGGGGAGCGAGGGCCGCTACGACGTCATCCGCGCGCACGTGCCCCAGGCCGAGCTCTACAAGTATTCCACCCACCTGCGCTCCCTCACCCAAGGGCGCGCGTCTCATCACACGAAGTTCGCCCACTACGAAGAGGTTCCCCGAGAGCTTGCCGACCGCATCGTGGCCCAGGCCCGCGCCGACAAGGAGGCGATGGCGTCGGCCTAGGATGGCCGCGCAACGGTTGAAGGTCCAGCCTTCGAGAGCCGGAACAGGTCCCGTCATGTCACGCATCGCTAGGTCGTATCTCATCGGGGGCGCGCTCCTCACGTTCATCGCAGCCGGCCCCGCCGTTCCTTCCGCGGCCGCTCGCACGCGCCCGGAGCCGCACGCGGCGTTCACCGCTCCCTCGCCGCGCGCCCCCGACGTGCTGTCCGCGCAGTCGCTCGCGCGGCTCAAGGCGGAAGGGCGGTCGGTCCTCTGGGTGCATTTCACCGACAAGGCGATTCCGGACGCCGGCTCCTTCGCCGCCTCGCTCCGTTCCGTGGACGACCGGATGGATCCGCGTGCGCGCGCACGCCGTGCGCGGGAGACGGGCGGCCGCTTCGTTCCCGATTACTACGATCTCCCGGTCGCACAGAACTACGTCGATGCTGTCGCCGCGACGGGGGTGGATGTGCGGCACGTCTCACGCTGGCTCAACGCCATGACCGTGATTGCGAACGAAGGGCAGGCGCGAAGGATCGCCGCGCTCCCGTTCGTGCGACGGGTCACGCCGGCGAGAGTCTCGCGGCGAATCGAAGCGGTGGGCGTCGCGCCCGGCGCGCCGCAGGCACCGTCGGAGCAGGGATTCCTGCGCGACGCAGGACCGAGGCCCGGGGATCTACTGGCGGGGACCGTGGCGGGGCAGTTCACGGCGCTCCCGAAGCCCTTCAGCTACGGTGGGTCGATCACCGCGCTCAACGGCATCAACGTGCCTGCGGCGCATGACTCCGGATGGAGCGGAGCCTCGGTGATCGTCGCGATGTTCGACACCGGGTACGACAAGGCCCATCCGTCACTCACACTGCTCCAAAAGATCGCCGAGCGGGACTTCATCTTCCACGACGGTGAGACGGCGAACCAGGCGGGGGACGTGACCGGGCAGTGGGATCACGGAACCGGGACTTGGTCCGTTCTCGGCGGCTACGCGTCAAGTAACCTCGTCGGTCCTGCATTCAATGCGCGATTCGTCCTCGCCAAGACCGAAGATGTACGCTCCGAGACGCCCGTGGAAGAGGACAACTGGGTCGCCGCAGCTGAGTGGGCGGATTCCATCGGCGTCGACGTGATCTCGTCTTCGCTCGCGTATCTCGATTTCGACGGGACCGCGAACGACTACCAGTACACGGACCTCGACGGGTACACCACGGTCGTGGCTCTGGGGGCGATCTTCGCGGCGCGTCGAGGGATCGTGGTCTGCAACGCCATGGGCAATGAAGGAGGTGCGGCCGGCTCGCTCTGGTCTCCAGCCGACGCGGATAGCATCCTCTCGGTCGGGGCTGTCAGCGATATGAACTTCATCGCCGCGTTTTCGGGCCGTGGACCGACCGCTGACGGACGGATGAAGCCCGAAGTCGTGGCCCAGGGGATCAACGTCCAGTGGGCGGTGGCCGGCGCCACGACCTACGCGCTTGCGAGCGGCACGTCGCTATCCACACCGCTCATCGGTGGAGCCGCGGCGCTCGTGCGCGAGGCGCACCCCGAGTGGACGGTCGCGCAGGTGCGGGACGCGCTCATGCAGACTGCCGACAAGGCAGCTACACCCGACAACGACTTCGGCCACGGACGGATCAACGTCGTGAAGGCGATCTACGGGTCGTCCTACGGGGTGCCGGTCGCTCCTAACCCGTTCAACCTACGCGTGCCCATCAACAATGGCTCGGTGACGCAGGTGCCGGTCACGTTCCGGTGGAACAAATCGATCGATCCCCAGGCAGGCGCTGTCCACTATCGGCTGGACCTCCGGGTGGTCGCTCCGCAGCCTTGTTGCATCTTTAGCACGACGACTCCGGACACCTTCCTCGTGTACAACGGCTACCTCGGACCGAGCCGAACGTACGAGTGGACCGTCACGGCTATCGATCCGCAGAGCCACGAGCGGCTGAGCAAG
>DASTKC010000182.1:0-8395 GCA_035716085.1 Candidatus Eiseniibacteriota bacterium | reverse complement strand
GGCCCGCGACGAGCCGCTGGACGAGCTCGTCCGCGCCCGGAGCGATCCGGAACTGCCCGCGCGCGGGGAGATCGGTGCCGAGCCGGAGGGCCGGCGCGGACGTCGCCGCCGACACGGCCGGCGCCGAGGTCGCGCGTCCCGCGCCGCGCGCGGGCTCGAGCGGATAGAGCGAGGTGAGCCGGCGGATTCCGTCCGGGAACGCAATCTCGAGAACCTCGAATCCGTCCCGATCGCGGACCTCGACGATGAGCCCTTCGCCGAATTCCTTGTGGAGGACCCGGTCGCCGACGCGAAAACCGTGGTAGCGGCCGCGCCGCTCCTCGCGGGTCACGCGAGCTCCCAGGTATGTCCCTCGGTGGGGATGCGGACGCGCTCCGGCGACGGGAGGCCGGCCTTCAGGGCCTCGGCCCGCTCGAGGTCGGCGTGCACGATCGCGACACCCTTCGGTGCGCCGCACGCGGCCGCCTGCGCCACGAGCGCGTCATGATCGGCGTGCGCGCTGAATCCGTTCAGCACGACGACCTTCGCATGGACTTCGTAGGGTTCGCCGAAGATCTTCACCTCCGGGACGTGCTCGACGAGGCGGCGCCCCAGCGTTCCCTCAGCCTGATAACCGATGATGACGATCGTATGCTTGGCGTCGCCGACTGTTTGCTTCAGGTGATGGAGGATTCGCCCTCCCTCGCACATTCCCGACGCCGAGACCGTGATGAAGGTGCCCGGTTTGTCGTTGAGCTTCTTCGAGTCCTCCGCATCCTTGATCAGCGTGGCGCGCTGCATGCCAAAGGGATCGCCACCCGCGCGGAGCGCCGCCGCGGTCTCCTCATCGAACACCTCCGGATGGCTCCGGATGATGGTTTGGGCCTCGATCCCGAGCGGCGTGTCGATGTAGATCGGCATCTCGGGCACGCGCCCGGAGCGGAACAGGTGGTCGAGCGCGTAGACCACCTCCTGGGTCCGCCCCACGGCGAACGCCGGAATCACGATGCGCCCCCCGCGCGCGATCGCGTCCTTCAGCACCGCCTCGAACGAGGTCCAGAGCGTCTCCTCGTCGGGATGGTGCTTTCCCCCATACGTCCCTTCGGTGATGAGGTAGTCGGCTTTCTGCAGCGGCACCGGATCTTTCAGGATGGGGCGGCCGGGGCGGCCCAGGTCCCCGGAGAAGACGAGCGATCCCTCGCGCCCGTTCTCCTTCCAGCGAAGCGACACCGACGCCGCGCCCGCAATGTGCCCCGCCTCGTGGAACATCACGGACACGCCCGGGATCGGCTCGAATGGCGTCTCGTACTCCTCCCCCACCATGCGCTCGAGGACGCACTCCACGTCCCCGGCGGTATACAGGGGGACCACGGGATCCCCCTTGTGGTTGTGATTCCGCCGCTTGTTCATGAACTCGGCGTCCTTCATCTGGAGGTGGGCGGCATCGAGGAGCATCGGACGGCAGAGATCGACGGTCGTGCGCGTCGCGTGGATCTTTCCGTCGAATCCGCTCCGGCAGAGCACCGGAAGCGCGCCGGAGTGGTCGATGTGCGCGTGCGAGAGCACCACCGCGTCGATGGCGGCGCCGTTGAACGGAAGCGCGCGATTCCTGGCTTCGGACTCGGCGCGGCGTCCCTGGAACAGGCCGCAGTCCAGGAGGACGGTTCCGCTCTCGCCGGTCAGGAGATGCTTGGAGCCCGTGACGGTTCGGGCCGCGCCCCAGAACGTCACCCGCATGCGGGACTAGTCTCCGGGATAGAGATGGATGCCCGCACTGAGCGTGGCGATGCCTGTGAACTCGGAATTGCTGATCAGCCCGTAGCCGCGGAGCGTGAAGTCGAGCGAGAAGCGGGGCCGGATGAATCGCTCGAGACCGCTCCCGAGCACGAGGAACATGCCCTCGTTCACGCGGGCGCTGCCGCGCACCTCGTCGACGACGTCCGGGCTCGCGTAGCCGAAGCCGGTCACGAAGTAGGGATTCACCTCGCGCTCGCGATGGATGTAGAACACGCCCTCCGCGCCCACGGTCGTCATGACGACCGTGCTGTCCCCCGCCCCAATCTCGGTCGAGGGGATGCCTCCCTTGTCGTAGAAGCGCTGGCTCTCGAACGAGAAGCCGAGGGCGAACGACGGGGCCAGCATGTAGCGGAATCGGAATGAATACCCAGGGCCGTCGTCGAAGCCATCCGCGAGTCGCGAGTTGCCGCGGACGATCCCGTAGTCCCCCTGGATGCCGATCGAGATCGTGTTCGGGCGCTGGCGCCGCAGGAGCGGGGCCCGTGGCCGCTCCTGCGTCGGAGGTGGCTGGCGCATGCCGAGCGAGACGGACGATGCATAGCGGATGGGGCCGAGCGCGATCTGCGCATCGGGGTCGAGCCCGTTGGGATCGGACTCTTGGGCGCGCGCGTTGCCGAGCGCCATGATGGACAGCACGGCAAACATCGCGAGCCCGAGCGCCCAGCCGCCTCGCCCGGGTCGATCCCCGATCCTCGTCATCCAGTCCTCCACGTTCCGGCTTGGGCCCTCAGGCCCGGGGATGAAACCGCGTATGCACCTCGCGCAGGTAGCCGCGATCGAGATGCGTATAGATCTGCGTCGTCTCGATGGAACGGTGCCCCAGGATCTCCTGCACCACGCGAAGATCGCAGCCCCCCTCGAGCAGGTGCGTCGCGCACGAGTGGCGGAGCGTGTGCGGGGAGACCGGCTGCTCGATCCCCGCCGCCTTGGCGTAACCCTTGAGAAGCTTCCAGAAACCCATCCGGCTGAACGACCGTCCGAGGCGCGTCAGGAACACCGCGCGCTCGCTCCGGTCCCGCACCAGGCCGGGACGCGCGCGGTCGAGGTACTCCTCGAGCGCGCGCTTCGCCTGATTCCCGTACGGCACGATCCGCTCCCGCGAGCGCTTCCCCATGCAGCGTACGAGCTGCTCCTCGCCGTCGATCTCCTCGATCCGGAGCTTCACGAGCTCCGTCACGCGGAGCCCGGTCGCGTACGCCACCTCCAGCATCGCCCGGTCCCGGATCTGGGCCGGCTCCTCCCCCCGCGGGGCCTTGAGGAGCGCCTCCACCTGGGGCACGGACAGCACGTCCGGCAACGGCCGCGAGCGACGCGGCGGGCGAACCTGAAGCGCGGGATTGTCTCCCGCGACGCCGCGCCGGCGCAAGAACTCGTGAAAAGCGCGCAGGGCGGCCAGCTTGCGCGCCACTGTGGACGCGGCCCACTTCGCCTCCCGCATGTACTCCTCGATGTCGCGCGCGCTGGCCGAGCCGGCGGTCCGGATCTTCCGTCCGCCGAGGAAGCGTCCGTACTGCTCCAGGTCTCGGACGTAGGCGCGCACGGTGTGCTCGCTCATGCGGCGCTCGAGCGCCAGGTGTTCGCGGAAGCGCTCGAGGTCGGCCCCGAGCGGGGTTGTCGCGGGCTGGGACGCGCTCTTCGCGGGACGCGTCATCGGCCGAAGAGCGACCGCCGCGGTTTCGTCCAGGTGAGCTCGAGCTGACCTCGCTCGATGGTGAGCAGGTGTCGCTTCCAGCGAAGCCCCGACGAGAATCCGCCGATCGACTGATCGGCGTGGATGATCCGGTGGCACGGCACCACGATCGGCACGGGATTCGCGCCGAGCGCGTTCCCGACGGCGCGCTGCGCCCCCGACCCTCCGGCCATCGACGCGAGCTCGGCGTAGGAGACGACCGCGCCGTACGGGATCCGGCGCGCGGCATCCCACACGCGGCGCTGGAACGGAGTCCCGATCGCGAGATCGAGCTCGATCTCGAGGCGCTGCTCGCGGCCCTGGAGATAGCGCTCGAGGATCCGGCGAACGGGGTCGGTCCACTTCTTCTTCCGGACCAGCTTCCACCCGCGCGCATCCATCTCGGGGCGCGTGGGGCGGCCTTGGTCGGCGAGACGGATCTCGCGCAGACCCGATTCGGTGGCGAGGATCCAGATCTTGCCGAGCGGCGTCTTGACGCTGGCGGCGGCCACCGGCTCGCGCTCGGCCTTGCGGCGAGCAAGCCGCGTGCTCGTTCGTTTCGTGGCGCTCCGCGGCGAAGCGCTTCGCGCATGCTGGGTCGAGCTGCTCACTGGGGTCCTCCCGCGCTTCCAACGACCTCGAGAATCCTCGCCGCCATCCGCTCGCCGATGCCCGGCACCGCCGCGATGGCGTCCACCGGCTGCTGCTTGAGGCGCTCCACGGAGCCGAAGCGCCGGAGGAGGAGCGCCTGCCGCTTGGGACCGAGCCCGGGCACCTTCTCGAGCTCCGTGCTCCGAACCGCCCGCCCACGAAGCGTGCGATGGTAGACGATCGCGAATCGATGCGCCTCGTCGCGGACCCGCATGAGCAGCTTGAGCGCGGGCGAGCGCCTGGAGAGCCTGAGGACCGGCGCGCCCCCCGGCCGCACGATCTCCTCGAGCCGCTTCGCGAGCCCGGCGAACGGCACGGATTCGAGCGGCGTCCCCTGGACGGCGGCCAGCGCCGCCTGGAGCTGCCCGATCCCTCCGTCGATGAGCACGAGATCCGCCGCCTCCATATCCCCTTCGGTCACGCGTCCGGCGTGGCGACGCACCGCCTCGGCGATGGAGGCGAAGTCGTCCTGCCCCTCGACGGTCCGGATTCGATAGTGGCGGTACTCGTTTTTAAAGGGACGCCCGTCGATGAACGTCACCATCGACGCGACGACATACGTACCGAAGAGCTGCGACACGTCGAAGCAGCGGATCCGCCGCGGAAGTCGGTCGATCCCCAGAGCGCGCTGCAGCTCGAGCGCTTCGTCGGCCGCGTTCCCCTCGAGTCCCTTCCCCGCGGCTTCGCGCGCCCGCGACACGAGCATCGTGGCGTTCCGATGCGCGGTCCGGAGGAGCGCCCGCTCGGTTCCATCCCGCGGCTGCCGGACGCGCACAGGGCCCCCCGCGCCGCGCTCGAGGTAGCCCACGAGAAGCTCGCACTCGGCCGGATCGGTCTCGACCACGAGCGCCTCGGGAATCGCCTCGGTTTGCGAGTAGTAGAGCGTGACGAACGCACGGAGCAGCTCCCCTTCGGTCTTCCCACTCGTGCCGCGGAGCCACCGCACGTCCTTGGCGACGACGCGGCGCTCGCGCACCTTGAGCACGACGACGCAGCATCGCTCCCCTTCGCGCGCGAGGCCGAGAACGTCAGCCGACAGGCCCGCGATGTCGACCATCCGCTGCCGTGCCAGGATCTGCTCGAGCTTCTTGATCTGGTCGCGGAGGCGAGCCGCGCGCTCGTATTCCCGCCGCTCCGCCGCGTTCTCTTGAAGCGCGCGGAGGCGAGCCACCACTTCCTCCCGCTTGCCCGCGAGGAAGTCGCAGAACTGATCCACCATCGCGCGATAGTCCTCGGCCGACTGCGCCGCGATGCAGGGTCCCGTGCAGCGGCCGATGTGGAACTCGAGGCATTCACGCTTGGCCTGGATGTGCGCGTCGATGTCCGTGCAGGTGCGCATCGGAAAGATCGTCTGCGTGAGGCGGAGGAGCGCCCGCAGGCTCTTCACCTCGGTGTAGGGGCCGAAGTACCTGGCCCCATCCTTCTCCACCTTGCGCACGACCGTGAGCCGCGGAAACGGCTCCTGCCACGACACGCGAAGATAGGGGTACCGCTTGTCGTCCTTCAGCCGGACGTTGAACGGCGGCTGGCGCTCCCGGACGAGCGTGGCCTCCAGGAGCAGCGCGTCGATCTCGGAGTCCACCGCGATGTACTCCACGGCCTGTGTCCGCCGCGTGAGGACGACCTGCCTCGGGCCGAGCGCCTCCGGATCCTGGAAATGCGACCGCACGCGCGCGTCCAGACGCTTCGCTTTCCCGACGTAGAGGAGCTGCCCGTTCCGGTCGCGGAACAGATAGACCCCGGGCTGAGCGGGGAGAGCGGCGATCGCTTGCTTCAGGTCCGCCTTGGCTACATCGTCGGGGGGATCAGGGGGGAGAGCGTCGCCGCGGCGTTTCGGGAGTCGCGGTGCCATTCGGGCGAGTATACCACGCCGGCCTCGCTTGACAGGACGCCGGAAGTCCCGTAGAGTCGCGCACTTCGCACGTTCGAGCTGTCACCCGTTCCGGAGGAGCTGAATGCCGCATCACAAGTCGGCGGTCAAGCGTATGCGCACGGCCAAGCGGTCGGCGACGAAGAACGCTTCCGTCAAGTCCGAGATCAAAACCTACCTGAAGAAGATGCAGGAAACCCCTGGGGACAAAGAACTTGCGCGCATGACGGCGTCCCGGCTGGACCGGGCGGTCCGGAAGGGCGTGATCCCCAAGGCGGTTGCCAATCGTCGGAAGTCGCGGCTCGCGAAGATGGCGAATCGCGCCGCTGCGAAGACTACGAAAGCTTCGTAAGGTCGTCCCGGACGCGCCGCGCCACGGCGTCGGCCGCGTCCTGGACGGGCAGCTTCTCGACGACACCCGTCCTCCGGTCCCGAAGCTCGACGATCCCTTCCTTCAGCCCCTTCTCCCCCACCGTCACGCGGAGCGGAATGCCGAGCAGGTCGGCGTCCTTGAACTTCGCCCCCGGCCGCTCGTCGCGATCGTCGTAGAGGACCTCGATCCCGCGCTCCTGTAGCGCCGCGTAGAGCTGATCCGCGGCGCCGCGTGTGGTGTCGTCCTTCACGTTCACGGCCACGATGTGGACCTGGTACGGCGCGATCGAGATCGGCCAGATCATCCCATTGTCGTCGTGGAGCTGCTCGATGACCGCGGCCACGGTGCGCGTGACGCCGATGCCGTAGGTCCCCATGACGATCGTCCGCTCTACCCCTTCCGGATCGAGGAAGGTCGCCTTCATCGGCTCCGAGTAGCGAAGTCCGAGCTTGAAGATGTGCCCCACCTCGATGCCCCGCGTCACGCGCATCACGTCGCCGCAGCGCGGGCACCTGTCTCCCTCGCGCGCGGTCGAGAGATCCGCCTGGGTGCCGCCCGTGAGGTCGCGCCCGAAGCGGACGTTGGTGAGATGGACGTCGAGCTTGTTTCCGCCGGTCACGTAGTTGCGGCTGTTTCCGAGGGACGCGTCGTAGAGGGTGTGGACCTTGGACTCGAGACCCACCGGGCCCGTGAACCCTAGCGGGCCGCCCGTGATCTTCTCGATTTCCTGTGCGGTTGCGAGTCTGATGGGAACGCCCCCCAGCGCCCGGGCGAGCTTGGCTTCGTTCAGCTCGCGGTCTCCCGGCACGACGGCGAGCACCGGATCGTCGCCCGCGATGAAGACGAGGCTCTTGAGGAGGCGGTCGGGGGTGACCTTGAGGAACTCGGCCACTTCCTCGACGCTCTTCTTCCCCGGCGTGTCCTTCGGGGCGAGCGCCTGGGCCGCTTCGGCCGCATGCTCCGGCACGGCGTACTTGGCGCTCTCCTCCGACGCAGCGTAGCCGCAGGCCGAGGAGAACACCATCGACTCGCCGGAGTCGGCCGTGACCATGAACTCGTGGTTCACGTCCCCGCCGATCGCACCCGAGTCCGCCTCCACCACAACGAACTCGAGTCCGCACCGGCGAAACACGGCCGAGTACGCCTCGTGCATGCGCTCGTAGCCCTGCCCGAGCGACGCCTCGTCCACGTGGAAACTGTACCCGTCCTTCATCATGAACTCGCGCGCGCGCATGACGCCGAATCGCGGGCGGATCTCGTCCCGAAACTTGGTCTGGATCTGGTAGAGGTTGAGCGGCAGGTCGCGATACGAGCGGACGTGGTTCCGCACGAGATCGGTGATCGCCTCCTCGTGCGTCGGCCCCAACGCGAAGTCGCGCTGGTGGCGGTCCCGCTGACGGAAGAGCTCCGGCCCGTACTTGTCCCAGCGCCCCGATTCCTTCCAGAGCTCCGCCGGCATGAGGATCGGGAGCAGGACCTCCTGGCACCCCGCGCGGTCCATCTCCTCGCGCACGATGCGCGCGACCTTGGACGTGACGCGCCAGCCGAGCGGCAGGATCGTATAGATGCCCGCCGCGAGCTTCCGCAGCATGCCGCCCCGGACCATCAGCTTGTGGCTGACGAGTTCCGCATCGGCTGGATCTTCTTTGAGCGTGGGTAGAAATGCCTGCGTGTAACGCATGAGCGAGGGAGTCTAGCAGAGTTGAGGCATCAATACCTTACATGCCTCATCTGCCAGAGCCCTAGCGATGTGATCGTTCCTTAGGAGGGCGCAAGCGGCGTGACCCTACCACGGGCGGCGCGAAATCTACTCCATTCCAAGGATTCCCTGGTTCGTACAGACATAGTGCCACCTTCCTGCCTAAACTCGAGCGGAACGGTGTTCGTGCGTCTTGTTACATGATCCGGTGGTCCGTCTATGCGAGTGACAGTAGGATGGGTCGCCGCCTTGCGGTCGAAGTCGATTCTGAAGTATCGGCTTTCGCGGGGCATGCGACCCCAGGACCAAACGTAGATCGAGCTACGTTCACCAATCGACTCCCAATCGATAAGCTTG
>DASTKC010000181.1:0-9870 GCA_035716085.1 Candidatus Eiseniibacteriota bacterium | reverse complement strand
CCGAGGCGCGGCTCGAGCTCAAGCGCGCGTACCGGATCCTCTACCGCTCGCAGCTCAACGTGGCGCAGGCGCTCGACCGCATCCTGCGCGAGCTCAAACCCTATCCCGAGGTCCACGAGTTCGTCGAGTTCGTCCGGAGCTCGGAGCGGGGCATCGTGCGGTGACCAAGGCGCGGGTCGGCGTTTCGGGGCTGGGGCACCTCGGAAGCCACCATGCCCGCGCCTGGAAGAAGATCGACGGCATCACGCTCGTGGGCGGGCACGATCCCGATCCCGCCGCGCGCGCGCGGGCGGAGAAGGATCTCGGCATCACCACCTTCGAGTCGCTCTCGGCGCTCCTCGACCAGGTCGATCTCATCTCGCTCGCGTCACCGACCCCCGCCCACGCCGACGGCGCGATCGAGGCGCTCGGCCGCGGCATCCACGTGCTGGTCGAGAAGCCGATGGCTTCCCGCCCGGAGGAGGGAGAGCGGATGCTGAGCGCGGCGCGCACGGCCGGCGTCGTGCTCTACGTCGGGCACGTCGAGCGGCACAATCCCGCCGTGGCGGCATCCCTGCCGCATCTCCGCTCGCCCAAGTTCATCGAGGCACATCGGCTCGCGCCTCCCGTGAACCGCGGTCTCGACGTCGACGTGATCCTCGATCTCATGATCCACGATCTCGACTTGGCGCTCCTCGCCACGCGCTCGCGCATCACCGAGATCCACGCCGTCGGCGTGCCGGTCCTCACCTCCAAGATCGACATCGCGAACGCCCGCCTCGTGTTCGAGAGCGGGTGCGTCGCGAATCTCACCGCGAGCCGCATCTCGCGCGACAAGGTCCGGAAGATCCGGTTCTTCGAAGGGAGCGAGTACCTCTCGATCGACTGCATGAACCGCTCGGTCGAGGCGTATGCGCTCACGCCGGGCGGCCCTCTCGGGGGCGGCGCCACCACCGCCGAGCTCCTCGCCCGGATCCGTCCCGTGCCGATCGAGGTCAAGGACCTGGACCCGCTCGAGACCGAGCTCCGCCACGTCCTCGCCTTGCGCGACGAGCCGCACCGATCGTGGGCGGAGTCCGCGACGGCGCTCGAGGCGCTCCGCGCCGCCGAGCGGATCGGGCGCCTGACCGCCCCGCTCACGCCGCAGGGCGTCGCAGCCTGACCTTCCCGAAGATCATCGTCTCCGCCGGCGACCCGTCGGGGGACCGGCTGGGCGCGGCGTGCTTGACCGCGCTCCGGCGTCGCGGCGTCCCGGTGGAGGCCGCGGGCCTGGGCGGCCCCGCGCTTCGCGCCGCGGGCCTTCACGCCGTCGCGCCGATGGAGTCGGTCGCGGTCATGGGGTTCGGCGGCGTCGTGCGACATCTGCCCGCCATCCGGCGCGCGCGCGCGCGGGTTCTCGAGCTCCTCGAGGACACGCCCGACGCGATCTTTCTCCCGATCGACTCGCCGGGGCTCAACCTCGGCCTCGCCCGCGCAGCCAAGCGCATGGGGCGTCCGGTCGTGTACTACGTGCTGCCCCAGATCTGGGCGTGGGGCTACGGCCGCATCCGCCGCATCCGGGAGGACGTGGATCTCATGCTCCTCCTCTTCCGATTCGAGGAGGCGATCTGCCGAAGCGAGGGGGTCGCTGCGCGCTGGGTGGGGCACCCCGCGGGCGCGCTCGCGCCCGATCCGGCCAGGCGCGAGGAAGCGCGCCGCGCTTTCGAGGTGGATTCCGGGGACACGCTGATCGCGCTCCTCCCGGGCAGCCGAAAGGGAGAAGTGCGCCACCATCTCGCCCCGATGCTCGACGCCGCGCTCCGCCTCGTGAGCCACGCGCCGGGCAGGGTGCGCGTCGCCGTGAGCGACGCCGGACCCGCCGAGGAGGAGCGCACGCGGGGCGCGACGCGCGGCCTCTGGGACTCGCTCCGGCCGATCCAGGTCCGCGGCGAGTCGGAGCCGCTCCTTCGCGCCGCCGATCTCGCGCTCGTCGCGTCCGGAACCGCGACGCTCGAGGCGGCCTCGATCGGGGTGCCGCTCGTGATCGTCTATCGCACGAGCGCTTTGAATTTCGCGATCGCGCGGCGGCTCGTGCGATTGCCGCGCATCGGGCTCGCGAACATCGTGATGGGGCAGGACGTGGCCCCGGAGCGCATCCAGGACGCGGCCACCGGTGCCTCGATCGCGGCCGCCGGAGCGCGGCTCCTCGAGGATCCGGCGGAGCGGGAGCGCCAGCGATCGATCTTCGCCGGCCTTCCGGAGCGGCTCGGCGGCGCGGGCGCCGCGGAGCGCGCCGCGGACGCCATCCTCGAATTCGTCCAGAGCGGCCGCGCGGCCCAGGCCCCGGCCGCGCGCGGCTGAGCCCGCCATGAGCGCGGGCCTCGCGATCTACCGCGCGCTCACGCAGAGCGTGGGCGCATTCCTGGGACCTCTTCCTCCGGCGCCCGACGCGAGTCCCTGGCGCGCGGGGCGAACCGGAGCGGGCGAGGAAACCGCGCGCGCGGCGGGATCGGTCTGGATCCACGCCGCGTCGCTCGGGGAGGTGGGCGCGGCGCGCGCGTGGGCCAGGGCGCTCGCGGCGCGCCGGTACCGGCCCCCGTTCCTCCTCACCACGCGTACCGCCGCCGGACTCGCGCGGGCGCGCGCGGATCTCGAGGGGCTCGTGGCGGCGCGCATCGCGCCGCACGATCTCCCGCAGATCGTGGACGCCGTGCTGGACGACGCATGTCCGTGGCGCCTCGACATCATCGAGACCGAGATCTGGCCCAACCTGATCGTCGAGTCGCGAAAGCACGGCGTCGCGGTGGCGCTCGTGGGCGCCTCCGTGTCGGAGCGCACCACATCGCGGCTCATGGGGCTCGGCGTGGCGGGGGCGTCGCTTCTCGGCGCGGGCGTGTATGCGCTTCCGCAGAGCGATGCGCACGCGCGGCGCTTCGCGCGGCTCGGCGTTCCCGAAGCGCGGATCCGGGTCATCGGCGACCTCAAAGCGGAACCGCCGCTCGACCAGGGATCGCGGCCGTTCGGCTCGAGGCCGGCACTCGTCTTCGGGAGCTTGAGGCCGGGCGAGGAGCATGTGGCGCGACTCGTCGCGGACACGCTCGAGCGGCATCGGGCGCGGGCCTTGGCCGCGCGCGCCTCGTGGCCGGACGAGCGCCGCGACGGCGATCCGTTTGCCGGGCGCTCGCGCGCGGTGCTGATCGTCGCTCCCAGGCACGCGGCGGGAGAGGTGCTGGCGAAGGCGGCGCTCGCCCAGGCGGGCTACACGGTCGATGTGCGCGACGAGCGCACGCGCTCGGACCGGACGCTCGAGGCATGGATCGAGGAGCTCGCGAGCCGGAAGGGTCCCCGCGCGGGACTCCTCGCGACGCGCGGAGAGCTCCCCTCCGCCTACGAGCGCGCGTGGGGGGCGATCGTCGGCGGCACGTTCTCGGAGCACGGAGGGCACAACGTCTGGGAGGCGGCCGCGCGCGGATGTCCCGTGCTCGTGGGCCCCCACCACGACGAAGTGGCCGTGGCGGTGGACGCCGTGCGGGCCGAGGGGGGCGCGATCGCGGCCGCCGACGAGCGGCACGCGATCGTCGCGGTCGAAGGCTGGCTCCTCGACGAAGATCTCGTGCAGCGCGGCCTCGCCTCCATCCGCGCCGCCGCGCGCGCGGCCGGGGCGGCCGACCGCGGGCTCGACGCGATCGATTCCTGGGGGCTCGCGCCGTGAGCGGCCCCCCGACGTCGGACCGCGGCTTCGCGGGATCGCTCGAGCGATCCTGGTCGGGGCGTCCCGGGACGATGGCCTGGACCCTCGCGCTCGCACCGCTCTCCCTGGGCTACGCCGCAGGCTCGGCGGTCGCGCGCGCGCGCGCGTCGTCGTCGCGCCGGGGGATCGACGGAGCGCCCGTCCTCTGCGTGGGGGGACTCACCGTGGGGGGATCGGGGAAGTCGAGCCTCGTGCGTTGGCTCGCGGAGGCGATCCTGGCCCGCGGCGGGCGCCCCGCCGTGGTCTCGCGCGGACACGGCCGGGAGGATGCGACTGGGACCTTGGTGCTGCCCGATACGACGGACTATCCCGCCGAGCGCCTCGCGCGGTTCGGCGGCGACGAGGCCGCCGCGCTTCGGGCCGCGCTCGACGCGAGCACGGTGGTCGCGGTGGGACGCGACCGGCGCCGCTCGGCGGTGCGCGCGATCGCGGGATACGGCGCGACCTCGGTGCTGCTCGACGACGGATGGGAGCAGGGATCGCTCGCGTGGGACCGGCTCTGGGTCGCGGTCGATCCCATCCATCCATTCGGAAACGGCTGGATGCTACCCGCCGGTCCGTTGCGGCGGCCGCCGAGGACGCTTCGGGAGGCGCACGTCGTGGCGTTCGTGCTCGAGCCCGGCGACGAGATCGGCGACGCGACGCTCCGGGCGGTTCGCGAGCACGCGCCTCGCGCCGCCGTGCTCCGCTTCCGACGCTCGCTCGATCGAAGGACCCCGCTGGCCCGCCATGACGACCTGGCCGATGCGTCTCTGTCTGGCAAAACCGTCGCGCTCGTGACCGCCGTGGGAGCGCCGGAGCGCGTGGAGCGACTCGTCGCCGCGTCCGGAGCCCGGGTCGTTCATCATGCGTCGTTCCCCGACCACGCGCGCTTCCGGGAGGACGACCTCGCGCGCGCGCTCGAGCGCGGCGCATCGGCCGGCGCCAGCGAAGCACTCATCACCGAGAAGGACGAGGCTCGATGGCCGCATTCTTTACGTGCGTCCCTCCCCGTGCACGTGCTCCGGACCCGGCTCACGCCGCTCGATCCCGTCGAGCCGCATCTCGTCGGCCTCGTCCCGGCCGGTGGCGCCGTCAGCAGGGATGCCCTAGGCTTCACCTCATCGGGGGCCACCCGATCCTCATGACACCCACCACTCGCAAACGAAGCGCGCGCAGCCAGACCGAGACCGATGTCCTGGTCCTGGGAAGCGGCATCGCCGGCCTGACCGTCGCGCTCCACGCGGCGCAGTTCGCGCGGGTCATCGTCGCGACCAAGGTGGACGCGCTCGAGTCGAACACGAACTATGCCCAGGGGGGTGTCGCGGCCGCCCTGGGGGACGACGATGCGTTCGCCCGGCACGAGCGGGACACGCTCGTCTGCGGGGCGGGGCTCTGCGATCCCGAGGCGGTCCACGTGCTCGTGGAGGAGGGGCCCACCGAGGTCATGCGGTTGATCTCGCTCGGCGTCCGCTTCGACAAGGACGCGGCGGATCCCGACCGGCTCGCGCTCGGCCGCGAGGGGGGACACTCGCGCCGCCGGATCGTCCATGCCAAGGACCGGACGGGTCATGCGATCGAGCGCGTGCTCCTCGCCCAGGCCCGCGCACACCCGAAGGTCACCATCCTCGAGAACGCGATCGCGATCGATCTGGTCTTGGAGTCGAAGCACCTCGCCGGGCGAAGGCTCGCGCCGTCGCGCGAGCGTGTCTGGGGCGCGTACCTGCTCGACCGCGGCACGGGGTCGATCGATGTCGTCGCGGCGCACGCGACCGTGATCGCGACGGGGGGCTGCGGCAAGGTCTACACGTACACGACGAATCCCGACATCGCGACGGGGGACGGACTCGCGGCGGGGTTCCGCGCCGGAGCGCCGGTCGCGAACCTCGAGTTCATGCAGTTCCACCCCACGTGCCTCTATCATCCCGAGGCGAAGTCGTTCCTGATCTCCGAAGCGGTGCGCGGGGAAGGGGCGAAGCTGCTCACCACGGATGGGAAGCCGTTCATGCAGCGCTACCACCGCCTGCGCGATCTCGCGCCGCGCGACATCGTGGCGCGCGCGATCGACTTCGAGATGAAGCGCCGCGGGGACAAGTTCGTGCTGCTCGACATGGCCCGGCTCGGGCGAAAGCTTCTCGAGCGCCGCTTTCCGCACATCACGCGGCGGGTGCAGGAGCTGGGCTACGACGTCTTCAAGGAGCCGATCCCGGTCGTGCCCGCGGCCCACTACATGTGCGGCGGCATCGTGACCGATCTGGACGGTCGGGTGGAGCTGAACGGGCTCTACGCGTGCGGCGAGGTCGCCTGCACCGGCGTACATGGGGCAAATCGACTCGCGTCGAACTCGCTCCTCGAGGCCATGGTCTTCTCGCGGCGAGCCGGGCGGGCGATCCTGCGCCAGGTGTCGGCCGATCCGCGCGCGGGGCTGCCGCGGCTTCCGGCATGGCGCACGAACGGCGCGGTGGAGCCCAAGGAGCAGGTCATCTTCGACCACAATTGGGATGCGCTCCGACAGGTCATGTGGGATTATATGGGCATCGTCCGAAGCGACGAGCGCCTCGCCCGGGCGGCCGCCATGGTGGCCGTGCTCCGGGAGCAAACCGAAAGTGATTACTGGCGATACCGGCTCGATGCGGACCTGATCGAGCTTCGGAACATCGGGCTCGTGGCCGATTTGATCGTGGCCTGCGCGCGGCGTCGCTCCGAGTCGCGCGGACTCCACTACAACGTCGACCATCCGCGCACGAACGACCGCCAGTTTCGTCGCGACACGGTGCTCACCCGCCAGGACGTCCGCTGACATGATGACCGATCAAGACAGCGCCATTCTCGATCTCGCCCTGAAGCACGGGCAATACCACCCCAATGCCTACCGGTTCACGCTCGACGCCGTGAACCACGCGGTGCGGTGCGCGCGCGAGATCCGCCACGTGAGCGGGGCCGAGGTCCTCGAAGGGGCCCGGGAGCTCGCGCTCGCGCGGTTCGGCCCCGTCGCCAAGACCGTGCTCGAGCAGTGGGGCATCGGGACGACGGAGGATTTCGGAGCCATCGTCTTCCAGATGGTGGAGCAGGGGCTCCTCGGGAAGACGCCCGAGGACAAGCCGAGCGATTTCGCCCGCGGCTACGACTTCGAGGAGACCTTCGTGCGGAAATTCGACTGGCTGGACCGGATCGGCGGCCGCAGACCCTCGGAGCTCGAGTAGTCAGGGTGCGCCGCGGCCGTCCCAAGCAGCGGAGCGCTTCGCTCCGCCTCCTGCAGTACCTGAGGCCCTATCGGGGGCATCTCCTCCTCACGGCGGCGCTCATGGTGGGCTTCGCCCTCACGAGCGGCATCTCGATCGGGATGATCTCTCCATTCGTGAAGATCCTCTTCACGCCGCGCCATGCGGCCCAGGCTCCCGCGACGCTTCCGGCTCCGATTGCCGCCGTGACGGGACTCGACACGACCGCGCCGCACCCGGTGCCCGACGCGGCGCAGTCCGAGGAGGCGAAGGGCGGGATCCCGGCGCGCGTGAGCATCTGGAAGAAGGACCTCCGCACCTGGTTCGAGCACTTCTTCCTGACGGGGAACCCCATCACTTCGCTCACGCGGATCTGTCTCACGCTCCTCATCGTCTTCTTCCTGAAGAACGTGTTCGATTACTTGCAGAGCGTGCTCACCGTGTACGTGGAGCAGGCCGTGGTGCGGGATCTCCGGAACGAGGTCTACGGCCACCTGCACGAGCTCTCGCTCTCGTTCTTCCACACGCGAAGGACCGGAGCGCTGCTCTCGCGCCTCACGAACGACATCGCACTCGTGCGAGGGGCGCTCGCGGCCGGGTTCAGCAACTTCGTGAAGAGCATCCTGCTCCTGACGGTCTGCCTCTTCTGGATCTTCTGGACCTCGTGGCGGCTCGCGCTCGTGTCCTGCCTCGTCGTGCCGCCTTCGGTGTTCCTCATCGTCTGGCTGGGGAAGAAGCTACGGCGGCGGAGCACGATCACCCAGGAGCGCATGGCCGACCTCAACTCCATCCTCCAGGAGACGCTGACCGGCATCCGCGTCGTGAAGGCGTTCTCCATGGAAGAGTTCGAGAAGCAGAAGTTCGCGCGCGTGGCGCAGGCCTACTTCCGCTCGTTCGTGAAGCAGCGCCGACTCGGCGCCCTGGCGGGACCGCTCTCCGAGACGCTCGGGGTGTTCGCCGCCACGCTCGTCCTCTGGTACGGCGGCCATGAAATCCTGCTCCAGCGCTCCATGGAGCCGCAGCAGTTCTTCATCTTTCTCTTCGCGATGCTCCAGCTCATGAGCCCGCTCAAGTCGCTCAGCAACGTCAACGCGACGATCCAGGAAGGGCTCGCGGCCGCGGTTCGGATCTTCCGGCTGCTCGACACCAAGCCGACGGTCGTGAGCCGCCCGGGAGCGCGCGTGGCGCTGGGCATCCAGGAGGGGATCGACTTCGATCGCGTCTCCTTCCGGTACGGCGGCGGCCCGGAGGTCCTCTCCGACGTGACCTTCCAGGTGCGCGCGGGCGAGGTCGTGGCGCTGGTCGGCCCGAGCGGAGCGGGGAAGTCGACGCTGGCCGATCTGGTCGCGCGCTTCTACGACCCGACCGAGGGATCGATCCGGCTCGACGGGAAGGATCTCCGCGACTACGACGTCGCGTCGCACCGACGCGTGATGGGGGTCGTGACGCAGGAGTCGATCCTGTTCAACGACACCGTCTGGAACAACATCGCCTACGGCGTCACCGACGCGGACGAGGAAGCAGTCCGCCGGGCCGCGCGCGCGGCCAACGCGGAGCAGTTCATCCTCGATATGCCGGAGGGCTACCAGACGACGATCGGAGATCGCGGCGTGCTCCTCTCGGGAGGCGAGCGCCAGCGCATCGCGATCGCGCGGGCGATCTTCAAGAACCCGTCGCTCCTCCTCCTGGACGAAGCCACGTCGAGCCTCGACTCGCAGTCGGAGCTCCTCGTGCAGGAAGCGCTCGACGCGCTCTTCGCGGGCCGGACGGCCTTCGTGATCGCGCACCGGCTCTCCACCATCCAGCGCGCCGATCGCATCTTCGTGCTCGACAAGGGGCGAATCGTCCAGACCGGGACGCACCGGGAGCTGGTCGCGACGCCGGGGCTCTACCAGAAGCTCCACCGCCTCCAGTTCCGCCTCGCCGACCAGCTGGTCGCGCAGAATCGAGCGGGCTGATCCGCGCATGACGCCGCGCACCACGGCGGTCGTCCGGTTCTCCTCGCTGGGCGACGTGCTCCTCGCCGCGCACATGCCCTCGATGCTGAAGCGCGCGAACCCAGGCGAGCGCGTTTTCTTCGTCACGAAAGAGCACTATGCCCCCGTGCTCGACGGTCATCCCGACATCGACGGCCTTTTGCTCCTCGAGACCGACGACGACACGGGAGGCACGCCGTCGCCGGCGTCGACGCTCCTCCGTGGCGCCCTTCCCGAGCTCGCCGCGGCGCTCCGCGAGGCGAAGGTCGAGACGATGTTCGATCTCCACGGCAACCTCCGATCGGCGGCGCTCCGGCACGCGGTTCGGCCGTCGCGGGTCGTGCGAGCTCCCAAGCATGGATTGAAGCGACGGCTCATGGTCCACGCGAAGTGGATCCCGACCCGCCCGCTTCCGCCGCTCCTTCGCGGTTACCGCGCGCTCGCGGGACTTCCGGCCGACGATCCGCTCAAGCCGTGGCTTCGGGACGCGCTCTCGGCGCGCGACCGCGCCCGCGCCGCCGAGGCGCGCGAGGGTCTCGAGCCGGGGGGTTACATCGTGTACGGAGTCGGTGCGCGCTGGGCGACGAAGCGCTGGCCGCTCGAGCACTTCGTGTCGCTCGCGGCCGCGGTCCGGAAGGAGTGGGGGCTCGAGGCACGGTTCGCGCTATCGCCGGGCGAGCCGGATCACGAGCTCGTGCGGCTCCTGGGAGCCGACGCCCATCAGGCGGTCACGCTCGACGTGCGCGCGCTCGCGGCCCTGGCCGAGGACGCGGCGGCAATCGTGTCGAACGACTCCGGCGTCCTCCACTTGGGACCGGCGCTCGGCATCCCAGTGGTCGGACTCTTCGGGAGCACCGTCCCGGGGTTTGGGTTCGCCCTCCAGGGTCCGCGCGACGCGGTCGCGGAAATCCCGCTTCCGTGCCGTCCCTGCAGCGTCCATGGCCTGGGCCGCTGTCCGCTCGGCCATCACGCCTGCATGAAGGCC
>DASTKC010000180.1:0-2819 GCA_035716085.1 Candidatus Eiseniibacteriota bacterium | reverse complement strand
CCACGATGGCCACGCCGCGCTCTTCGCACGCGCGCGCGGCGAGAGTCGGAGGCTCGCGGTGAGCGTCTTCGTGAATCCGCTCCAGTTCGGGCCGAGGGAGGATTTCGCGCGCTATCCGAGGAACGATCTCAACGACGCGCGTATCTGCCGCGGAGAAGGCGTCGACTGGCTCTACATGCCGACGGTGGACGAGGTCTATCCGCCCGGTTTTGCGACGCAAGTCACGCCCGGGCCAATGGCGGATGAATACGAGGGAGCCATCCGGCCGGGGCATTTCACCGGCGTGCTCACGGTGGTTCTCAAGCTCCTCGAGACGGTGCGGCCGCACACGCTCTACCTGGGTCAGAAGGACGCGCAGCAGGCGGCGCTCGTCGGGCGCATGATCCGCGACCTCGATCTCCCCGTGCACCTCACGGTGTCCCCGACGGTGCGGGAGCGGGACGGCGTCGCGTATTCCTCGCGCAACGCGTACCTCACGCCCGAGGAGCGCCTCCGCGCCCGCGGGCTGCCGCGCGCGCTCAAGGCGGCGCGCCAGCGGGCGCGGGAGGGGGCCACGGTCCGCTCGATCCTCGCCGAGGCGAAGAGGACGCTCCAGCGCGAGTCCAAGCCGGACCGCATCGACTACCTCACCGTCGTCGATCCGCGCACCTTCGAGCCCATCGACCGCCTCGACGGCCGCGGCCTCCTGATCGCCGCTGTCCGGATCGGCCGCACACGGCTCATCGACAACATGTCCCTGAGCGCCCCGCGCTCGTGAATCTCCACGTCTGGGAGGTCGCATGAACCCGCTCGGACTCGGACCCTTCACCGCGGTCGTACTCGCGGCGGGGCTCGGGAAGCGCATGAAGTCCGATCTTCCCAAGGTGCTCCACAGCGCCCTGGGCAAGCCGCTCCTGCTGCATGTCCTCGGCCAGCTCGCGCCGCTCCATCCGTCCTACACGGTGATCGTCGTGGGGCACAAGGAGGAGCTCGTGAAGGAAGCGCTCCAGGGGCGCGACGTTCACTACATCACCCAGTCCCCGCAGCAAGGCACCGGGCACGCGGTGCAGGTGGCCTGGCCCGAGATCGAGAAGGGCGCCGAGAAGGGCGGGGACACGGTCCTCATCCTTGCCGGCGACATGCCGCTCGTACGGACCATGACCATCCGGAAGCTGATCGAGCGCCACATCACCGACCGCTCGGGCGTGACCTTCCTCTCGGGCGAGCTGGACGATCCGGCGGGCTATGGACGCGTGATCCGCGACCGGCGCGGCGACTTCCAGAAGATCGTGGAGGAGAAGGACGCGACCGCCGCGGAGCGGAAGGTGGCCGAGGTGAACTCCGGGGTCTACTGCTTCCGCCGCGACATCCTGAAGGACGCCCTCGCGTCCCTCCGAGCGGAGAACGAGCAGAAGGAGTATTATCTGACGGATACCCTCGCCCTCGTCAAAGCACGCGGTCTTCGGGTCGGCGTCGTCCAGGCGTCCGATCCGCGGGAGCTCTTCGGCGTGAACACGCCCGAGCAGCTCTCGATGGTCGAGCAGACGCTCCGCGCCTGGGGAGAGGGTTGAGGTGGACCGGCTCTGGGCCGGCTGGCGGATGGCGTACATCGACAGCGCCCGGTCCAAGAAGGCGGGAAAGGGATCCTGCCTCTTCTGCGGCCTCGCGAAGGCGAAGCCTGGCCCCAAGAATCTGGTCCTGGCCGTCACGCCGCGCGTGCTCGTGATGATGAACCTGTTCCCGTACAACACGGGGCACGTGATGGTGGCCCCCACGAAGCACGTCGGCACGCTGGCCCGGCTCGACGCCGAGGACGCGGCCGAGATGAGCGACTGGCTGGGGCGGGTCGAGACCGCGATCGGGAGCGCCTACCGTCCGGACGGGTTCAACCTGGGAATGAACCTGGGGCGGACGGCGGGCGCCGGGGTGCTGGGGCACCTCCACTGGCACATCGTGCCGCGCTGGAACGGGGATACGAACTTCATGCCCGTGACCGCGTCGACCAAGGTGCTGCCCGAGGCGCTGGATCGGACGTACGCGAAGCTGGCCCGGGCGCTTCAGAGCGCCGGGAAACCCGTGCGAAGACGCGCGGGCCGGAGGAGCTGACGGCGGAGGCCGTCGCAGGATGGCGAAGAAGGACAGTCGCGAATCGAGGATCCTCGACTTCTCCATCGGACTCCTGCTCCTCCTCATCGCTGCGTTCGCGGTGTCGGCGACGCTCCGGGTGGGGCCGAAGCCGGCGGGCACGCCGAAGCATCCGATCCGGATCGAGCTCCTGAACGGGAGCGGACGGGCTGGATTGGCAGGGGAGCTGGCCTCGTACCTGAGAGACGGCGGCTTCGACGTGCTGGAGGTGAGCAACGCGGATCGATCCGACTACCGGAGCACGCTGGTCGTGAACCGGACGGAATCGCCGCAGTCGGGAAGGATCGTTGCCGAATACCTGGGCACGCGGCATCTGATCCAACAGGTCGGTACCCAGGAAATGATCGATGTCACGGTCATCGTGGGCCGTGACGCACGGCGCTGGACCGAGCCGCGCTGACCACCACGGAGCCGCCCGTACGGGCTGCTCGAGAGAAGGGCGAACGCGATGTTCAATTTGGGCCCCCAGGAGCTGTTCTGGCTCTTCCTGATCGTGCTGTTCGTCTTCGGGGCGAAGCGCATCCCGGAGATCGGGCGTTCGATCGGCAAGGGGATCACGGAGTTCAAGAAGGGCATGAAGGACGTTGAGACCGAGTTCTCGACCTCGGATCGGAAGCAGGTCGAGGGCGGGCATGGGGAAGAAAAGAAGAGCTGAAGTCCCCGTTCTGCCCCTGGGATCGACAGCAGCAACGCGG
>DASTKC010000179.1:0-3986 GCA_035716085.1 Candidatus Eiseniibacteriota bacterium | reverse complement strand
CGCGGGTCTACCTGTATGCAACATCGAAGAGCGTATGCGCGCGGCATTGCAGTTTCTCGGCGCGAAGCATGTCTCGAATCGCCCTTTGCCAGCGGGATAGGCGCGGACACTAACCTGCGGCCGAGCCGTCACGCGACCCCGCAGCCAGCCTTGCCTCGTCCTCCGCGAATGCCTCGCGCTCGAACGCGTTCCCCATGTACGGGTCGAGGCCGCGGACCCAGGCCCATAGGGACGCTGCGGCATAGGCAGGCAGGAACAGCGGACCCCATCGCTCGCATTGGCGGACGTGCACGCGCTCGTGGTCCCGGTGGCGTGCGAGGTCCTCCTCCGATGTGGCGAGGATCACGTGGCCCAGCGCCATGGCCGCGGCGCCGCCGGCGAAGGGGGGACAGACGCGCAGGATCCTCCCCAGGAATCCCCCGTGCGCCTCGAGCGTTCCCGCGCGCACGCACGCACGCCCTCCGAACAGGGCCGCGCCGGCCAGGACCAGCCCTACCAGCGTCGTCGGCAGGGCCCACAGGCGCACGGCAACCGACCTCAGTCCACCCAGGGACTCCATGCCCGGAAGCCTAGCACCGAGCGGACGGGCGCGGCGCGCGCCGGCGACCCGCCGCGACAGCCGTCGTCCCATCGGGTACGATGCGCATGTGAGCGCCCCGCCTTCATCCGTGACACGCTCGTTTCGAAGCCCGGTTCTCGATATCTGGGCGCATCTCACGCGGCCGGAGCTCCTCGCTCGATGGCTGGGACGCGGCGATCTCGACCTCTCGCGCGGCGGGGAGTTCACGATCGAGCACGCGAATGGGGATACCACCCGAGGGCACGTGATCGAGGCCGTGCCTCCGGTGCGCCTCGAGCTTGCGGTGCGGGGATCGACGACGGGCCGGGAGCGCGGTCTCACCATCCTCCTCGAGCGCGACGGACCCGGCTCGCGCGTCACGGTCTCGGAGACGGATCTCCGCGAGATCGAGCGAACGCGGGAACGTCGCTTCTGGACTCAGGCGCTCGCCGCCCTCCGCTCCTCACTCCAGGACGAGGCGCCTGTCTCCTGGGGCGCGGACGTTCCGGTTTTGGCCCGCGCGGTTCTTCCCCGCGCGGCCGCGGATCTCTGGCCGTTGATCGCGACCGGGCCCGGCCTCGACAAGTGGGTCGCGCACGTGGATCGTTTCGACGCGACGGCGGGCGGAGCCTTTCGGCTCACGTCGCGCTATCAGGGACGCCAGGTCGTGGAAGAGGGTCGCATCGAGGAGATCACGCCCCAGTCGCGCGTCGTGCTCTCGTGGGAGTGGGCGGGTGAAGGATGGGGCGCGCCGACGCGGGTCGAATTCCTGATCGAGCCGGAGACATCGGGATCGTCGCTCAGCGTGATCCATTCGGGATTCGAGAACGTGGCCGCCGACCGGCGGCTCGCGGCGAGGAAGAACTACGCGGTGGCCTGGCCCGACGTGCTCGCGGATTTGCGCCGGCTCGTCGCGCCGGTCATCCACTGACGGCTACGTCCGCAGCACGATCTTCCCGACGTTCCCCCGCGACTCTAGGATTCGATGCGCTTCGGCAGCCTCCGCGAGCGTCATCACCCGACCCGGCTCCGGCCGGATCTCGCCGGCCGCGGCCCAGTCCACCAGTGTCTCGATGATCTCTCGCACGAGGCCCGCGTCCTCCATGAGGCGTCTCAGATTCACGCCGTAGAGACCGCGGCTCGCCGTCAGCAGGTGCAGATACGTGAACCGCGGCGCGCCCAGCAAGAATCCCAGCGCCCCGAACAATCCGCGGCGCGAGAGATCCGCCACCCCGAGACTCACGACGCGCCCGCCGGGGCGAAGGGACCGCAATCCATCCGGAATCGACCGGCCGCCGACCGAGTCGAGCACGATGTCGAACGCGGGACCGCCGAACAAGCGGTTCGAGACCTTGTGGACCCGCATGCGCTTCGCCGGAACGACGTGGCGGACGCCCTCGGCCACCAGTCGCGCGCGCTTGAAGTGCGTGCTCGCCGCGGCCACGACCTCGAGGCCGGCGCGGCGCGCAAGGTCCACGGCTGCCATCCCCACGCCGCCGGCGGCGGCGTGGATGAAGACGCGCATCCCGGGCTCCACGGGGCCCGTGCGATAGAGCGCGACGTACGCCGTTCCGTAGTTGAGCGGGATGAGCACGGCCGACTGGTACGGAATCGAATCGGGTATCGCGAAGACCTGGGTCGCGGGCACCGCGATCCGCTCGGCATAGCCGCCGCCCAGATGATACGCAAGCACCCGCTGTCCGGCACGGAATGCCGTGACCTCGCTCCCCGCGGCCACCACGTCCCCCGCCGTCTCGTGCCCGAGGATGCAGGGGGGATGGGGCGCTTCGGGATTCAGTCCCTGCCGCGCGAGCACGTCGGTGAAGTTCACGCCGACGCAGCGAACCCGGATCAGCACCTCGTTCGGCAGGAGGTCGGGTTCCGCGCACTCCGTCATGCGCAGCGTGCTGGGATTGCCGTGCTTGACCAGCGTGACCGCGCGCATCGATCCGGCCGTCATCGCGCCGCCTCCTCCCTGGAAAGACCCGCCACGAGCGCCTGCACGCGCGCGGAGAGCTCGTCCCGGATCTCCCGCACTCTGTCGATCGGCTTCCCCGAGGGATCCTCGATGGACCAGTCCTCGACCTTCCGTCCCGGATAGTCGCAGACGGCCGGATCGTCACAGCCCATCGAGATCACGCGGTCGGCTAGGGCGAGCATCTCGGCGTCGACCTTGCGCGGCACTCGCCCCGCGAGGTCGATGCCGACCTCGCGCATCACGTCCACCACCACCGGATGGATCGCGGGCGCGGGGCTCGATCCGCCCGACACACCGACGTGCCCGGGAGGAGCCATGCTCTCGAAGAAGGCCTGGGCCATCTGGCTTCGACCCGCGTTCTGACGGCAAAGAAAGAGCACGATCATGATGGGACTATAGCCGATCGCGGAGGGTCCGGGCGGTCGTGAACACGGAGCGCCACATCGGCGCCGTGAGCTTCCCCGTGCTCGTGTTCTGCTGGCTCGGATGATAGGAGGCGAGGAGGAGAACGCCCTCGGGCATGCGGCTGACCGAGCCGTGGCCGAACTCGGGCTTCGGTGCGACGGGAGGCCGGCCCAGCTCGCGCCGCGTCTTCAAGAATGCGTCGAAACCAATCCGTCCCAGCGCGAGCACGACCTTCACGCGGTCGAGCGCTTCCACCTCGCGCGCCAGGTACTCGCGGCACCGATCGAGCTCGACGGGAAGCGGCTTGTTGTCGGGCGGGGCGCAGCGCGCGGCCGCGCTGATGTAGACGCCGTCGAGCTTCAAGCCGTCGTTCGCGCGCAGCGAATCGGGGCGATTCGCGAGACCCTGCCGATGGAGCTCGCCATAGAGCCACTCCCCCGACTTGTCCCCCGTGAACATCCGCCCCGTGCGGTTCGCGCCGTGCGCGCCGGGCGCGAGCCCCACGATCAGGAGCCACGCCTTGGGATCGCCGAAGCCCGGTACGGGCTTTCCCCAGTAGGTCTCGTCGCGATAGGCGGCCCGCTTCACGCGCGCGACCTCGAGGCAGTACTCCCGGAGACGCGGACAGCGCTCGCACTGGATGACGTCGAGTGCGATCCGGTCGATGGCGTGGACATGGCCGGCACGTGGCATCAAGAGCCACTATAGCGCCCACCGCAGCGCCCACCATGCCCGGTCCAGCGCCCGGCCCCGCGCCTCCGCTCCGGCGCCGGTCCCCGGCGGCAACCTCGACACCCTTCGCGGGTACTAAGGTAGAGGTCGCCATGACCCCACCGGCTCCGCCCCAGGTCCTTGTAAAATCGAGCGTTTGGCGGGACAATGGGGCTCAGTCTGGGGAGGCTTGAACCCATCTGATGCAACCCTTGATTCCGCTCTTAACGACGACCCTGCCCGTCCTCTACGCCTTGAGCGTGGCGGCGTACGGGTGGGCCTATGCCGACGAGGCCTCGACCGGCGGCCGCTGGGGCCCCGTGGCGCTCCGGC
>DASTKC010000178.1:0-4521 GCA_035716085.1 Candidatus Eiseniibacteriota bacterium | reverse complement strand
GGGAGCGCCGGTGCCGGGCTACTGCGAGGAGCCAGGCATCCATACCGAGTCCCAGACGGAGACCTATCTCGCGGTGCGCCTCGACGTGGACAACTGGCGCTGGGCGGGTGTTCCCTTCTACCTCCGCTCCGGCAAGCGGCTCGCGAAGCGCGCGACCGAGATCGAGATCGTCTTCCGCCAGCCGCCGTACGCGCTCTTCCGAACAGCCGGCATCTCCGAGCTCGAGGCGAACGTCCTTCGGATGCGCATCCAACCGGACGAGGGCGTGTCGCTCTCGTTCGGTGCGAAGTCCCCCGGGCAGGCGCTGCACATCGACCCGGTGCGTATGGACTTCTTCTATCTCACCGCGTTCGGCTCCGATCCGCCGGACGCGTACGACCGCCTGCTCCTCGATTGCAACCGCGGCGACACGACGCTCTTCGCGCGAAAGGACGAAGTGGAGCTGGCCTGGGAGATCGTGGACTCGATCACGACGGCATGGGAGAAGGGCCAGGGCTCTCCGCTCACGACGTACCCCGCCGGCACCTGGGGGCCGCGCGAAGCGGACGCCTGGATCGCGAAGGACGGAAGGAAGTGGCTCCACCTATGAGCGAGTTCGTCCGCGTGGAGGGCGCCGCGTCGCGCCCGTTCGACCTCGGCGAGCTGGAGAAGGACCTTCGCGCCATGTGGCGATCCACGTCGGGCACGACGGGGTCGCCTGGATCCGAAGAGCGTCGCCGCGGTACGGTCTACCGCGCCGCCATGTCGAACCTCGTCGTGCCTCTGGATCCAGAGCGCCACGCGCGCATGGCCCCGATCCTGGTCGAGATCACGCGCCGCCACCCCTCGCGGCTCCTCCTCGTCGAGATCGGCCCAGGCGGGTCGCGGGAGCTCCATGCCGAGGTCGCCGCGCTCTGCCACCTTCGCCCCGCCGGGGGCTACATCTGCAGCGAGCAGATCATCCTCCGCGGCGATGCCGGGGCCGGGCCGCTTGTTCCGAGCGCCGTGGGGGCGCTCCTCGTCGGCAATCTTCCGACCGTGCTCCTCGACTTGCACGGCGGCGAGCCGCGCCCCTGGATCCAGGATCTGGCCGATCGCGCCGACCTCGTCCTCTACGACACGAGCGAGAGCCCGTCGCTGGACGATGCGGGCTCGGTGTGGCGCGCGATCGACGCCGACACGGACAATTGCGTGCGCGACCTCGCGTGGTCGAGACTGACTCCGTGGCGCGAGATCCTGGCGGAGGGCTTCGACTCGACCCATCTTGCCCCCGCGTGCCGCAACCTGCGCGAGGTCACGCTCGAGCACGGTACTCCCGAAACCGACGGCGTCCCGTCCTGCCTCCTGCTCCTCGGCGGATGGCTGGCTTCGCGCCTCGGATGGCGCGTGCGATCCACAGAGCCCGATGGCGCGACCTTCGACGCGCCCCAGGGCTCGGTCCGGCTCCGCTTCGCGCGCGATCCGGAGGGAACGGCGGGCAGCCTCCATCGCGTCCAGCTCCGATCGGGGGCCCCCCATTCGCTCGATCTCCGGGTGACCCATCGCCCCGCGCATCGCGAAGCGACGGTCGAGGTGTCGGCGCCCAAGCGACAGGAGGTGGAGATTCCGTTCCGCTACCGGGACCTCGCCGAGTGCCTCATGACCGAGATCCATCGCCACGAGCCCAATCCGCAGCTCACCAGCGCGGTCAAGTGCGCGCTCCTGCTTCTTCCCACCGTCGGAGATCGAGCCGCGTGAGCGGACCGGTCCCGCGCGTGCGCGTGTTTCCCGATGCCGACTCCGCCACGCTCGGCGCGGTGGAGGAGTGGAGCCGCGCGCTCGCGCGCGACGAGGAGGATGCGGTCGATCTGGCGGGAGGTGCGCCGAGTCCCGTGAGGCGCGTCCTCTTCGCCGGTGGGACCACGCCGGAGCGGCTCTACCGGAAGCTCGCGGAGCCCTTGACGATGCCCCGCGCGGGCTGGCGCCGCGTGGAAGGCTTCTTCGGGGACGAGCGCTGCGTGCCTCTGGACCATCCCGATTCCAACTACGGCCTCGTCCGCCGCGCGCTTCTCGATGCCCTGGGCGACGACGCGCCCAAGGTCCACCGCATGCACGGCGAGGATCCGGACCCGGCCGAGGCGGCGCTCGCGTACGAGCGCGCCATCGTCGACGCGTTCCGCGCCGAGGCGGACGACACGCCCTCGTTCGACCTCGCGCTCCTCGGCGTGGGCGAGGACGGCCACACGGCGTCCCTCTTCCCCGGCCGATCGATCGACCCCGACCGCCTTTGCGTCGCGACCACCAAGCCCCGCGATGGAAGCGCGCGCCTCACCGTGACGCTCCGCCTTCTCGACGCCGCGCGGCACGTGCTCTTCTTCGTGCTCGGCGCCGCCAAGGCGGACGCGGTCGCGCGCTGCGTGGGACCCGACGTCACAGCGCCGCGGGAGCCTCGCCCCCGCTCGCTTCCCCACGATCCACCGCCGGCCGCGCTGGTCCGTCCGCCACACGGCCGCGTCGTCTGGATCCTCGATCAGGGCGCCGCCCGGGAGCTCCGCGCGTGATCCTTGCGGGCGACATCGGCGGCACGAACGCGCGGCTCGCGCTCTTCGAGCGCCTGGATCGTGGGCGCGTCGGCCCGCCGCAGGCGCTGGAGGATCTCCAGGCGCACCAGTTCCCGACGTTCGAGGAGCTGCTCGCCGCCTACCGGAAGCGGCATCGAGAGCCGGTCGAGATCGCATCGTTCGGCGTCGCCGGACCGGCCGTCGACGGCAAGGTGTGGGGCACCAATCTCGCCTGGGACATCGACACGCGTCCCGTGTCGCGGCTCCTCGGCGCACCGGCGCACCTGATCAACGACCTCGAAGCGACGGGCTACGGCATTCCGGCGCTCACCGACGCGGATCTCGAGTTGATTCAAGAAGGCATCCCCCACCCGCGCGGGAACGCAGGGATCGTCGCCGCCGGCACCGGGCTCGGGGAGGCGATCCTCGCGCGCGTGGGCGCGGACCTGATCCCGGTCGCGTCCGAAGCCGGGCACGCGGATTTCGGGCCGCGGACCGACGACGAGGTCGAGTTCTTCCAGCTCCTACGCGCCCGGTTCGGCCGCGTGAGCTGGGAGCGGATCCTCTCCGGGCCCGGTCTCGCGCTGATCGCCGAGTGGCTCCACGCGCGCGACGGAGCAGGCGGGCCGGGAGCGGCCGCGTGGGGCCGGCACGTCGACGAGGCGGGCGAGCACGGCCTTCCCGCGCTCGTCAGCCACGCGGGACTCGGCGGGACATGCCCCTGGTGTGTTCGTGCGCTCGAGCAGTTCGTGTCGGTGTACGGCGCCGAGGCTGGAAACGTCGCGCTCCGCGGAGTCACGCGCGCCGGGCTCTACTTGGCCGGGGGCATCGCGCCTCGGATCCTGCCCGCGCTCCAGAAGCCCGCCTTCCTGGCCGCATTCCGGGACAAGGCGCCGCACGAGAAGCTCATGGCCGAGATCCCGGTTCGAGTGATCCGGAACGAGCACGCAGGCATGATCGGCGCCGCGCGTTACGCCACGCTGGTTGCGGCCGGGGACGGGAGCCCCCTATAATCCGCGCATGAATCCAAACGTCGCCGCCCCGGAAGCGCCCGCCGAGATCCGCCGCTCCACCGCCCGCGTCCGGGAGATCCTCTCCTGGTACGCGTCCGACAATCCCGGAACCAAGACGAACCTGGCCCGCATGATGAACCACGGCCTCCTCGCGGGCACGGGCAAGATGGTGATCCTCCCCGTCGACCAGGGCTTCGAGCACGGCCCGGCGCGCTCCTTCGCGCCCAATCCCGCCGGATACGATCCGCGCTTCCACGTGGAGCTCGCGATCGAGTCCGGGTGCAACGCCTATGCCGCGCCGCTCGGCTTCCTCGAGGCCGGCGCCTCCGAGTTCGCGGGCGAGATCCCACTCATCTTGAAGCTCAACAACCACGACGTGCTCCACGACGAGAAGGATCCGATCTCGGCGGTCACGGGCTCGGTGGACGAGGCGCTCCGCCTGGGCTGCGCGGCGATCGGCTTCACGATCTATCCCGGGTCGGCCCAGGCCGGGCACATGTACGAGCAGATCCGGGTTCTCGCCGAGGAGGCGAAGGCGGTGGGGCTCGCGGTCGTGGTGTGGTCCTACCCCCGAGGCTCGAGCATCACCAAGGCGGGCGAGACCGCGATCGACGTGGTGGCCTACGCCGCCCAGATCGCGGCGCAGCTCGGCGCGCACGTGATCAAGGTGAAGCTCCCGACCGACCACATCGAGCAGGACGAGGCCCGGAAGGTCTACGAGAAGCAGGCGATCCCGATCGGCACCCTCGCCGATCGCGTGCGCCACGTGGTGCAGTCGTCCTTCGACGGACGGCGGATCGTGATCTTCTCGGGAGGCGCCAAGAAGGACAACGACGACGACGTGATCGCGGAAGCCCGCGCGATCCGCGACGGGGGCGGGTTCGGCTCGATCATCGGCCGGAACAGCTTCCAGAGGAAGAAGCCTGAAGCCATCCGGCTTTTGCGCCGGATCATGTCCGTCTACTCAGGCGAGACGGCCTAGCTCCCCT
>DASTKC010000177.1:0-6505 GCA_035716085.1 Candidatus Eiseniibacteriota bacterium | reverse complement strand
GATGCCCCGTCGCTCCATCCCGATCGTGTTGAGCCCGCCGGCGCGGAGCGGATTGCCCGCCGCCTTCACGAATGGCGGCACGTCCTGCGGCACGCGCGAGCCGCCGCCGATGAAGGCATGGCAGCCGACCGCCACGAACTGGTGGACCGGCGTGATGCCGCCGATGATGGCGTGATCGTCGATGCGCACGTGGCCGGCCAGGTTGACGGCGTTGGCCAGGATCACGTTGTTCCCCAGGCGGCAGTTGTGCGCCACGTGGGTGTAGGCCATCAGGAGGACGTTGTCGCCGATCCGGGTGGCTTCGTTCTCTTCGGTGGCCGCGTGCACGGTGGCGTACTCGCGGATCGTCGTGCCGCTCCCGATCACGACCTGGGTCGGCGCGCCGCGGTACTTGAGGTCCTGCGGGAGGTTCCCGATCACCGCGCCGTGGTGCACCTGGCACCGCGGGCCGATCGTGGTGCGCCCCTCGATGACGGCGTGGAGCCCGACGCGGGTCCCCTCGCCAAGCACGACGCGCGGGCCGACGTAAGCGAACGGCCCGATGACCACGCCGTCCCCCAGCTCCGCCCCCCGCTCGACGATCGCGTTCGGGTGGATCAATGGGCGCGCGGTCTCGCGGCCGGGCAGCGGCACGACGGTGCCCTGGGCCCGGGCCCACGTTCCGGTCAGTAGATCGACTTCAGGGATTCCGGTCGACGATGCTGGATAGAAGCTCTGCTTCCGCGACGAGGTCTCCATCGACGTAGGCCTTTCCCTCCATTTTGCAGATGCGGGATTTGAGACGGAGCAGGGTCAGCTCGAATCGGAGCTGGTCCCCTGGCCGCACCGGTTTCCTGAACTTAGCGTTGTCGATCCCCATGAAGTACACCAGCCGCTCCTTCGGCCGGTCAACGCTGTTCAGGAGCAGGACCCCGCCGCACTGGGCCATCGCCTCGATGATGAGGACGGCGGGCATGATCGGATGTCCGGGAAAATGTCCGTTGAAGAACGGCTCGTTGATCGTGACGTTCTTGATTCCCACCACGCGCTGCGGCTCGAGGCTCAGGATCCGATCCACGAGAAGGAACGGATACCGGTGCGGCATGATCCGCTGGATCGCGTTGATGTCGAGCTGGATCGGTCCGCCGCTCCCGTTGGCCGACACCGGGCCCAAGAGCGAGTCCTCGGTCGCCGCGAGGCGCTGGACGAAGCGGACGTTCGACGCGTGCCCCGACTTCACCGACAGGAAGTGCCCGCGCGCCGGGCGGCCGAGGAGCGAGAGATCCCCGAGGAAGTCGAGGATCTTGTGCCGCACGAACTCGTCCTCGAAGCGAAGCGGCTCCCGGTTCAGGATGCCGTCCGGCTTCACGACGACGGCGTTCTGAAGCGTGCCTCCCTGGATCATCCCCTTCGCGCGGAGGTGCTCCACGTCCCGCTCGAGGACGAACGTGCGGGCGGGGGCGATCTCCTTCACGAACACGTCGGGATCGATGTCGTACGTGGCGTACTGGGTGCCGCGCCACGCGTTCGAGTATTCGATGGTGAAGGTCACGCGGAGCCCGTCGTGCGGGAGCGCGACCAGGATCACGCCGTTCTCCTCGTGGCGAACCGGCTCGGTCACGCGGAAGTAGCGCCGCGGCGCCGGCTGGTCCACGAGTCCGGCTTCCTGGAAGAGGCGCACGTACGGCGTCGCGCTTCCGTCCGGCGGCTCCGGCGGCTCCTGCGCGTCGAGCGCGATCACGAGATTGTCGATGCCGAGTCCGGCGGCGGCGGCGAGGATGTGCTCCACCGTGTGCACTTCCGCCTGGCCGTTCTTCAAGATCGTGCGCCGCATCTGGTCCATGTCGGCGCGCGCGTAGCGCGGGTTGACCGGAATCTCGGGATGGCCCGGCAGGTCCTGCCGGACGAAGCGAATGCCCGAGTTGGGAGGCGCCGGGCGGAACTCCACCTTGCAGGCGCCGCCGGTGTGGAGGCCGGTCCCCTGGTAGGAGATGGTCTTCGCGATCGTCCGCTGACTGGGAGTGCTCACTTGGGAGCGCGGGACCTCTCGAGCTCGTCCACCCGGCGCTTCAGCTGCCGCACGGTCTGGATGAGGTCGGGAAGATTCTGGATGCTGGCCGCGATCCGCTTCGCGAGGGCGAGCGGCTGCGCGGGGGCTCCGAACATCTTCTCCCCCGGCGGGACGGACTTGGCCACGCCCGACTGGGCTCCGACCATCGCCCCCTGCCCGATCTCGATGTGCCCGATCACGCCGACCTGGCCCGCCAGGGTCACATCGTCTCGCAGGATCGTGCTCCCGGAGATGCCGACCTGAGCCACGATGATGCAGTTCCGTCCCACCTGCACGTTGTGCGCGATCTGCACGAGGTTGTCGACCTTGCTGCCCGCGCCGATGCGCGTGGTGCCGGTCGTGGCGCGGTCGATCGTCACGCACGCTCCCAGCTCCACGTCGTCCTCGACGACGACGTTCCCCACCTGTGGGAGCTTGCAGTAGGCGTCTCCATCGCGGATGAATCCGAAGCCGTCGCTCCCGATCACCGAGCTCGAGTGGACGATGACCCGGTCCTTGAGCTCGCATCCCTCCCGCAGCGTCACGTTGGGGTACAGCATGCAGTCGGCTCCCACCCTGGCGTCGGCGCCCACGTAGCATCCCGCCTGGATCGCGGTGCGGGGCCCGATCGACGCGCCCCCCTCGAGGACGACGTGCGGGCCGATCTGGGCCGTCGGATCGACGCTGGCCGTGGCCGCCACCACCGCGCTCGCATGGATGCCGGGTGTCGGCGGACAGGCCTCGCCCTGGAAGAAGCGGACGGCCTTCAGGTACGCAAGATAGGGGTTGGAATTCTGGACGAGGGTCTTCTTCGTGTGCCGGTGGTTCTCGGCGACGATGACGGCGGAGGCCTGCGTGTGCTCGAGGTATTCCTCGTAGCGGGGGTGGGCCAGGAACGTCAGCTCCCCCGCACGGGCTTCGCGGATGCCGGCGCAGCCCGTGATCTCGATCGAACCGTCCCCGACGATCGTTCCATCGATCGCCTTGGCGACCGTCTCCAGGGTCACTTTCATCCTAGGCTCCGTGCCGTGGACGGTCAGGTCCCACGACGTTCCCGACTAGGAAAGGACGCTACTGATCGTCCTTGCCGTTGTCGATGACCGGTGGGTTTGGCTGATTGCCCGTAGGCTGGCTGCCGCTGGTTGTGGTGCCACTGGCGGTGCTGGTCGCGCGGGGCAGCGTCCCGGGCGCCCTCTTCCCTTGGTCCTCGTCGTTCAATCCCTGGATAACCCGGTCGGTCAGGTCGAGCGTGTGATCGCCGAAGATGATGTTGCCGTCGACAGCGTCGAGGATCAGGGAGTAGCCCTCCTGCTGACCGATCTCCGTCACGAGCGCGTGCACCCGGTCGACGATCGGTTTCAAGAACTCTTCGTTGAGCTTCGAGATCCGCCCGCCCGGACCCCAGTTGGTCTGGACGAACGTCTCGTAGTCGGCGACTTTCCGCTGAAGATCCCGGTTCTGCTCGTCCCGCTTGGCCTCGCTCAGCATTGGCCCCTGCGCGTCGAGCTTCTTCTGGAGCGCGTCGATCTCCGACTTCTTCTCCTTGGCGGTGCGGGACAGCTCCTGCACCTCCCGGTTGAAGGAGGTCTGAGCTTCCTGCGTTTTCGGATACTCGGCAAAAATGCGGTCCGAGTCAATGAACCCGACCTTGATGTCCGCCCGGACGGCCGGGGCCCCGAGCACGAGCGCGAGGACGACCCCGAGCCAGAGTAGCCTACAGCGTGGGCGATGTCGAGTCATAAGCTAACTCCTTGTATCACAGTGTGTTGCCGAGCTGGAAGTGGGTCCGCCAGCCGGCCCCCTCCTCCCGGTCGAGACCATACCCCAAGTCGAACCCGACCCGCCCCAGAGCCGGCACTTCGAACCGGAATCCGATGCCCACGCTCCGCCTCAGGTCTCCCAGATCGACGTCGCGGGTCGAATTCCAGGTGTTGCCCGCGTCGAAGAAGAGGAGCCCATGGAGCGGCTCGGCGATCGGAAACTGGATTTCGGCCCCGGCGATCAGCATGCGCCGACCGCCCGGGTAGCGCTCCAAGACTGTCCCCGTGACGGGGTTCTTGGTGATGTTGTCCCGCGGGACGATATAGTAATCGGGGTAACCGCGCACGTAGTCTGCGGTTGTCCCACCGAGCCGGAATCGCTCGTACTCCGGCACGCTCTCCCCTCCCAGGAATCCGGTCCGTCCACGAACCATGAGAACGAAGGGACCGGTCAACCGGGAGTAGTTCTTCACGTCGAGGACGCTCTTGTAGAACTGCTCGACCCCGCCCAGAGGTCCACCCGCGAACGTCTGGATCCAGCTCATTTTGGATCCACGGCTGGCGTAGAAGGGGTTATCGGTGCTGATCCGGTTGAAGCTCAGGGTCACGCTCGAGACGAGGCGTGGCCAGTCGGTCTTGCGGAGCGAGGTCAGGTTGCTGGATTCCCCGACCGTCGGCGCGACGAAATTGCTGAGGGACACGTTCCGGAGGTCGTAGGAGATCAGACCCCGCGTGTAGTCGGGCCATTTGATGGGGCGGCCGAACCGCACGCCTCCTCCCACGTCCCTCCGGTCGTAGACGTCGTATTCCCGCTGGGTGTTGAAGAGGCTGAACCCGAGGGTGAGCGGCGTGTCGCGGAACCAGGGATCGGTGAAGGAGAGCTCGAAGCTCGAGCGCTTCCCTCCCCGCTCCAGGTGCAGGTTGATCGACTGGCCGTTGCCGAACAGGTTGTTGTGGCCGAGCTCGATGAAGCCCGTCAATCCGGTGCTGCTCGCGAAGCCGGCTCCCGCGCTCGCCGTTCCGGTCTGCTTCTCCTGCACCTTCAGGGTCAGCTTGATGTCGGCGCTGTCGCCGGTCGGCTCGTAGTCGACCGTCACGTCCTGGAAGAAGCCGAGCGCGAAGATGTCCCGCTGCGTCCGGACGAGCGACGAGCGCCGGAACGTGTCCCCGGGACGGACCGATGCCTCCCGCCGGATCACGTTCTCCTTCGTCCGGGTGTTGCCCACGATCTGAAGATCCGCGACGCGCGAGCGGAAGCCCTCCTGGATCTGGAAATCCACGTCGACGATGTTGTTCTCCCGCTCGGTGAACTTGGGATCGATGGAGAGGTAGAGATAGCCCTTCTCCTGGTACAGCGTATACGCCCCCTCGAGCGTCTTGTGGATCTGCGGCTCGCTGTACGGGGCGGAGCGGACGATCACGGTGACAAAGTCGAGCGCCGCGGTCGGCACCTCGACGTTGCCGCTCCAGGTCACGTTGCCGAATCGATAGCGATCCCCTTCGTGAAGGAAGACGTGGAGGTCCACGCCCTTCCCGTCCGACGTGAACTCCGGATGGATCGAGTCGACGTCCGCGTCCTTGTAGCCCCGGCTCCGCATGTAGAGCCGGAGCTGCGTCATGTCCGTCTCGAGCTGCGAAGGCTTGTAGGCGCCGCTCTTGAGGAACGAAGGCGGCTTGCTCTTCATCGCGTCCTTGAGCTCGTTCGCGTAGAGGCCGGGGCTAGGCTTGGTCTGGTGGACGACCACGTTCCGCACCTTCACCTTCTCGCCCTCGGTCACATCGAAAACGAGGTCCACCGCTCCCGGCCCGGCCACTTCGGTGCGGGAGAGAACGGCGGCATGCGCGTAGCCCTCTTCCGCGTAGGCGTCACGAATCTTGCCCGTGTCGAGCTCGGTCGTTCCGGGATCGAGGAGCTGCCCCTGCGCGCTCGTGACCTTCTCCTTGAGGGTCTTCTCCTCGATCTTGTGGAGGCCCTGGAATTTGATCGCGTGGATGCGCGCCCGCTCGGTCACGATGATGTTGAGGTCGACCCCGTTCGCGGCCGGCGTGTCGACGACGTTCACGTCCGTGTAGAGGCCGCTCTGGAAGAGACGGCGCACGCCTTCACGCACGGCGTCACGCGTGTAGGGCTGCCCCACGTGGAGCCCGAACGTCCGCACGATCACGCTCGAGTCCACGTTCGCGAAGCCGGACGCCCGGATCGAATGCACGACCGGCCCGGAGCCGCCTTCGGGACGCGGAATCCCGATGTCGAGCAGCGGGGCCGCCGTGGTGTCCGGGTGCGCCGTCGCGCCGGCACCCGCGCCGATGCCGATGCCGCTCGAGTCGACGGGAGCGGACTTCAAGGTATCGGCGGATGCGGGTGCCGCGGGTGCCGCGGGTGCCGCGTGCGTCGCGGGCGCCGCGTGCGTCGTGTCGGCGGACGCGGGAGCGCCCACCGCGGGCTCCTCCGGAGCCGCGACGCCGAGACCGGATTGAAGCGACAAGGCCGCGAGCACCGCGGCGATGGCGACGAGGAGGGCCGCCGGACTGAGCCGGGCGGCCTGCGGCGCCGACGCCCATTGGGAGCGCCGGCGCGCGTATCGGGATCGGATCAAGAAGTGAATGTCAGCTCATCACCCTGGCGGGCCACCCGGACCTCGCTCCCATCCTTGAGCTGGCCTCGGAGCACATGTTCGGAGAGGGGATCCTCGATCAGCTTCTGGATGCTCCGCTT
>DASTKC010000176.1:0-4868 GCA_035716085.1 Candidatus Eiseniibacteriota bacterium | reverse complement strand
TCGGCATCCCCTTCGTGATGACGGCGCCGATCTCGCGATGCTGGATGCCGATCACGTCCTCGGCGCGAAGGCCGTAACAGGACCCGACCACGGTCGCTTCCTGGCCGACCGCGCTGAAGTAGGTGCCGTGGAACCGTCCCTGCTTGAACAGGCGGCGGCAGCGCTCGTCCACCTGCCGCACGAGATTCATGTAGTAGTAGAGGCCTCTCAGCTCATCGTTGGAAACGGGCATGCATCCTCCATGTCCGACGCTCGATCGAAGGCGCGGAGCCGATGACGGGCAACGGGTTGAACCGCCACGATATCAGATGTTCGAGCCCCGCGCCACCCGCCGCCGGCCGCACCGGCCAGCCCCTGCCGGCGTCCTACCATAGGGAGGGTTCCTCGTGCGAACTCGGCACACGATGCCCCTCGTCCCTTTGTTATGATTCGCGATTCGAATCACGGGAGTGATGTCCCTCGAAGGAGGAGCGTTTGAGCGCCGGTCAGATCCGCGAAACCCAAGTCTTGGATGCGCTTCGGTCCGTCATGGACCCCGATCTCCACCGGGACATCGTGAGTCTCGGTTTCATCCGGAACCTCGTCATCGAAGGGGACACGGTCTCCTTCGACGTCAATCTCACCACCCCGGCCTGCCCCGTGAAGGATCGCCTGCGCGAGCAGGCGAGGCAGGCGGTGCTCCAGGGCGTGCCCGGCGTTCGCGATGCCCGCGTGACGATGACCGCCGAGGTCCGCAGGCCGCAGGCCCCCGACACCTCGGCGCTCAAGACGGTCCGGAACATCATCGCCGTCGGGAGCGGCAAGGGGGGCGTGGGGAAGTCGACCGTCGCCGCCAATATCGCCGCCGGACTCGCGAGGACGGGAGCATCGGTCGGACTCCTCGATGCCGACATCTACGGCCCCAGCATTCCCATCATGATGAAGGCGGGGCGTCCCGCCGAGCCGAAGCAGCACCACATCGAACCGGGCGAGGCGTTCGGCGTGAAGCTCATGTCGATGGGCTATCTCACGCCGGGCGATCAGCCGCTCATCTGGCGCGGGCCGATGGCGCACAAGGCGGTCCAGCAGAGTCTCCTTGGCGTCAACTGGGGCGAGCTCGATTACCTCGTGGTCGACATGCCCCCCGGGACGGGGGACGTGCATCTCACGCTCGTCCAGACGGTGCCCGTGACCGGCGCGCTCATCGTATCCACGCCCCAGGACGTGGGACTCCAGATCTCGATGAAGACGCTCCGCATGTTCCAGCAGACGAAGGTTCCGGTGCTCGGCATCGTGGAGAACATGAGCACCTACGTCTGCCCTCACTGCGGCGGCCGCGACGATCTGTTTGGCCACGGCGGCGCGCGCGAAGCGGCCAACCGATTCGGCGTTCCGTTCCTCGGCGAGATCCCGCTCGACGCGGCGATCCGCCGCTACTCGGACGACGGCCGGCCGGTCGTCCTGGCCGAGCCCGACTCGCCGTCAGGCGTCGCGTTCGCGGAGATCACGGGACGCCTCGCGCAGCAGGTGAGCATCCAGGCGTTCAAGCACATCGCGCTCACGATCGTGGAGGAGTGACGTGACCGTGCTCTCCCCCGAAGCGACCACACCGGCCGAGATCCGAAAGAAAGGGGGCGAGCGGATCACGATCCGCTGGGGGGACGCGCACGAGAGCGTCTATCCCGCGCGCACGCTCCGCGGCCGCTGTCCCTGCGCGCAGTGCGTGAGCGAGACGACCGGCAAGCGGCTCGTGACCGAAGAGCACGTGCGCCCCGACGTCGCGATCACGGCGGCGCGCCCCGTCGGGAACTATGCACTCCACTTCGACTGGAGCGACGGCCACACGACGGGCATCTACAGCTTCGACTACCTGCGGCGGATCTGTCCGTGCCCGGCGTGCGCCGCTAGGCGATCCTGAGCTGATCCCCCTCTAGTACCTCGAGGCCGTCGTGTCGGTCCGCGCCTCGCCCATGCCGGGCGCGCCGCCGAGCTGCGCCACGAGCTGATCGTGCTCCGAGCGGAGCCGGTCGTATTCCGCCTTCAGCCGCACGTTCTCCGCCCAGAGCGTCGCGTGATCGGACGCTTGGTAGCTCTGGAGCTTCGCGTCCATGTCCGCGACCTCCTGCCGGAACTGCGTGAGCGCCTGCTCATGCGCTTCGAGACGCGCGAGCCGGTCGGACATGCCCGTCGTATCGGCCGCTCCGCCGCCCGTGGGCGGCGCCGTCATGACCGCGCGGAGCTGCGAGTCGGAGGTCTCCCAGGTCTGCAGATCGGAGTTCCAGGCCTGGTGGTCCTGCGTCATCTCGGTGCGCTGCTGGGTCATCTCCGCGGTCTCGCGCTTGGCGCAGCCCGCACCGAGCCCGCCCCCCAAGGCGGCGATGAAGGTGAACGCGAACAAGAACCGAACGAACGTGGCAGACCTCATGGCCCAATCCTCCTTGACGTGGTAGCGGCCTCGGCCGCCCGAGCTGGTCGGCGCGCAAGCTCGGACCCCCGTGCAACTTGTCTGCCATGTGGAAGCGCCATGAGGCTGCTCGCACGCAAGGAGTTACGGCCGGGTATGACTACGTGATCCTCACTCACGGATTCGGTTGCAACGCTCGTGAGTAAAGATTTCCGATTGCGGCGCGTCTCACACTGCTAGGCTTTTTATAGGTGGGGCGAACGGCCAGGGAGCTACCCGCAATGAGCGAGCATCCGATGACGAGGCTGGATCCGGGCGCCGGCGAGATGGCGCAGCGGATCCAGGCGTTCGACTGGGCGTCGACGCCCCTTGGCCCCATGCAGTCGTGGTCCCCCGCGCTGATCACCACGCTCCGGATCATGCTCGCGAATCGATTCCCCCACATCCTCTGGTGGGGGCCGGAGTACATCCAGTTCTATAACGATGCCTATCGTCCGATTCCGGGGGGCAAGCATCCCGACCGCGTGCTCGGCGTGTCGTGTCAGGAGTGCTGGCACGAGATCTGGGATGTTCTGAAGCCGCTCATCGACCGGCCGTTCCATGGAGGGCCGGCGACGTGGAACGATGACATCCTGCTCGAGATCAACCGGCACGGCTTCCTCGAGGAGTCCCACTTCACGATCGCGTACAGCCCTGTGCCGGATGACACGGTGCTGAGCGGGATCGGCGGGGTTCTCGCGACCGTGCACGAGATCACCGACAAGGTGGTCGGGCAGCGGCGCATCGGCGTCCTCCGCGATCTGGGCGCAAGCATCCACGATCCCAAGTCGGGCGAGGAAGCGTGCGCCATGGCCGCGGAGTCGCTTCGAGAGGCGGACCGCGACCTCCCGTTCGCGCTCCTCTATCTGCTGGATCCCGATGCGCGCCGCGCGCAGCTCGCGGGCGCCGCCGGAGCCGTCGAGGGCGAGCCGGTCAGCCCGCTCGCGGTGGATCTCGACGGACCTCATCCGTGGGCGCACGCCATGACGACGGCGCTCAAGCGCGGAACCATCACGACGGTGCGCGAGTTGGGCTCGCGCTTGACGTCGGTGCCGGGAGGGCCATGGTCGGATCCGCCGGACATGGCCGCCATCGTGCCGATTCCCGCCTCGAAGTCCGGGGAGTCGGCCGGCTTCCTGGTGGCGGGGGTCAGCGCACGGCTTCGCTTCGACGCCGGCTATCACGACTTCCTGGATCTCGTGAAGACGCAGATCGGCACGGCCATCGCGACGGCGCGCGCCTACGAGCACGAGAAGAAGCGGGCCGAGCTCCTCGCGGAGCTGGACCGTGCGAAGACGACGTTCTTCTCCAATGTGAGCCACGAATTCCGGACGCCGCTGACCTTGATCTTGGGTCCGCTCGGAGACGCGCTCGAGGCGGAATCCGACCCGGCCCACCGGCATCGGCTCGAGCGCATTCAGCGGAACGCGCTTCGTCTCCAGAAGCTGGTGAATACGCTGCTCGACTTCTCGCGCATCGAGGCGGGCCGAGTCCAGGCGTCGTTCGAACCGGTCGATCTCGCCGACCTGACGCGCGATCTCGCGAGCTCGTTCCGGTCCGGCGTCGAGAAGGCGGGGATGTTCCTACTCGTGAATTGCGAGCCGCTGCCCGAGCCCGCCTATGTCGATCGCGACATGTGGGAGAAGATCGTCTTCAACCTCCTTTCGAACGCATTCAAGTTCACGCTCGAGGGAGGGATCGAGGTCCGGCTGCGCGACGCGGGCGGTCGGGCGGAGCTCACGGTCCGGGACACGGGGGCCGGAATCGCTCCCGAAGAGCTGCCGCGCATCTTCGAGCGCTTCCACCGGGTGGAGGGAGTCGAGGCGCGCACGCACGAAGGCACCGGCATCGGCTTGGCGCTCGCGAGCGAGCTCGTGAAGCTCCACGGCGGGACGCTCACCGTGGAGAGCGCTTTGGGCCGGGGAACCACCTTCACCGCATCACTCCCGCTCGGCCGCGCGCATCTGCCGGCGGATCGCGTCCAGGCCGGGCGGAGTCTCGCGTCCACCGCGCTCGTGGCGGAGCACTACCTGGGCGAAGCGCTCCGGTGGCTGCCCGGTGCCGCAGAGGCGCCAGCCGCCGGGCCCCACGGTGATGGGGCACCGGACCAGCCGCGCCGGCCCCGCATTCTTTGGGCGGACGACAACGCCGACATGCGGGACTACGTGCTGCAGCTCCTCGCGCCGCGGTACGACGTGAAGTGCGTCGAGGACGGGGAAGCGGCGCTCGAGGCGGTGCGGCGGGAGCCGCCCGATCTCGTCCTCGCCGACATCATGATGCCGCGGCTCGACGGCCTGGCCCTCCTCCGCGCGCTCCGTGAGTCGGAGTCCACGCGCACGCTCCCGGTCATCCTCCTCTCGGCGCGCGCCGGAGAAGAGGCGGCCCTGGAGGGACTGGAGGCGGGGGCGGACCACTATCTCGTCAAGCCCTTCAGCGCCCGCGAGCT
>DASTKC010000175.1:0-12977 GCA_035716085.1 Candidatus Eiseniibacteriota bacterium | reverse complement strand
CGTGCCAATGCTCCACGTCGGAGATGATCGTCCACACCCGCTCGGTGGGCGCCGCGATCTCGATCTGACGCTCGGTCGTGATCGACAGGCTCACCGTCCCATCCACGCGAGCTTCATCGTGCGGGTCGAGACCCCTGTCTCGAGCTTCACGAGGTAGACGCCGGCGCCCAGGGAGGAGCCCACATCGGTCCGACCGTCCCATGCGATGCGGTGCGGTCCCGCCGCGAGCGGACCGTCCACCAACGACCGCACCCGCCTCCCCGAAGCGTCGAACATCGAGATCCGCACACGCGCATCCTGTTCCAGGGTGAATCGAATCTCGGATCCACCCGCAGCGGGGTTGGGGGCTGCTGTGAGCATCAGCCGCGGCGCCTCGCCCTGCTCGACCGCTGTCGGCACGCTGTTTACCGCCTGGAACGCATTCACCTTCGGTCCGATCGGGTGGTCGAACGCCAGCACGTCCCCGGTCGCGATCAGGTGCTGCCTCACCATAGCCGGATTCAAATTTGGAAACCGGGACCGAACGAGCCCGGCGACGCCCGCGACCAGCGGCGTCGAGAACGACGTCCCGTCCCCGTACATGTAGGGATTCACCGTGTCCCATCCCAGGAACAGGTAGACGATCTGATCCGACAGGAGAAACGTGTAGTTCTGGCAGATGGTCGACCACATCGAGCTGCCCGGCGCGGCGATGTCGACGTAGCTCCCCCAGTTCGAGAACTCCGCGCGGTCATTGTTGAAATCCGTCGCGGCGACCGCAAGCACGCGCTCACAGCCGGCGGGATAGATCGGCACGTCGTCGCCCTCGTTCCCCGCCGCCGCCACGCAGAGCACGCCGGCCTGGTTCGCCATGTCGACGAGCGTCTGATAGAACTGCACGAGACCCGGCGCCTCGAAATCTCCAAAGCTCATCGAGATGATGGACGCACCTTCGTCGACGGCGTAGGCGATCGCGGGGGCTACCGCGCTCGCGTAAATGAGCCCCGTGCTGTCCGGGTGGGAAGCCTTCAGGGCCATGATCCGGCAATTCCACCCGGCGCCCGCGATGCCGTCGTCGTTGTTCGTGGCCGCGGCCGCGATGCCGGCGCAGAAGGTCCCGTGGAACCCGATATCGATGCCCGTGGAGTCGTCGCGAGAGTACTCGGGCCTCGGGTCGTTGTCGTGCCGCCCGAAGTCCCAGCCGTCCGCGTCATCCACATAACCGTTTCCATCGTCATCGAGGCCGTTCCCCGCGATCTCCCCCGGGTTGTGCCAGATCTGGGTCGCGAGGTCGGGGTGGCTCGTGTCGACGCCTGTGTCGATGATCGCGATCACGACCGACGAGCTCCCCTTCTCGATGTCCCACGCGAACGGGAGCCGGATGTCGGCGAAGCTTGCGTCGTCCACGTACCACTGGTACGGGAGCCAGATGTCGCTGGGATAGGTCGCGAGCAGATGGACACTGAAGTTCGGGACGACGGCCGCAAAGCGTCCCGTGGCGCGAAGGGCCGCGGCTGCGGCCAGCGGGTCGAAGGAGGCGTTCGCGCTCTCGAGGAGCCACATCCGCTCCTTCCTCACCGTGCCGCCGTGGGGCGTCTGATCGAGACGCGAGGCGCGGGTCACGCCGAGCCTCGAAAGCGCCGCCTGGATTCGGCCATCCGGCGACCTCGCCGCCCCCTGGGCATCCGAATCCAGAACGCCTTCCTTGGCAATCGCGACGATCTGGCCCGGCGCGTATCGAAGCGCGGGAGGCATGTGTCGCGCTGTGGGTGCTCGATCCGCTGGAGCAATGCGGGACGCGGCGCTCGAGTGGGCCGCGAGAAGGAGAGCAAGGCAGAGAACCGAGGAAACGCGGGTGGTACCGGGCGTGCGTCCGTTCACGACAGGCCTCCTCCCCTGGGGTTCGGCGCAGTCTACGCCGGAGCCCCGTGGGAGGGCCAGCCTAACGCTCGACGGTGTACAACAAATCGACTCGATTCTGCCGCGAGGTTTCGGCCTCGATCGTGAAGATACGGTTCAGTACGTAGCGAACCTTGAGCGTCGAGGTCGCCTCGAACACGTCCATCCCGGCGCTCACGAAGATCCTCGACGTCAAATGCGTCCCGAGCATGACCGAGGTGTTCTCGAGGGAGCTACCGACCGCGATCTTGGCCTGCTCGATGCCCAGCTCGGACGCCACGTTGTGGGCTAGGAGATTTGTCCCAGGCACCCCCAGGGTCTGGGCCATCGTGCTCGCCACCTGCCCCTGGGACGAGTTCCCCTTCTCGATCGGCTTCCCGAAGAGGATGTACGAGAGCGCCTCGCTCTGCCCCATCGCGGGCTCGGAGAAGACCGAGACCTCGGGGCGCAGCACGGTCCCGCGAACGATGAACCCGGCCACCGTTCCATCGTCGGCCTTGCGCGAGGCGCGAGCGCGCACCGTGGGGTTCGTGATCGGGCCGCCCGCGAAGAAGAGGCTCCCCTCCGTGACCTCGAGATCCTGGCCGTAGATGTTGTACGTCCCCTCGTGGATCTCGAGGCGGCCGCGCGCGAGAACCGGGAGTCCGGGATTCTCGATGGTCAGGATGCTGCCGGTCGGCTTCACCTCGAGGCCGTAGCCGCGCACGGTCACGTTGTCGCCGAGGATCATCCGGACGCTCGAGTGGATCTCCCAGGGTCCCGCGCTATCGAGCGTGTCGGCATCCGTGTAGACCACGTCGCTCGACGGCTTGATCACCGCCTTGTCGTCCTGGCGTCCGACGTCCATCTGCCCTTGCGGCACGGTGACCTGTCCCGTGACATCGATGCGCTGTCCCTTCACGTCGACGATCAGATCGGGCGAGGCCGTGATCTGCATGTCCTTGGTGTTCAGCGTCTGGACGCGATCCCCTTTGATGGTGACGTGCGCGACGGGCTCGGCATTGCGCGTGATCGCGGCGGTGCCGTCGATCAGGAGCCGTCCGCCACCCGAGAGGACCGAGCCATGGATCGCGAGCCGGCCCCCGGGGCTCCCGGTGGCTTCCACGGTCGCCTCACGGAGCTGGAGCCCGAGACGCGGCAGGTCCGCGCTCGCGTTCCGGAGGTGGACCGGTCCCTGCACGTAGGGCTGCTCCATCGTGCCCCCCACGACGAGGTCCGCGTCGAGCGAGCCCGCGGTCGAGGCCAGGTCGTTCGTGAAGCCCTGGAGCATGCCGATATCCCGGAGTCGGATGGTCACGTGACCGTCGACCGGAGTCGCGGCCGCCGCGTAGGCGGGCGAGCCGACCTCGGCGCGCACGGTCCCGTTGCCGACCAGATCCGCCTGCAAGGTTCCGTGGAGGCGCCCACCGTCGGCCGACGCCCGAAGGGCCGCGTTGTCGAATCGATTCGGGATCCACTGCCCCGTGGGCGTCATGTAGAGGATCTCACCCGGCCCGGGGACGACGTTCACGTCGGCGAAGATGTGATGATCCGTGGTGCTCCCCGCCCGCGCCTCCCCTTGCATCGTGCCCGTGAGGCGGATCCGAGGCGGCAGGAACGGCTCGAAGAGCGTGAGCGCGACCTGATCGAAGCGCGAATCGACGTTCCAGGCTCCCGAAGGAGACCACGCCGCGTTGACCGTGATGCGCGACGACCCCGACTGCCAGACGAAGTTCTGCACCGCGACCTGCTCTCGCGTCGCGACGAGTGGAGCCGGGCTCGCCAGCGACCAGCGGCCGGCGCGCGGATGGACCGTATCGAGCGATCGGATCTGGCCGCGCCAGGCGCCGCCTCCGTACCCTCCGGCGAGGACGGCGACGGTGCTATCCTCGCGCCCCGCGAAAGCGACCCGGACCTGATGTTGGTCGCGCGTTCCGGATGCGGTGAGCTCGAAATGCCCCGCCGCGTGATCCCCCTCACTCACCTCCGTGGCCGTCGCGTTCACGACGATCGCGCCGCCGGGAGCGAGGTTCACGTCGCCGTTCGCGCGGAGCGATCCCGCATGCATCCGCCCCACGAAGAGGCTGTCCCCCGTCACGTTCGCGATCACCCGCATGCGCCCAGGCGTTCCCTGGAGGCTGCCGGTACCGCGCAGCGCGCCGCTCGCCTGAGGCATCGCGGCGGCGAGGCGAGGCGCGTCGAGCTTCCAGTCGAGGCTCCAGCGCCGGCCGAACTCACCGTTCGCGTCGACGCGGTTGGGACCCCACTGAACCCACGCCTGCTGGGCCGAGTACTGTCCGGCGCTCGCGGTGACCGTCCCGAGCCCCGAGATGGGCTGGCTCCGGAGCGTGCCGCCGAGACGGCTCACGAGGATCGTGCCGGAGGGTCCCGACGGCGTCTGCGTCCCCTCCGTACGCCCTGTGAATGCGAGGTTCCCGGGATAGCCCGGCCACGCGGTGCCGGGGTCGATGTTGGTGGCATCGAACGCGAGATTCCAACGAACGCGCGGCTGCCACGCGACCTCGCCCGACCCGGTGATCCGTCCGCCAAGAATGTCGGCGATGTAGGTCTGGATCGCGAGGCGGCCGTTCCGTCCGCGACCGTTCAGCGTCCACGTCCCCGGCGGAAGGTTCCGCCCCGCCAGGAGCGCGTTCAGACGAATTCCAAAGTCTCCGGGCGTTCCCTGGATCCGCGCGGTTCCACGATCGCTCACGACGAGGGGCTCCTTGTCGAGCGGCCACCCGACGTGCGCCCACTGCGTCTCGAGATCGAACGCGGTCCGCGTCGTGTCCATCACGACGGTGCCCTGCGCGCCGAACCGAGCGTTCGAGCCCGGGCGCGTCACGATGAGATCCTGGATGTGCCACACCCCGTCTCGGGCGCGCGCGACACGGAAGTCGGCGCGGGCGGGACCGGCCGCGGCGGTCGTTCCGTGGAGCGAACCCTCGCTCGAGAACGAGTCGAAAGCCCCCTCCACGTGGACGTGCCCCGCCACGGTGGCCTCGAGCAGCCTCGGGTCCAAGTCGCGAGTCGCGAGCCGCCGAACCTCGATGTCGCCGTCGTAGCCGAGCCTTCGAACGGGTTTGATGACGCGCAGGTCGACATCCGCGTCTAACGGTCCCGACAGGGTCTGCCGGACGCGCAGCGTGTCGAGCGTGCCGGCGACGGTGCCTTGCCCTTGGATCGCGGGATGATCGGGAGCCCGGAACGTCCAGCTCCCGTTGAGCGCGACGGGATAGGCTCCGCGCGGCAGGGCCACGCCCCGGAAGTCGAGGTCGATCATCTTGGATCGCACCTGGAACTTGTTCACCCAGAGGCTGTCCCGTCGCATGCTTCGGGCATCGACAGCGATCTGATCGACCACGAGACCCGAGTCGTTCCCCGGCGTCGTGACGGTGACATTCCGGAAGAGCCCGTCCCGCACGATGATGCTGACCGGGAGGTTGAGATCCGGCAGCGGTCCGTAGAGCGAGTCGCGCTCCGCCTGGGTGTCCCCCGATGACCCGACGAGGACGCGGACGCCCTCCGCATGGAGGTGAGTGAAATCCAGCTTACGGCGCCACAGGTCCTGCATGCGCCAGTTGAGGACGACGTGCTCGGCCGTGATCTCGAGCCGTTCCGACCGGTAGGTCAGGTGATGGATCTCGAGGGGGCCACGGAGCGGGCCTCGCATGTCCTCGACGTCGAGATTCCCAGGAAGGAATCCGCCGAGCCGCTCGAACCCCCACTTCGCCCCCTCCTGCGTGTACGCGATCCACCACACGCCCACCGCGATCACGGACGCGAGCGCAATCCCGATCGCGAGTGCCTTGATGTGCCTTGGATGGTGGCGGGTCATAGCTCGGGTCCCACCGTGAGGTGGATATTGAAGGGCGTGCCCGCACGGTCGAGTCCCCACGCGAAATCGAGCCGCACGAGCCCCGCCGGCGAGATCCAGCGAAGTCCCGTGCCGACACCCCGCTTCAGCGGATCGCCGAAGTTGTTCAGGGCGTTCCCCATGTCGAAGAACGCCGCGAGCCCCCAGCGGGGCAGGAAGCGATGGTCGGCCTCGAGGCTGCCGACGAGGAGGTACGGCCCGCCGATCACGTGGTCGAGCTCGTCCCTGGGTCCGATGCTGTTATACCCATAGCCGCGCACGCTCGTCGCGCCGCCGGCAAAGAACCGGAAGGACGCCGGGAGCTCGCGAAAGTCGCTCGTGTTCGTGGCGCCGACGTCGATCCTCGCGATCCCTCGGTTCGCCCCGGGGAAGCCGTGGACCAGCTTCCCCTCGACACGCGCCTGCGCGAAGGAGACGTCCGACACGAATCCTTCCGCCGCGCCTCGCACGTTGAGCGACACGCGGTCGCCGTTTCGGGTCAAAAGCTGGTCATCCGTGCGTGTGCGGCTCCACGTGCCCTCCGGCACGAGGGTGCTCACCGTGCCGTGATCCACGCCCACGGTGAACTTCTCGCGCCGGTAGTTGAGGGCCGGCACCACGCGCCACTGGCCGAGGAGCCGACTCAAGCTTCCGCCGCCGTACTCGATCTTGCTGGTGCTCGTCTGCGTGGTGATGTCGAGGTAGCCGGTGGAGAGCGTGGCAACGTCGGTCCGGGGATTGGGCCACGGGATGAAATACTGGAGCTCCGCCCGCTTGTCCCGCTGGCCGTACTGGAGGTTGAGCTGGGCCCGGTGCCCCTGCGTGTTGATGCGGCGCATCTCGATCAGCCCGCGCACGCGCGCTCCGTCGTCGGTGCCGTAGCCGACACCTCCGGTGAAGCGGAGCTTCTTGGCGGGGGCGAGCCCCACCTCGATCGGCACCTGGCGGTGGCCCATGGTCTCCTCGCCGGGCTCGACCTCGACGCGCGCGAAGTAACCGGTGTTGCTGAGACTCGACTGGAGGTCCTGGAGCTTCCGGAAGTTGAAGATGTCGCCGGACCGGAACGTCGGGAACCGCTCGAGCATGCTCCGGTCGATCACCGCGTGGTCGAAGGCGACCGGACCGAAGAAGTGCTTCGGCCCGCTGTCGTAGCGCACCATGACGGTCGCGGCATAGCGCGCGAGATCGACCTCGATCCGGCTCTCGTTGAAGTCAGCGTCGAGATAGCCGCCCTCGGCGGCGTAGGTCTCGAGCGACAGCTTGCCCTGCTCGTACGCCTGGTGGAGGAGCACGCTCCCCTTCTTCACCGGGAAATCTTGAATGAGGCGCTGAAACTTGGGATCGGAGGCGCCTTCCCCGGTCACCTGCACCAGCACCGAGTCCACGAGGAGCGGCGGGCCGGGCTCGATCTGGTAGCGCGCGACCCACTGCTTCCCCGTCGTCAGCTCGGAGTGGATGAACGGCCGGTAATATCCAAACGGCTGGAGCGCGCGCCCGATCTCCTCGTCCGCGCGTGAATGGAGATGGCGCAGCTCGCCCTCGGTCGAGTTCTTCCGGTCCTTCTTGTGGGCGATGCTGAGCGACGCGAGCACGTTCCTCCGGAGCACCCCGGTCACGCCGAGCACTTCGACCTTCACCTTGATCGAGGCGGGCTTCGACGCCGGCGCGGCTTTGGCTGGGGACGCCGCGGTCGATGTCGCAGCGGTGTCCGCGGGAGCAACGGTGGTCGTGTCCGCCGTCGCGGCGATCGCTGGGCCGCATGGGAGGACCGCGATCGCAATGGCTACGAGCCCGAACCCCTCGAGAAGCAGAACGAGCACGAGACCGAGCGCGTCGACAGCACGCTCGAGGCGTACGCGGTCTCTCGCTCCGCTCCTGGGCTCGTCTCGATCCATTGTCCCGTCCATGTCCGACGAAGTCGGGGCGCGAGTCCGGGGAGGCGATGGCCCGCGCCATGCTTGGGTCCACCCTCTCAAGCAGCGAACGTGCCGACGGGAGCGGGGATCGATGCGGGCCCGCAATTCGTTCGCCCGGCCCGGAGCGCACGGCCAGGCGGGCGGATAGCGTGTAATACAGTGGTAAGAAAGGGCGGTTTTTACAGGATGAAGCCCCGCGTCCCTGGGGGAACGCGGGGCTCGAACGCCCAGCCGGAACGCGGCGGGGGGCTACCTCATGGCGGTCGGGACCCTCGATTCCCCGGTCTTCTCCAGATCCTCGATCGCCCCCGCGACGTCCGCGGGGTCGTCCGGGCGGTCCTTCAGCTTCTTCAGCGCCATCATGTGCGCGGTCTTCAGTGCGTCGTCCGCGGGCACCTGGACGTCCGGCTTCACCCCGACCCCTTCCCAATCGAGTCCCGTGTCGGGATTCATCGATCTCGCGTACGGGACGGACATCTGGAAGTGCTCGCTCAAGCGCTCCAACTTGACCGGATGCGCGCCTCCGCCCGTGGTTTCGCCCACGATCGTCACGCGCTTCTGATTCTGGAGGTTGAAGCAGAACTCCTCCGCGGCCGAGAACGTGCGCTTGCTCGTGAGGAGGTAGACCTCCTTCCCGAGGTAGTGCGGTCCGGGGACCCACGGAAGCGTCCAGGACTGGAACGTGATGTTGTCCGGCCGCGAGTAGACGTTGACCAGGTGGACCGGCTCGCTCGGCTTGAGTAGATACGTCGTGAGGAGCTGCACCATCTCGCCATTGCCGCCGCCGTTCTGGCGCAGGTCGATGATCAGGGCATCCGTGTTCGAGACCAGGCGCATCGCAGCCTCCGCCGCCTCACCCGCCTCCGGCGACGACGTGAATCCCCGTAAGCGGATGTAGCCGACGTTCCCGCGCAGGCGCTCCACCTGCTCGAAGCCGTAGTTCCGCACGCGAAAGAACTCGTCTTGCTTGGCCTGCTCGGCCGGGGTGAGCGTGTCGGCGGACATCGGAACCGGATCGTAGCTGTAGCGCACCGAGAGATGGCGGTCGTGGCTCGCCGCGCGCAGGTGCGAGGTCAGCGAGTCGCCGAGCTCGGCCGCGCTCGTGATGCGGTCGTACTCGTGCCGCTTCCGCCGCGCGGCGATCGCGTCCCGCGTCTTCTTCCCCACGGCCGGGATCACGTACTGCCCGTCCAGCTTGGCGACGACGCTGTCGAGCACGACCGCGCGCGTGGCGGCGTCGACCTGCATGTCCGGCTGGCTGGGGCGAATGAGGTACTGGGCGCGTGCCGGCGTGGTGACGGCGGCGACGACGGTGAATACGGCCAGCCACTGGGTACACCTACGGCTCATGGGCATGGTTTCGGTCTCCTCAGCTACGGCGTGGAGGGGCGAGCCCGCGAACGAGGAGTCGCACGAGCGCGGTCGCCTGCTCGGCGACGTGCTTGCGCTTTCCCAGCTCGCGGGCACTCAGATTCGATGGAAGAAGGGCGTTCGTGGCGAGGACGAGCGTCTGCGCCGTGACCGCGACATCGTCGACCGAGAGCTCGTGGTGCGCGCGGCCTTCCTCGAGCACCTCGGCGAGCACGGCGGCCTCCGCGGCGAAGTAGCGCTCGCGCCGCGCGAGATAGGGGGCTCGAAGCGCGGAGAGGAGCTCGTCCATGCTCTTCGAGTCGTGGTGCCGGTGGTCGAACCGGTAGAGGATCCGCGCGATGAGCATCGATTCCAGCCTGGAGGAGACCGACCCGGGTCCTTCCGCGATCTCCGCCAGCTTGACGAGGAGCCGGTCCACCATCCGATCGATGGTGGAGAGCACGACCTCCTCCTTACTCGGGAAGTGGAGGTAGATCGTTCCCTTCCCGATCCCGACCTCGGCCGCGAGGTCGTCGACCGTCATCTCGTTGTAGCCGTGGCGCCCCAGGAGCTCGTTCGCGGCGTCGAGGATCGCGTCCCTCATCGCCTGACGGCTGCTCGGAACCTGGCGGGTGGCCTGCATCGGAATCCCCCTGAATGACCGGTGACCAGAATCGTGTTTCAGTCAGTAAGACGGGCGGGGGGACCGGGAAGTTTCAGAATTTCGCTGGGGGGACCTTCGGGCAGGGGACCTCGACCCAGCGTGACCTAGGGCAAAGCGCTCTCGAACCGGACGGCCGCGAACCGCTCCTCGACCCCGGGCTTCGGCGGCGGCGCTTCACTCGGCCAGATCAGGGTCATCGCGGATCGAGCGGGAGCGTAGGGGGCTTCCTCGGCAATGGGCCAGAGATCCGGCATGATCCGGATCCTGAGCTGGATGTGGGGCACCGTGATCGGACGGCTCATGATGCGGCGGGCGAGGTCTCTCTTTCCCAGCGAGGTCAGGATGGCCGCGCCCTGAAATGCCAGGACCGGTGCGAGCTGGGGCGCTGCTTCGGCGCGCTCCACAAGCTCCAGCGCTCGGTTACGGTTTCCGGCGTGATAGTCGAGTAACGCTCGGATGAGCTCCGCGTTTCCGCTGGCCATGGAGCCGATATCGATAGCCGCTTCGGCGTCCGCGAGCCGGCCGAGCCCTAGATAGGCCAGAGTGGACATGGCGCGAGCGCCATTGGTGTAGAAAGGAATCGTGCTGATCCTCATGAGCTCGGCTGCCGTGGTCAGCGTTTCCTCGAAGCGGCCGGTCATCTCGTAGATCTGAAGCATCCAGAGCATCGCAAAGGGTTCCATGGGATCGACCTGGAGCGCCCGCCGGTACAACCGCTCCGCCCCGGCAATGTCGCCCCCCTCCCACAGGGAGACCGCGAGATTGCAAAGCGCCGGGGTGTAGCGGGGATCGGCCTCGTGGGCGCGCTTCAGCGCGGCCGTTTGCGCCTCGATCTCACCCATGCCGCGCAGAACGAGAGCCTCCGCCTTGTGGCCGTCGGGAAGTTTGGGATCGATCGCGATCGCCCGACGCGCAGCATCGAGTCCCTGCCGGAGCATCTTGCCGCCCGAATCGTCGGCACCCCACTGGCGAAGCTGCCCGTAGGCGTCGCCAATGCCCGCCCAGGCGAGCGCGTAGTCGGGCTCCAGCTCGATCGCCTGGCGGAAGAGCGCGAGCGCGCTCTCGAGCGATTCGGAGGTGTAACGCCCGTACTGCTCACGGCCCTTGAGATAGAGATCATAGGCGCGCGCGCTGGACGGACGGTCCCGCTTGATTTCCTTCGCCTCACTCGGCGTGAGCGCCACGCGAAGGGCCGATGTGATCGACGACGCGATCTCCTCCTGCACCGCGAAGACGTCTTCGAGCTTCCGGTCGAAGCGATCCGCCCAGAGGTGGAAGCCGTCGGCGGCATTGATGAGCTGCGCCGTGATGCGCACCCGGTCCCCCGCCTTGCGCACGCTCCCCTCCATGACGGCGGTCACGCCGAGCTCCGCGGCCACCTTCGGGATGTCGACCACGGTGCCGCGGAAGCGCGCCACGGCATTTCGCGACGCGACGCGCATGCCCTTGACCTTGGAGAGGTCGGTGAGGATGTCCTCGGTGATGCCGGCGCAGAAGTACTCGCTCTCGGGGTCGCTCGAGAGGTTCTCGAAGTAAAGGACCGCAAGCGAAGGGCTCGTGGAGGACCCGGACTTGCCCGCCGTCGCCGCCTCGGTCGCGATGGATTGAAGCTCGCTCCTCAAGTCCGCCATGCGGTCGGGCCTCTCGCCGGCCGTCTTGCGGAGGCACTTTCGGAGCAGCTCGCGGAGCCGCGGTGGCGTGGTGCCGGGGAGGGCGCTCCAGTCGGGCTCGCGCTCGAGCACGCGCACGATCACGTCGGTGACGGTCTGCCCCTGAAACGGCCGCGTTCCCGCCAGGCACTCGAACAGCACGCACCCGAAGGACCACACGTCGCTCCGCCGGTCCACGGCGAGCCCACGCGCCTGCTCCGGGCTCATGTAGGCCGCTGTGCCGAGGATTACCCCTTCGCCGGTCATGGTCTGCTGGACGGTCGCCGACGAGGGCGCCGCCGAGGAGCCGACAGCAACGCCGTCCCCTTTCGCGATGCCGAAATCGAGGACCTTCACGTCGCCCTCCGGCGTCAGCATCACGTTCCCGGGCTTCAGATCGCGATGCACGATGCCGCGCCCGTGCGCCGCCTCGATCGCGGATGCGATCGCGGCTCCCACGCGCGCGGTCTCGGTCGACGAGAGCGCGCCTCGAAGGAGACGGTCCGCCAGGGTCTCCCCGGCGACGTACTCGAGCACGAGATACGGCTCTCCTTTGGAGTCCTCCAGTCCGTAGATGCCCGCGATGTTCGGATGGCTGAGCGACGCGAGGAGCTTCGCCTCGCGCTCGAAGCGCGCGAGGAGCGCGGGATCGCTGGAAATGCCCTGCGGGAGCGCCTTGATGGCGACCGTGCGGTCGAGACGGGTGTCCCGCGCGCGATAGATCTCCCCCATTCCACCGGCCCCGAGGGGTCCCTGGATTTCGTAGACCCCGATTCTGGTTCCGGCGGCCAGCGACATGGCGAGGAGAATACCAGACGTTCTACCTCCTGTGCGTCACCGCATACAGTGTTGGCAGGACGAGCAGCGTGAGGATGGTCGAGGAGACGATCCCTCCGATCACGACGGTGGCGAGCGGCCGCTGCACCTCGGCTCCCGTTCCGGTCGCGAGCGCCATGGGGACGAATCCGAGCGCCGCGACGAGGGCCGTCATGAGAATGGGTCTCAAGCGGCGGGCACAGCCTTCGAGGAGGGCCGGCTCCACCTCGCCGCCCGCGGCAAGCCGCTCGCGCACGAAGGACAGGAGAACGACTCCGTTCAACACCGCGACTCCGGAGAGCGCGATGAATCCGATCCCCGCCGTGATCGACAACGGCATCCCACGGATGAGCAGCGCGAGAACCCCTCCCGTGAGCGCAAGCGGAACGCCACTGAAGACGACGAGCGCGTCTTTGACGGAGCCGAAGGCCAGGACGAGCATCGTGAGGATCAGGACTAGCGCGAGTGGTACGACGATCAGGAGGCGGTTCCGGGCGGCCACGAGGTTTTCGAACTGCCCGCCCCAGCCGAGCCAGTAACCGGCCGGCAGTCGCACCGAGGCGTCGATCCTCTCCCGGGATTCGTCCACGAACGAGGCCAGATCGCGCCCGCGCACGTTCGCCTGCACGACGACGCGCCGCTTGCCGTTCTCGCGGCTGACCTGGTTCGGACCCTCCTCCAGGCGGACGCGCGCCACGGCGTTCAGTGGAACGAACTCCGTTCGTCCCTCTCCGGCCAAGGCGCCTCCATCGTGCCGGCCCCCGTGCACCGGGATCGGCAGCCAGTCCAGCGACGCCATGTCGTCGCGAGACTTCTGGGGCAGGCGCACCACGATCGGAAACCGGCGGTCGCCTTCGAAGAGCTCCCCC
>DASTKC010000174.1:0-4859 GCA_035716085.1 Candidatus Eiseniibacteriota bacterium | reverse complement strand
GTTCTCGTGATGAACCGCGCCGAGATTCGCCAGATCGCGCTTCGCGAGCCCGCCGAGGGACTGATCACGCGCCCGTCGCTCGTCTGGCGAATCCGGTCGAACGGCTCCGGAACGGAGCCGCTCGAGGTCTCGTACCTGGCGAACGCGATCTCCTGGCGCGCCGATTACGTGGCGACGCTCGAGCCCAATCTCAAGAGCCTGGATCTCCAGGGGTGGGCGTCCATCGAGAACCACTCCGGAACCGCGTTCGAGAACACGAAGCTCGACCTCGTGGCGGGCTCGATCCACCGCGCGGGCCAGCCCCCGATGCCCATGATGGACCGCGGAGTCGCCGCATCCCAGGCCAAGGGCGGGTTCGAGCAGTTCCAGGAGCGGAGCTTCTCCGAGTACCACGTGTACGAGCTGCCGCAGCGCGTGACGCTCGGCAAGGACGAGGTGAAGCAGCTCGGCCTCCTCGAGGCGAAGTCGGTCAAGTCCACGCCGCGGTACGTCTACGATGCCCAGCGCGATGCGCAGCACGTCGTTTCCACGATCCAGTTCGCCAACTCGGGCGGGGATCTCGGAGTCCCGATCCCGCAGGGCATCGTGCGGCTCTACCAGAAGGACAAGGACAACACGCTCCGGCTGGTTGGGGAGGACCAGGTCGCGCACACCGCGGTGCGCGACACCGTGCGGCTCACGATCGGCACCGCGTTCGACGTCACCGCGGAGCGGCGCCAGACCGACCAGCAGCAGGTCACGCCGCGGGTGATGGAGAGCGCGGTCGAGATCAAGCTCACGAACCAGAAGGCGGAATCGATCGACGTGTCCGTGGTCGAGCACTCCTGGGGCGACTGGACGATCACCGATGCCAGCCACAAATGGCGCAAGGTCGATGCGAACACGTTTGAATTCGTGGTGCGCTGCCCGCCCGGGAAGCCGGTGACGGTTACCTACCGGCTCCAGATCCAGACCGGGGGGTGAGGGCGACGCAGGAATCCAGCGAGCGCTCCCGACCCATACCGGCTCGCCGCGTCCTCCTGACGCGCGACGCGCCGGCCGTCCCGTTCAAGCTGCACGCCCCGTACGAGCCGCAGGGCGACCAGCCGCGCGCGATCCGCGAGCTCTCGGAAGGGCTGGTGCGCGGGGACAAGAGCCAGGTGCTCCTCGGGGTCACCGGCTCGGGCAAGACGTTCACGATGGCGAACGTCATCGCCGCGTACGGGAAGCCGACCCTCGTCATCTCCCACAACAAGACGCTGGCGGCGCAGCTCTACGGCGAGTTCCGGAGCTTCTTCCCGGAGAATGCGGTCGGCTACTTCGTCTCCTACTACGACTACTACCAGCCCGAGGCCTACGTCCCGCAGACGAACACGTATATCGAGAAGGACGCCTCGATCAACGACGACATCGATCGCCTCAGGCTCGCCGCGACGAGCGCGCTCCTCGAACGCCAGGACGTGATCGTGGTCGCGAGCGTCTCCTGCATCTACGGCCTCGGCTCCCCGGAGGACTTCCGCCGCGAGATGCTGCTGATCCAGGTCGGCGAGAAGATGACTCGCGAGGACATCCTCACGCAGCTCGTGCACGATCAGTACGCACGCGGCGACTTCGACCTGAAGCGCGGCACCTTCCGGGCCCGCGGCGACGTGATCGAGATCCACCCCGCCTACGAGGAGACCGCGATCCGCGTGGAGCTCTTCGGGGATGTCGTCGACCGGATCGCGGTGATCGATCCGCTCACCGGGAAGACCATCCAGCCCATCAACGCGGCCGCAATCTATCCGGCCAAGCACTTCGTCACGACTCCGGCCCGGATCGAGCAGGGGCTGCGCGCCATTCGCGAGGAGCTGACGGAGCGGCTCGGACAGCTCGAGAACGAGGGAAAGCTCCTCGAAGCGCAGCGGCTCCGCATGCGCACCGAGTACGACATGGAGATGCTGAAGGAGGTCGGATACTGCCCGGGCATCGAGAACTACTCGCGCCCTCTCTCGGGGAGGAAGCCCGGCGAGCGTCCGGGATGCTTGATCGACTACTTCCCGGACGACTTCCTCATGATCATCGACGAGTCGCACGTGACCCTGCCCCAGGTGGGAGGCATGTACGAAGGGGACCGGTCGCGGAAGCAGGTGCTCGTGGAGCACGGATTCCGCCTCCCGTCCGCGCTCGACAACCGGCCGCTCCGGTTCGACGAGTTCGAGTCGTTGCTGAACCAGACGGTCTACGTGTCGGCGACGCCCGGTGAGCTGGAGCTCCGAAAATCCGGTGGCGTCGTCGTGGAGCAGATCATCCGTCCCACGGGACTCGTCGACCCACAGCTCGCGATCCGCCCTACGCGGGGCCAGATCGACGACCTTCTGGAAGAGATCCAGCGTCGCGTGGAAGTGGGCGAGCGCGCCCTCGTCACCACGCTCACCAAGCGCATGGCCGAGGATCTGACGGAGTATCTCTTCCAGGCCGGCGTGCGCGTGCGCTACATCCACTCCGACATCGAAACGATCGAGCGGGTCGAGATCCTGCGCGCGCTGAGGCTCAAGAAGGTCGATGTCCTGGTGGGGATCAACCTGCTGCGCGAGGGACTCGACCTGCCCGAGGTGTCCTTGGTCGCGATCCTGGACGCCGACAAGGAGGGCTTCCTCCGGTCCGAGACGTCCCTGATCCAGACCGCCGGCCGCGCCGCCCGCCACATCCGCGGCCAGGTGATCCTCTACGCCGATCACATGACCGGCGCCATGCGCCGCGCGATCGAGGAGATGAACCGCCGGCGCGCGGTGCAGGTCGCCTACAACGAGGAGCACGGCATCGTGCCGACGACGATCGTGAAATCGATCGAGGACGTGATGCGCTCCACGTCGGTGGCCGACGCCGCGACCGCGATCGCCGCGGAGGAGATCCTCCCGCAGGCGGCCGCGAACCTCGACCGCAATGCACTCATGGACTTGCTCGAGCGAGAGATGCTCGCCGCCGCCGCGCGCGAGGACTTCGAAGTAGCCGCCGTGTTCCGCGACCGGTTGGACGAGATCAGGCTCGCTCCGGGCGAGCCCGGAAGTCCGCGAAAGGAGGCCGCTGATGCGGCTCGAAGCGTTCGCCCTGCCCCTGGTCCGTCTGGCACTGACGGAGGACCTCGGGGGAGGGGACGTAACCACCGACGGCGTCGTTGACGAGGCGGCGCCCGGGCGCGCCCACATCGAGGCCCGGCACGAAGGCGTGCTCGCGGGCAGGGAGCTCGCGGAGCTCACGTTCCGCGAGCTGGATCCCGAGGCGAAGGTCGAGTGGACCGTCGCCGAGGGCGGTACGCTGGTCAAGGGCGCGAAGTTCGCGACCATCCACGCCCGTGCACGCGCCATCCTGAGCGGCGAGCGGGTCGCGCTGAACTTCCTCCAGCATCTCTCGGGCGTCGCCACTCTGGCGCGCGCGTACGCGAAGGCGGTGGAGGGAACCGGCGTGACGATCCTCGACACGAGGAAGACGACGCCTGGCTTGAGGTTTCTCGAGAAGCACGCGGTGCGCGTGGGCGGTGCGGGCAACCATCGCTTCGGACTGTTCGACGGCGTGCTCATCAAGGAAAACCACATCCGTGCGGCAGGCGGAATGAAGGCCGCGTTCGAGAAGACCCGCGCCGGGGCCGAAGGGCTTCCGACCGTGATCGAGGCGAAGACGACCGAGGAAGCGCTGGATGCGGCCGACCTCCACCCGACGCGCGTCCTCCTCGACAACTTCACGCCGAGCGCGATCGCGGCGACGGTGAAGCGGCTGAAGGGGAGCAAGGTCGAGGTCGAGGTGTCGGGAGGGATCCGGCTGGCGAACGTGCGGGACTTTGCGATCCCGGGAGTGAACTACATCTCGGTGGGATCGATCACGCACTCGGCGCCGGCGCTGGACATGTCGCTCATGATGGACGAGGTGCGAGCTGGGTGATGCGGTGATGGACCTTCAATTCCTGGGCGTGCCTGTCGAGCGGCACGCGTCCCTCGGCTCGACCAACGACGAGGCCCTTCGGCGCGCGATGGAAGGCGCTCCCGAGGGCGTCGTCGTGCTCGCGGACGTGCAAACCGCTGGCCGCGGACGTCAGGGTCGAGCGTGGAACGACGTCCCCGGCGCGTCGCTCGCGTTCTCGGTGGTCTTGCGCCCCTCGCTTCCACTCCCGAGGCTGCCGCTCCTGGCCCTCGCGATGGCGTGCTCCGTGGCGGAAGCGGCCGCGGCGGTCACCGGGCGGAAACACGACGTGAAGTGGCCGAATGACGTGCTCTTCGAGGGGCGCAAGGTCTGCGGCATCCTCGCTGAGTCCCGGAGCGGCGGAGGCGGCCGGCCGGTGCTGGTGATCGGTACCGGTGTGAACGTGAATCACCGCCTGGAGGACTTTCCTCAAGAGTTTCGGGAGCGGGCGACATCGCTCCGGCAGGCCGCCGGCGAGTACCTGAATCCGGAATCCGTCCTCGCCGCGGTGCTCGAGCGCTTCGAGCGCTACGTGACGCTGTCGCGCGACCGCGGCGCCGACGCGCTTCGAGACGCTGTCGTGGATCGCCTCCCCGCGCCCGGCACGACCGTGGCCGTGCGCCGCGGCGACGATCGCGTCGAAGGCGTGATCGAGGGGATCACCGAGACCGGCGCGCTCCGCTTCCGCGAGCGCGGGCACGACGAGGCCATCGTCCTCGCGGCGGGAGAGCTCCTGTGAAGTGCCCGTCGTGCGGCCATCTCGAGGACAAGGTCATCGACTCCCGCTCCGCCAAGGAGGGACAGGCGATCCGCCGTCGCCGCGAGTGCCTGAGCTGCCACCGGCGCTTCACGACGTACGAGACCGTCGAGACCGCGCCGCTCTTCGTGATCAAGAAGGACGGCAGGCGCGAGCCCTTCAGCCGCGAGAAGATCCTGAACGGGCT
>DASTKC010000173.1:0-4759 GCA_035716085.1 Candidatus Eiseniibacteriota bacterium | reverse complement strand
TTCTTGGGATCGAAACCCGCTCGTGAAAACAGAATCGTGCCGTCCGCTCCGACCAGGAAGCTGCTGGGCATCCCCCATACCTTGAACGCCTTGGCAGTCTTGCCCGATGGATCGAAGGCGACGACGAAGGGGGCGGGGTGCTGCTCCAGGAACGCGTCGGCCAGCTTGCGATCCTTGTCGAGGTTGATCGCCACGATCGTCAGTCCTTTCGTGGCGTACTTCTCGTGCAGGGCGGTCATCCATGGGAACGACTGCTTGCAGGGTCCGCACCAGGAAGCCCAGAAGTCGACCAGGACCGCCTGCCCGCGGAGAGAGTCGAGGCAGACGGAGCCGTTCGCCGTGGGAAGGGTGAAGGACGGTGCGTGTGGCGAAGGGGGGGCTGTCTTCGCGAGCGCGCTCCCCGAGAGGAGGAGGGCGGCCAGGAGCGAGAGGGTCCCCGCTCTCCACGCGAAGCTCTGCATACCGACCCATACCCGGCCCAACCGGAGGAGTTCCGGAGTTGGGTGTGCTTAACTCGCGATCCGCTCGATTTCCGAGATCGCCTCGTCCAGATCCGCCCGGTGCGATCGGAAACAGAGCACGCAGATCCTAATGTAGAGCTTCCCGCCCAGGACCGTGGAGCTCATGTGGACTCTCCCCCTCGCCAAGATTCGGTCCAGCATCTCGCGCGTCGGCCCGTCTCCTTCGTCCCGCACGCGAAACGCGACGCAGGAGAGCTCCGGCTCCGGTCCGGGGTCGATCCGGGGCATGGCCCGGAGCCGCTGCCAGGCGAGCTGGGCCAGGAGGAGCTTCTCCTCGAGGGCGGAGCGGAATCTCTCGATGCCGTGCACCTTGAGGCTCATCCAGAGGCGAAGCGCGCGGAAATGGCGGGTCAGCTCCGGGGAGTAGGACGACGGCGACCGCTCCTCGTGCTCGACGTCGGAGAGATAGTTGTGGGTCGCCGCGAACGCCTGGCGCAACACCTCCCCGTTTTTCACGAGCACCGCACCGCAGCCGTAGGGAAGGAAGAGACCCTTGTGGGGATCGAGCACGACCGAGTCGGCGAGCGCCATCGCCTCGAGCGACGCGCGCGCGCGCTCCGCGAGAACGAAGAAGGCCCCGTAGGCGCCGTCCACGTGCATCCATAGCCCTTCGTCCTTCGCGACCTTGGCGATCTCCCCGAGCGGATCGATGGCCCCCGTGTTCACCGTGCCCGCACTGGCGAAGACCATCCAGGGCTGCAGGTTCTTCGAGCGGTCCTCGGCGATCATCCGTTCGAGATCGGGCACGGACATGTGCAGCCTTTCGTCCACCGGTACGGTCCGGCACGCCACGTGCGCGAGCCCGGCGATGTGGAGCGACTTGCGGATGGCGAGATGGCATTCCTCGGTCATGTAGATGACGCTCCGCATCCAGTCCCACGCCTGCCGCGATTCCCGCGCGGCCACGACGGCGGTGAGAGTTGCGAGCGAGCCGCCGCTCTGGAGCGTGCCCCAAGCCGTCTCGGGGTAGCCGACCATCTCGATCAGCCAGCGCACCGCGTCGTTCTCGATCGCCGCCGCCCCTGGCGCCGCGCCGTAGTTGCCTGAGTAGCGATTGGTGAGCGCGGCGAGATAGTCGCCGACGGCGCCCGTGGGAATGCCGCCCCCGGGGACGTAGCCGAAGAAGCGTCCGGACGTCGCGACGATGCCCCGCCCGAGCGCGCCCTTGAATTCTTCGAGGACATCGGGGAGCGGCGTGGGACGGAGCGGGAGGGGTTGGGCCAGATGCGGCGGGCCGAGCGGCAGGAACGCGGGCGCGGCCGTGTTCGCTTCGAGATACTCCGCGGAGAATCGGGACAGAGCTTCGAGCCAGCGCTGGATCTCGTCCGGCGTCGCGTCGAGCTTGAGGGATTCGGTCTCGAGCGAGCCGAGCCTTTGTTCCAGGAGCTGGATCTCGGGCATGAAATCTCCGGGGTGGAGCGAGGCCGTATGGTCCGTGCAACATAGCAGAGCGCGCCGTCGCGGTCCAAACGGCGTGGACTCAAGGCGCTCTGCGTGCTATACTTAGGGACTATCGAAACAACATATGCCGGATCGGACGAGGGGGCGCCCGATCCGCGATCTCATCGCCTCGCCGCATCGGAGGATCTCCACATGCCCGTCCCCCGGACCCGACGCTTCCGGCATCGCTCCGCCCCCATTCTCGCCACCCTCGTCCTTCTCATCGTCGCACCCACGACCGCACACGCCGACACCCCTGCGTGGTCGTTCGACTGGCGCCCCGGCTGGGTTCCTGGCGATCCCGTCGAGGAGTCGTCGTTCGACTTCTGGACGATGCCGTCCAATCCCGGGCTCTTCGTCGCGATCGATCCGGTGACGCACCGCCCCGTCGCTCCCTCGCCGGAGCAGCGCGCCGCATTCCAGCGCGCCTTCGATCTGAACGAGCTCCTGGCTCCCAGCGCGCCGCCTCGCATCGAGGCGCTGCCCCACGGCGGCGAGATCGCGCACTTGAACGGCGCCTTCCAGTCCTTCTCGATCGCGCGCCGCGACGCTTCCGGGCGGTACGTGAACGACTGCGCTCCGGACGCCAAGACGGCGCTCCAACTCCTCTCCACGCCGGTGTCGTCGGCGCCGAAGGAGGAGCGCTAGCATGGTCCGCTCGCTCGCAGCCCTCGCGGCTCTGGCGCTGATCGCTCTGTGGTCCGGCCCGGCTCTCGCCGCGAACTTCATCCTGATCAATCTCGACGGACCCGGTGAGGGGTTCAACGATCCCACGCCGGTCGCGCCGATCGGCGGCAATGAAGGCACCACGCGCGGCGAGCAGAGGCTCAAGGTCTTCGAGACCGCCGGCGCGATCTGGGGCACCTATCTCCAGAGCAACGTCGACATCGTCGTCGAGGCGCAGTTCGACGCGCTCACGCCGTGCGACACGACTGGGGGCGTGCTCGGAAGCGCGGGCGCGGTCACCGTCGCGTCCGACTTCACCAACGCTCCGATCGCCAACACCTGGTACTCGATCGCGCTCGCGAACAAGCTCGCGGGCGCCGACCAGTCGCTGGGGGTGAGCGATATCTCCGCCCGCTTCAACTCGAGCGTGGACAACGCGACCTGCCTGGGCAGCGTCAGCTGGTACTACGGACTCGATCACAACGAGGGACAAGACGAGGACCTCCTCGCGGTCGTGCTCCACGAGCTGGGGCACGGGCTCGGCTTCCAGACTCTCACCACGCTCTCGACCGGACAGTTCTTCAGCAATCGTCCCGACATCTTTGCCCGCAATCTCTTCGACATCACCCAGAACAAGACCTGGGACGCGATGACCAACATCCAGCGGAGGAACTCCGCGATCAATACGGGAAACCTGGTCTGGAACGGCGCGTCGGTCAAAGGTCACACGAGCCTCTTCCTCGGGCCGGTCTCGATCGTGCACGTCGACTCCCCGGCATCGATTGCGGGGAACAAGGCGTTCGGTCTCGCTGATTTCGGTCCTCAGCCCGGCGTTCCTGTCCTCACCGCCCCCGTGGTTCTCGTGAACGACGGTACGGGAACGACGAGCGACGCCTGCGAGACGATCCTGAATGGAGCGGCCATCGCGGGGAGCATCGCGCTGATCGACCGGGGCACCTGCACGTTCGTCTCGAAGGCCAAGGCAGCTCAGGATGCCGGGGCCGTCGGAGTGATCATCGGAAACAATGTGGCCGGCGCGCCCCCCGGCATGTCCGGCGTCGATCCGACGGTCACGATCCCCACGGTCAGCATCTCGCAGGCCGACGCAACCGCGATCAAGGGGCAGCTGGGCGTGGGTGTTGTCGCTACATTTGGTACGGATCCGTCCCATCTGGCCGGCGCGGATGCCACGGGCCGCCCGCGCCTCTACACGCCGAATCCAATCGAGAGCGGTTCCTCGGTGTCGCATTTCGACACCTCGCTCCAGCCGAACGCGCTCATGGAGCCCTTCATCAACTCGGATCTCACGTCGTCGCCGGATCTCACACAGTACGCGTTCGTGGACGAGGGCTGGTACGCCACGGCGACCGCCGTGGCCGAGGGTCCTGGCGCGGCGCCCCGCGCTTATGCCGCGCCCAATCCGTTCGCGTCGGCGACCACCATGAACTTCGCGCTGAAGAGCGCCGGGAAGACCACGATCGAGGTCTTCGACGTGCGCGGCGCGCTCGTGAAGGCGCTCCCTACGGCGTGGCGCGCCGCAGGCTTCCAGCATGCGACCTGGGACGGCACCGACGCGGTCGGACATCGCGTCGCGGGCGGCGTGTACTACTGGCGCGCGCGCTCGGGGGACTTCGAGGCCGGCGGACGGCTCGTTCGTTTGCAGTAGCCATCGCGATCCGTCAGTATGGATGCGGGAGCACGACTGAACACCGCATCCGACACGGGGGTCGCCATGGTCCGCAAGGGTTCCGCCGAATGGAAGGGTAGTCTCAAGGAAGGCAAGGGCACGGTCTCCACGGAGAGCGGCGGGCTCTCGAACCATCCCCACTCGTTCCACACCCGCTTCGGGGAGGAGCGCGGAACCAATCCGGAGGAGCTGATCGCCGCGGCCCACGCGGGCTGCTTCTCCATGGCCCTCTCGGGCAAGCTCGGCGCCGAAGGCCTGACCGCCGAATCCATCCGCACCACGGCCGCGGTCACGCTCGACAAGGTCGAGGGCGGCTTCGCCATCACCGCGGTCCACCTGGACGTGGTCGCCCGCGTTCCTGGCGCCGATCGCGCGAAGTTCGAGAAAGCCGCGCAGGACGCCAAGTCGGGCTGTCCGGTCTCGAAGCTCCTGAACGCGCGGATCA
>DASTKC010000172.1:0-5500 GCA_035716085.1 Candidatus Eiseniibacteriota bacterium | reverse complement strand
ATCTTGGGGCCGTAGAAGACAGCCTCTCCCTCGGCGCGGCGATAGATGATCCCCGCGCGCTGGACGACCCGCTCGAGCGCTCCCTCGGCCAGCTCCCAGTCCTCGTCGCTGCCCATGTAGTCTTCCTTCCGCTTGGGATCGCGGACGGAGAGCTCGACCTTGTAGTCCTTGAAGCCGAACGTATCGAGCATGAATCGGGCGAACGCGAGCACCTTCTCGAGCTCCGGCTCCACCTGCTCCCGGGTGCAGAAGAGATGCGCGTCGTCCTGGGTGAATCCGCGGACGCGGGCGAGGCCGTGGAGCACGCCCGACTTCTCGTAGCGATAGACCGTGCCCAGCTCCGCGATCCGGATGGGCAGCTCGCGGTACGAGTGCTTCTTCCCCTGGTAGATGAGGATGTGGAAGGGGCAGTTCATCGGCTTGAGCACGTACTCCCTCTCGTCGATCTCGAGGAAGTACATGTTGTCGCGGTAGAAATTGGTGTGCCCCGAGCGCTGCCAGAGGTCCGCCTGCGCGATGTGCGGCGTGTTCACGATGGTGTAGCCGCGCTTCAAGTGCTCCGACTTCCAGAAGTCCTCGATCACGCGGCGCATGGCGGCGCCGTGCGGGTGCCAGAAGATGAGTCCGCCCCCGGCGATGTCCTGCACGCTGTAGAGGTCGAGCGCGTGCCCCACCTTGCGATGATCGCGGAGCTTTGCTTCCTCCAGCCGGGTCAGGTGCTCCTTCAGCCGGTCCTTGCTCGGGAACGCGGTGCCGTAGATCCGCTGGAGCATTGGGCGGTTCGAGTCGCCGCGCCAGTAGGCGCCGGCCACCGAGAGGAGCTTGAAATGCTTCAGCATCTTCGTGCGCGGCACGTGGGGCCCGCGGCAGAGATCGGTGAAGAAGGAATGGGTGTACGTGCTGAGCTTGGGATCGGGCAATCCCTCGATCAGCTCGACCTTGAAGGTCTCCCCTTCCGCTCCGAACTTCTGGAGCGCGTCCTGGCGCGACAGCTCGCCGCGCTGGAACATGTGGTTCTCCTCGGCGATCTCGTGCATCGAGGTCTCGATCTTCTCGAGATCCTCGGGCTGGAACGGCCGGGGCGCCTGGAAGTCGTAGTAGAAGCCTTCGTCGATGGCGGGGCCGATCGCGAGCTTGGTGCCCGGGAAGAGCTTCACCACGGCCGAGGCCATGAGGTGCGCCGTCGAGTGGCGGAGCACGGCGAGACCCTCCGGCGTGTCCACCGGGATGAGCTCTGCCTTGCCGGAATCGTGGACCGGCGTGTGGTAGTCCACGATGCGGCCGTTCAGCCTGGCCGCGATGCCCAGCTTGAACGCGTCCTGGTACTGCTCGTGGAAGATCTGGCCGAGGGTGGAGCCAGGCTCCGCCTCGAGCTGACGGCCATTGACGTCGATACGAATCACGGTCGGGAATGTCCTTCGTATGAAGATGGTGGGCGATAGTGGACTTGAACCACTGACCCCCTGCATGTCAAGCAGGTACTCTAACCAGCTGAGCTAATCGCCCGTTACCAAATGCGAGCGGCGAGTGTAGCAGAACCGACTGCGAAGTAAAGTCTCGGCTAGAGCGGCACGACCTCGTAGACGAGCGCTCCCTGGCTGTCGTACACGAGGCGGAATCCCGGGATCTCCTCCCCCGTCGCGAACGATCGGAGCGCGGCGCGCATCTGGATTTCCGCGGCCGAGATGAGGAGATACCGCGCGCGCTCCTTCACGGCGACGTCGTGGAGCGCGGCCGGCGAATCGACCGTCGGGATCGGGACGAAGCGCATGTTCGCGAGGAAGGCGGCGTGCGGCTTCCTCGCGAGCAACGCTTCTCCCGCTCCGTGTGTCTTGAGATAGCCCACCGCGTCCATGATCTCGTGCGGCCCCGCGCGCAGCCCTTCCGGGTTCTTGGGATTTCCCACGGCTTGATACGTGTGGAAGAGCGCTCCAACCCAGAGCGCGAGGAAGAGGAAGGTCCGGAGCGGGAACGACCCTTCGATTCCCTGGATGGAGCGGCCGAGCCACGGGGAGACAAAGGGCCATGCGGCGAGGAGGCCGTAAAAGGCGACGAGCGGGAGCGAGAAGCGGGTTCCGTAGAAGACCGGGACGAGCGTGAGGAAGTAGAGCGCCCAGAAGACCGCGTACGCCGCCGTCCGTCGCTCCGGCCGCTCGCGCGTCGCGAGAAGGAGACCTCCGATCAGGGCGAAGGCTCCCCATAGGATGGGCATGAGCTCGGTCAGATCCTGCTTCAGGTGCACGAATACGTTCTTGAGCATCGCGCCGAGGAACAGCATGGGGTCGAGCCGCACGACATCGACAAGGGAGTGGATCTTCCGATCGCTCCCGTACATGAACTGCTCCCAGTTCCCCTTCCCGTACACCTCGTAGCCGACGTTCAGGTAGTTCGTGTTCGTGAGGGGATTCCCCGTGTGCGCGGCATTGATCCAGAGCCAGGGCAGCGCCGCGAGAACGAAACCCGCCGTCCACAACGCCGCGCGCTGGAGCCGCGGTCCCCAGGGACCGCGCGGCATCTCGATCAGGAGCAGGTAGACGAGAGCGCCGGCCAGGAGAAAGAGCCCGTTGTAGCGCGTTGAGAAAGCCCAGCCGCCGAGTAGCCCGGAGATCGCGATCGCCCACGCCTTGGGGGCGCGGCTTCGGAGCAGGAGCGCCATGGAGGCGAGCACCACCGCGAAGAAGAACATGTCGGTTCCCACTTCGTACGTGTTCACGACGAACGTGGGATTCACGAGCAGGAGTCCGAGGCTCGCGAGTGCGACCCCGGGTCCGAGGAGGCTTCGGTGGAGGCGGTACGCGAGCCATCCGGCCACGACCGCGGAGAGGAGCGCGACCAGCTGCCCCGCCTGGAAGACCTCCATCCCGGCTCGCGCGAGGAGCGCGACGACGGCCGGGTAGCCCCAGCCCTTCGAATCGTAGTTCGCGATGTCGACGGCTCCGCGGAGAAGATCGCGCGCGGCCGGCCCGTACTTCCAGTAGAAATCGGTCTCGACGGTGTAGTTTCCGATCGTGTGGTAGCGGAAGACCTGGCTCGCCCAGTAGAGCGCGTAGACGGCGAGCGACCCGAGCGCGATTCCCGAGATCCAGGAATGTGGAATCAGGGAGCGCGCGGGGCTTGCGGCTTGGCTCCGCGGGGCGCGTCCGCCGGGCTTCCGGCGGGTGTCCTTCCCCGGACGCCCCGAGCGCCCGCGGTCTTGGGCGGCCATCAGAGCGAGCGGCCGACCGCCTCGGCGATCAGACGGATCTGCGCCGCGAGGGCCTCGAACTGCTGCGGGAAGAGGGACTGAGGACCGTCGCAGATCGCCCGCTCCGGATCGTGGTGGACCTCGACCAGGAGGCCGTCCGCGCCGGTCGCGATGGCGGCGCGCGCGAGCGGCACCACCTTGTCCCGCACGCCGGCCGCGTGGCTCGGATCCACGATCACAGGCAGATGGCTGATCGACTTCGCCACCGCGACGGCGTTCAGGTCGAGCGTGTTTCGCGTGTAGGTCTCGTAGGCGCGCACGCCGCGCTCGCACACGATGACGCGATCGTTCCCGCCGGACATGACGTACTCCGCGCTCATGAGCCACTCGTCCACGGTGGCGGCGAGGCCGCGCTTCACGAGAACGGGCCGCTCCACCCTTCCCAGCTCCCGGAGGAGCGGATAGTTCTGCATGTTCCGCGCGCCGACCTGAAAGATGTCCACGTACCGGTCCATGAGCGCGATCTGGCTCTTGTCCATGATCTCGGAGATGACGAGGAGGCCGTGCGCGTCGGCGACGCGCCGCATGAGCTTGAGCCCCTCCTCGCCGAGTCCCTGGAACGAGTACGGCGATGTGCGAGGCTTGAATGCGCCGCCCCGCATGACGCGCGCGCCCGCCGCGCGTACCGCGGCGGCGGTCTTCACCATCTGTTCTTCGGATTCGATGGTGCAGGGGCCGGCCATGAGCACGACGTCCTTGCCTCCGATCGCGACGTCGCCGATCCGGATGACGGACGTCTCCTGGCGGAACGTACGGCTGGCGAGCTTGAAGGGCTCGGGAATGCGGATGGCGGTCGCGACGCCGGGCATGGCCCGGACCTCGTCGAGCGGCGGCAAACTCCCCTCTCCGACCACGGCCATGGTTACGGCCGAGCCGTTCGGGGAGAGCACGATCTGGAACCCGGCCTCGCGCAGGCGCGATTCGATCGCGCGGCGCTGCTCCGGGGTCGCATCGGGCCGCAGCGTGATGACCATGGGGTCCTCAGAAACACGAAGGCCCACTGCCGAGCCATCGGCAATGGGCAGAGGTCGGGCGACACGGCCGAAGGCTAGCACCCGGCCGGGCGGCGGTCAAACCCTCTCGGGACGAGGGTCGTCCTCCGTGCTGTAAAACGAGAAGGCGATCCACTGGCCGCCCGGTGCCCGGATGAGTCTCAAGAGGACCTCCTTGTCGATCGCGCGAGGGCCCACGGCTTCGCCGGCGTAGCGCACGCGCACGCGCAACGTGCGCGTGTCGAGCACGGCGTTGGATCCGAGGAGCGAGTCGGGTCGGGACAGCGAGAGCGCCCGGAGCGCGCTTCGGTAGACGAAGTGGAGCCTCGCGATCGCCATCGCTCGCTTGGAGAGTTCGTCCCTGATGGAATCGGGAGCCCCGCCCCAGCCGGAGTCGGCGCTTCGGTGCGCCTCCCCCGCCGCGCGGCCGAGCGAATCGATGGTGGCGACCGTCACGTGGTGCAGGTCGCCGATCTGGAGAACGTTGCCCCCTTGGAGCGACTGGTAGGAGGCGACGCAGGTGGAGCGGGCGCGGATCTCCTTGAGGTCCTTGTGCGCCAGGGCGTCGATGTAGCGCTCGGCGGCCAGGCGGGCCTCGTGCACGTCGGGCGCTTCGCGCGTGCAGCCGGCGAGGAGCGCGGCCAGCGTGGCGCAGGCCGCAACAAGCCCGCCGACAATGGCGCGACGGCTACTTGTACGCACGCGTCCCTGGGCGCCCCGGCGTCTTGATTCCCTTCGCCTCATTGTAAAGGCGTCGCATGTTCATGAAATTGACCTCGGCGTAGAACTCATCCCCCTCGTAGGGGCCAAGGAAGCCCCAGTCCTTGAAGGCCGCGAGGCTCGTGCCGTCGTTGGCAATCTTGGCCGCGCGATCCCAGGAATCGTGCAGGTAGTGCCACGTGTAGGCGATCTCCTGGATGGGCTTGTCCATCGTGCCATGACCGGGAACGAGCGTCGTCACGGACGAGAAGCGCTTGCTCCTCAAGGAGTCGACGGAGGCGATCCAGCCGAGGCGATCGAACTTGGGATCCAGGAGCCACGGCACCGAACGGTTCGACACGAGGTCGCCCGCGAAGATGATCTTCTGCTTGGGCAGGTAGACGATCAAGTCGCCGTCGGTATGCGCGCTCTTGCCGAGATAGATCAGCTCGACGCTCCTCGTCGCCGGCCCGAGCACCTTGCGCCTGTCGATGCGAACGGTCGGCTTCGCGGGCGCTTTCGTGATGCCGGTGGTATCGCTCTCGGCAGCCTTCTTGGCTTCGGC
>DASTKC010000171.1:0-12422 GCA_035716085.1 Candidatus Eiseniibacteriota bacterium | reverse complement strand
CAACCCGCCGTCCATCTTCTGGAATTCCGACATGTCGAGCTCGACCACCTCTGTGCCGAGATGCTCGAGCGCGGCGCGCGTGCGGGGATGCTTGGCCGGCACGAAAATGCGGTCGTTCACGAGGATGCAGTTGGCGGCGTACTCCTCATCCGGGTCCACCGTGAGCACTTGATAACGCGAGAGAGCGGGATGGCTGGCGAGTGCCGCGATCGCTACCATGCGGCCGTGACCAACGTAGGCGAGGCCGCTCTTCAAGTGCAGGATGCCCGGGATAACGCGAACGTCGATGGTATCGGACGTCATCCCCGCCATGGCGTAGAAGGCCGCGAGCTGCCGCGCTCCGTCCTCATTCGTTCGACCAGAGAGTTTGATGATCGCGTGCCCATCGGCTTCACACACATCGCCGCCATCCAGGGTTCCGGGGCTTTCGATCGACTCGAGGTGGTCGTAGAACGTCGCGAGCGCCTCTTGGATGGCCGCGACCTCCCCTTGACGGCTCACCGCGCCAGGCCGCGTCACGATCGCGCGACCGCCTGCGAGAATCGCGGTGTCCTCGACGAACGTGGAGTCGGGGTGGCGGTCATCGGCGGGGAGCCGCGTCAGCGTGACCCCGCAGCGCTCGAGCGCTGTGCAATAGGCCTCGTGCTGAGCCAGCGCGAGTGCGTGGTCGGGGGATCCTAGATCGGCTGTCGTGAGGCCGTCGCCGAAGTTCGGGGCCGGCGGTCGAACGATGGCATTTTGGAATGCTGGCCGGCTCACCATCCGTCGCTCAGAACTTGACGACGAACTCTCCGTTCTTGTGCAGGAGCTCGCCGTCGACCCGGATCTCACCGCCGGGCCTGAGATCGCAGACCATGTCCCAGTGCACCGCGGAAAGGTTGGTGCCGCCCGACTCGGGGATGCTGGCGCCGAGCGCCATGTGGAACGTCCCGGCGATCTTTTCATCGAACAGGGTCTGGCGCATGAATCGCGTGACGCCGCGATTGGTGCCGATCGCGAACTCGCCGGGCACGCGCGCTCCCTCGTCCACGTCGAGCGTGCGGAGCAGGAAGTCCTGCCCCTTGTCCGCCTTGGCTTCGACCACTCGCCCCTTCTCGAGCTTGAGCCGCACGTTCGTCACCTCGCGTCCGCGGTAGACCGCGGGGTACGTGTAGCGTACGTGCCCCTCGACGGAGCCCTCCACCGGGCTCGTGAAGACTTCGCCGTCGGGCATGTTCGCGCGGCCGTCGCAGTTGATGAACGGACGCCCCGCGATGCTCAGGCGGAGGTCGGTGTCGGGCCCCATCACGTGGACTTCCTTCTTCCCCTTGAGCCATTCCACGAGGCCCTGCTGCCACTTCGAGAATTTCTTCCAGTAGCCGATCGGGTCCGCGAGATCGGGGAGGCAGGCGCCGTAGACGAAGTCCTCGAATTCGGTGAGGCCCATCTCGGCGTCCTGAGCCGTCGCGTTCGTCGGGAAGAGCGTCCCGACCCAGCGGAGCTCCTTCGACGCGTGGCGCCGCATGAACGTGCGCGTGACCTCGCTCATGGCGCGCTGATTCAGCGCCATCTTCGCGGGTGAGACGTTGCTGAGCGCCTTGGTGTTCGCGGACCCCATCATCGCGATGAGCCCGTCGTAGGAATCGATCACGAGCTTGTTGGGAGGCGGGATGTGCTGGAGCTGCTCGTCCGATGCGTACTTGTAGAAGAGCTCGTCCAGGCCGGGCAGGGTCGGGAGCACGAAGGGATGCCCCCCGGACTTCAAGATTTCGGCATAGACGGACCGGATCAAGGGCTCGGCGAGCGACGTCCCCTGGATCGCGATCTTCTGTCCGGGCTGGACCGCGATGGAGTAGTTCACGAGGAGGTCGGCCAGCTTGTCGACGCGCGGATCGGCCATGGCGGTGAAGCTACACCAATGCTGGGAGATGGTACAGTGTCCGCATGGGCGAGATTTCCGCGACCACTCTGGAGGAACCGGCCCTTCCCGCGCCTCTCTTGGACCGTATCCTCGAGCGGCTGGGACTCTCCCGATTGCCGTCGCCCGACTACGAGGGCCTGTGCCAGCTCTATGGCGCCTGGTGCGCGCGCGTCTCGTTCGACAACGTGCGCAAGGTGGTCGCGCTTCAGACCGGCCGGGACCTGCCGGGGCGGACCGCGGAGGAGTTTTTCGAGGCCTGGCTCGATCTCGGCGCGGCGGGAACCTGCTGGCCGAGCAGCAACGCCCTCTACGCTCTGGTCCGGAGCGCCGGTTTCGACGTGAGGCGGAGCGCAGGATCCGCACGCGACCTGGGTCCGATCAATCACGCGACCAATCGCGTGGTGATCGACGGCCGGACCTGGCTCGTGGACAGCTCCATGCTCACCGTCGATCCCCTTCCGCTCACCGACAGCGTTCACATCGGGGCCGGGCAGTTCGCGGCCGAGGTCGAGCCGGAGGCGGGAAGCCATCTCGTGTGGGTCGATTTCCCGCCGCAGGGCTCGCTTCCGTTCCGGCTCCTGCCCGATCCGATCTCACTCTCGTTCCATCTGGACGGCTACGAGCGGTCGCGCGAGAAGAGCGCGTTCAACCGGCGGCTCTACGCGCGACGAAACTATCCGGGCGAGAAGCGAATTCTGGTGGGGAACCAGCGCGTGTCGAAGACGGCGGCTGGGATGGACGTGCGCGCGCTGACGCGGGAAGAGCTGCCCGAGGCGCTCGCGGAGGACATCGGGATCGACGGCCGGTTGGTGGACGAATGGCTCGCGTGTGGTGGCCTCGAGCTCGCGTTCGAGGAGGCGCCTCCTCCTCCTCCTATCGACCGGAAGCCGCCGTCACAGCGCGGCTGATCCGCGCCGGGGGTTCTCAGTGCCCCCAGTCGGGATCGGAGTCCACAGCGGCGTCCTGGCTCAGGTTCTTTGGATCGCTTCCGTCGGTGCGGATCGAGTAGATCTCGTCGTTTCCGTCGTACACGTTCGTCACGAAGACGATCCGCTGACCGTCCGGGGACCAGCGCGGCTGCTTGCCCTGTGCCGGACTCTGGATGCTGCCGCCCGCCGCTGGAATCACGCAGACTCCCAGCACCGCCCCATAGACGAGCTTGGTCCCATCGGGCGACCACGCGAGGGAGTTCTTCGCGAGGCCATCGGTCGTGATCCTCAGAGCTCCGGTCCCGTTCGGCAGGATCGTGTAGATGTCATTCACGGCCTGGCCGCTGAGGCCCGTCGACACGTAGGCGAGCTTGGTTCCGTCCGGGCTCCATGCCACGTAGGATGCGCCCACGCTGAAGGTGTGCTTGCCGGTCGCATCGGCATTCATGACAGCGAGGCTGTCCGCCACCAGCGCGAGCTTGGTGCCGTCCGGCGACCAGGCCGCGCGCTTGCCGGGCGCAAGTCCGACCTGGGACGTGCCGTCCACGTTCATCACGAACACCGACGCGGGATTGAGCTCGCGCCGGAACGTGATCTTGGTTCCGTCGGGGGAGAGGAGCGGATCGCCGTCCTCCACGCTGTTGAACGTGAGCCGCGCCACATGTGCGCCGTCGTCCCGCATGATGTAGATCTCGCCATGCGCCTCGTCGCGTTCGCTCGCGAAGACGATGTGCCCGGGGATGACCTGGTCGGAGGGGAGCTTTTCCGTGCCGCGGCTCAAGTCGCAGCCGGCGGATACGATCGTCAAAGCGAGGAGAAGGTGGAGCGGTCGACGAAGCACGGGCCGATCCTTTGCCGGGGTTCGAGTCCAGTCCCTGACGAGAGGGGATTCCCCGGAAGTATCGGCAGATGCGCTAGGTGAGATTAGCCTAGTAAATTATTGTAAATAGGCAGTTTGCGACTAATGAGCGCGAGCCGCAGGCCTCTGCCGGAAGAACACGATGCACAGCATCATGAGCCCGAGCAGGACGGCCGAGGCGCCGTACCGGCTCAGTGCCAGCCCGCCCTTCTCGATCGGCTTGTCGAGGAAGTCTCCCACCACGGCCCCCAACGGACGCGTGAGCACGAAAGCGGCCCAGAAGAGCACGGTGCGCGAGATCCTCGTCCAGTAGTACGCCGCCGCGATCAGGAGCAGAAGCGATCCGAAGATGATGGCGGCCCACTTGTAGCCGAGCCCCGCGGTGTCCGCGGTCCAGTCCCCGAGCGCGGTTCCCAGCGTCTGCGAGAACATGATCGTCACCCAGTAGAACATCTCGGTCTTGGGCGCGACCACGGTGTCGACGGAGATCGAGCCGAGCACGCGATGCCACAGTGCGAGCGAGCCCAACAGCAGAACGAGGAGGAGCGCCGAGCCGCCCGCGTAGCCGATCCCGAGGGAGCGTGTGGCGAAGTCCGCGAGCGTCGTGCCCAGTGTGGTCGTTGCGACGATCGTGGCCCAGTAGAGAACCGGATGGAATCGCTTCGCGACGATCTGGGCCCCTACGAGCGCGAGGAAGAGGACCAGGAAGATCCCACTCGCCGCGAGATAGCCCAGGTTCATCGACATCGACACCATGTCGCCGCCCGTTTCTCCGAGCGTCGTCGCCGCGATCTTGATGATCCAGAAGACGAGTGTGATCTGGGGGACCTTGGTCAGAACGCGATCGTCATCCCTGGTCATGGATGTCTCCTCGGTGCAGGTGCGAGCTGGCGTCACGTTATCCAGAAGCAGCATGTGTGCCGTTCCTCAGAGCGAAATCCCAGAATTTACAGGGAATCTACGGGCCTGCGTGGAGGCCTCGACCGGGACCATTCAGCGCATTGTAGCGAGGCCGGAAGGTCATGCATCGTCTTGGATTCAGGCTCCGCGTAGGGCTCGGGATGCCTCTTCTCGCACCCCCGGCGGCTTGTAGCGTGGTCGATGCCGGTCTACATTCCTTGCCGGCACATCGTTGGCTCCGCCCGAGCACACTCCCGGAGGGATCGATCGACTCTCGCACGGTGATCTTCGCGCTCTGGTTCCTGTGGGGAATCTACTGGGCGGTGGCGGCCATCGGTCGCCGTCGAGTGGCGCGCCGCCAACCGGTTCTCGAGCGTCTGGGCCATCTCGCCGTGATGGGGATTGGATTCGCACTCCTCTACGCCGCGGACCGTCGATGGGCCGGGCTCAATCGGCGCTTCCTTCCGGATAGCGCGATCGTGCAGTGGATCGCGGTCCTTCTCACGATTCTCGGGTTGGGTCTGGCCGTCTTCGCGCGCGTGTACCTGGGCCGAAACTGGAGCGCCGAGGTCGTGATTCGTGAGGATCACCATTTGATCCGATCCGGCCCCTACGCGCACATCCGGCATCCGATCTACACCGGCCTTCTCCTGGCGGTCCTCGGCGCCGTGCTCGCCATCGGCGAGATCCGGGCGATCGTGGGGTTCGTCATCCTCCTGTTCGCGTTCACCATCAAGGCGCTGCGCGAGGAGGAGTTTCTCGCCCAGGAGTTCGGCGAGGAGTTCGAGCGCCATCGCCGCCACACCGGCCTATTCCTTCCACGGCTGACGCGAGCCCGCTCGTGACCTGGATCGCCGGCTCGGCGGGTCTCGTGCTCGTCGTGATCATCCTCTGGGACGCGTACGAGACGATCCTCTTGCCGCGACGTCTGCCGGGGGACATCCGCATCTCGAGGCTCGTTCTACGGACGCTCTGGCTCTCCTGGCGTGCGTTGAGCCGCCGGTTCGGCGCGTCGAAGAGTCGCGAGCTCTTCCTCAGCTTTTACGCGCAGCTCTCGTTGATCCTTCTCCTGAGCGTGTGGGCGGCCGCGCTCTTGACCGGGTTCGCCCTCATGCAATGGGCGATCGGCTCCCACCTCCAGGCTCCGACCGGCATCGAGGGATTCCCAGCAGACCTCTACTTGAGCGGCACCACCTTCTTCACCCTGGGCCTGGGCGACGTGATCCCCATGAGCCCGCCGGCACGCGTCCTCACGGTCATCGAGGCGGGGCTCGGCTTTGGATTCCTCGCCATGGTGATCTCGTACGTTCCCGTCCTGTACCAGCAGTTCGCGCGGCGGGAAGCGCGCATCACGATGCTGGACGAGTGGGCCGGCTCGCCTCCCGCGGCGGCCCTCATCCTGCGCCGCGCCTTCGAGAGCCGCGACCCGAATGCCGCTCTCGATCAACTGTTCCGCGACTGGGAGCAGGCGTCGGCGGAGATCCTCGAGAGCCATCTGTCCTATCCGACACTGGCCTTCTTCCGGTCCCAGCACGACAATCAATCCTGGCTGGCGTCCGTGTGCGCCGTGCTGGATGCTTGCGCCCTCACCGCGACCACGGTCCGGGGGATCGACCCGTTCCAGGCGCGGCTCACGTTCGCGATCGGACGCCACACGCTCGTGGACGTGTCGCAGGTGTTCCGGCTCAAACCGCGCGACATGGATGGTGTGCGGTGTAGCCCGGAGCGTTTCCATGAGATGTGCGCATGGCTCGGATCATCGGGAGTGCCGCTGATGGAGGAGCCGGACGCTTACAAGCGGTTCCTCGAGCTGCGGCACCTGTACACGCCCTATCTCGAGGCGCTCTCCGACTATCTGGCGATGCCGCTGCCGGGATGGCTGCCGCGCGCTAAGGAGAAATACAACTGGAAGAGCACCGAGATCGCGACGCACGACCAGTAGGGAAGGCGAAGGGGGAATCGTCATGAACCAGGCCGGTGGGCCATGGCCGAAGGGAATCCACGCGATCACGTTGTTCGTGGAGGATCTCGCGGCCGCGAGGAAATTCTACTCGGAGGCGTTTGGCTTGCCGGTGGTCTTCGAGACCGAGGACTCGGCGGTCTTCCGCTTCGGGTCCACGCTCGTCAACCTGCTCGAGATTGCGCAGGCTCCAGGGCTGGTCGAGCCGGCAGCGGTCGCACGGAAGGACGCCGGCGTCCGATTCCAGTTCACGATCGAGGTCGAGGATGTGGACGCGATGTGCGCCGAGCTGAAGCGGCGAGGGGTGGAGCTCTTGAACGGGCCCATGGACCGTCCCTGGGGCATTCGCACGGCCAGCTTCCGCGATCCGGGCGGACATATCTGGGAGATCGCGCACTGAGCCGAGTTCGTATAGGGTTCGCGGCGTGACCTCCACCGGACCCGAGCCAGTCGTCTTCATTCACGGCCTCTACCAGGGGTTCGCCCACCTCGGCGACATCCCATTCCCCTCGTCGAGGAAGCTCATCCTGCTCGACCTTCCGGGCTACGGTGGCCAGGTCGAGAAGGCGGCGCCATCCAACCTTTCCGGCTACGCCGACCACGTTGCGTCCGAGCTCGATCGGCTGGGCGCCTCGCCCGCCATCGTGGTGGGTCACTCCGTCGGTGGCGCGGTGGCGATGCTCCTCGCCGCGAACCATCGAGATCGCGTCGTCTCGATCGTGAACGTCGAAGGAAATTTCCGGCCGGCCGACGCGTTCTGGTCGACCAAGATCGCGGCGATGACGAGCGAGGAAGCCGAGGCGATGCTCGATGGATTCAAGAGCGACGTCGACGGCTGGCTGACCCGGCAGAAGATCCAGATCAAGCCCAAGCGCCAGGAGTGGGCGAAGCGAATGTTCGACGCGCAGCCCGCTCGATCCGTGCAGGCGCTCGCACGCGCAGTGGTCGAAGCCACCGCTTCACCCGACTATCTGCCGACGATGGACAGTGTGCTCCTCTCGGGGGTCCCGGTGCACCTGATCGCGGGCGAGCGATCGCGCGCGGGGTGGGGCGTGCCGGACGACTTCGCCCGCCTCGCCGCTTCGTTCTCGATCCAGCCGAAGGTCGGCCACATGATGCCGCTGGAGGAGCCGGAGGCGTTCTTGGCGCTCGTGGCCTCGAAGGTCTAGCCCCGTGCGGCCTCCGGTGCTACCGTCCTCATGACCCCGCCGGCAAAACCCCACCCCAGGAGAGCCTCGTGAGCACCACGACCGCGGCACCTGAACGGCCCCAAGCGGGAGCCGAGCGACCCAGTACCCCTGAGCAGATCGAGCGCGAATGGTTCGAGAACGTCTATGCGGGCGACCGCATGCGCCAGCTCACCGTGCGCGCGCTCGTCATGGGCATGCTGCTCGGCATGATCATGGCCTGCTCCAACGTGTACGTCGGACTGAAGTCGGGATGGGCGGTCGGCGTCGCGATCACAGCCTGCATCATGGCGTGGTCCATCTTCGCCGCCCTCCACGCGATGCTTCCGAAGCTCTTCCCGCCCTACAGCATCCTCGAGAACAACGCGATGCAGTCCTGCGCGTCGGCGGCCGGAGCGATCACGGGAGCCGGGCTCGTCAACGCGATTCCCGCGCTCCTCATGCTCAATCCGGGCGTGCTCCCGACGGGCTTCGGCGCACGATGCGCCATCCTGATCCCTTGGCTCGCCGTGGTGGCTTGGCTCGGCGTGTTCCTGGCCGTGCCCACCAAGCGCCAGCTCATCAACGTCGAGCAGCTCAAGTTCCCGAGCGGGACGGCTGCCGCCGAGACGTTGCGGAGCCTGCACGGTCACGGAGCCGACGCGGCACGCCAGGCGCGCGCGCTCTTCTCCGCGCTCGGAATCGGCGCGGTGATCACGTGGATGCGCGACGCCACCGCTCCCTGGATGCGCGATGTGTCCATTCGGGGCATTCCGGACTGGTCTCTCATCAAGTCCTGGGTCACGTTTCCGAGCGTGCCCTGGCTTCGCTATCCGCGCATCGAATCGGTGTGGGGGACGAGCTGGGCGCGAGTGGGCACCTATCAGGGCCAGCCGCTCCTCCTCAATCAGGTGACCATGTCGTTCGAGGGCTCGCTCCTCTTCATCGCGGCGGGCGCGCTCATGTCCTTCCGCACGGCCTGGAGCCTCCTGCTCGGCGCCGTGATCAACTACGTCTGGCTCGCGCCCATCTTCCTCGCCACAGGGGACATCACGAGCCCCAGCTTCCGGAACATCTCGCGGTGGAGCCTCTGGACCGGCGTGCCGATGCTGGTCACGTCCGGGCTCCTCCTCTTCTTCATGAACTGGAAGAGCGTCGTGCGCGCGTTCAGCACCATCGGCGCCTTCTTCCGGAAGAGCGGCGGCGAGGCCGACCCGATGGACCGGATCGAGGTGCCGGGCTCGTGGTTCATCGGCGGCTACGCGCTCCTCGGGACGGTCGCGATCGTGCTGGGAAATCTGTTCTTTCACATCCACTGGTGGATGGGCTTGATCGCGGTTCTGGCGACCTTCTTCCTGGTCGTGGTCGCGGCACGAGCGACCGGGGAGACCGACATCACGCCCGTCGGCCCCTTGAGCAAGATCACGCAGCTCACCTTCGGCGCGATCGCGCCGGGGAACGTCCCCACGAACCTCATGACGGCCAACATCACGGCCGGCGCCGTGGGGAGCGCGGGCGATCTCCTCACGGATCTCAAGAGCGGCTACATTCTGGGCGCCAATCCGCGCCAGCAGTTCTTCGCCCAGTTTTTCGGCGTCCTCGCGGGGGCGCTGGTCGTGATTCCGGTCTTCTTCATCCTCATCCCGGATCCCGCGCTCCTCGGAACGGAGAAGTGGCCCGCGCCGGCGGCGCTCGTGTGGCGCGGCGTGGCGGAGCTCCTCGCGAAGGGACCGGGATCGCTTCCGTTATCGGCGCGCTACGGCCTGGTGATCGGGGCCTCGCTCGGAATCCTGCTCACGCTGCTCGAGACCTGGCTGCCGCGGCTCAAGAAGTTCATCCCGTCGCCGGTAGGGCTCGGCCTCGCGTTCACGATCAACGGATTCAACAGCGTGTCGATGTTCCTCGGCGCGCTCCTCGCGCTCGGCTTCACGAAGTGGAAACCGAAGACGTCCGGGCTCTACACGGTCCCCGTCGCATCGGGGATCATCGCCGGGGAGAGCTTGATGGGAGTCGCGATCGCGATGCTGAGCGCGCTCCACATCCTCGGGTGAGAGTCGGGATCGCCCGAACGATCGCGGCCGCGACGGCCCTGGCTTTCTGCCTGGTGGCGGCTCCCGTCATCGCGCAGGAGCTGGAGCCGGGTCTCTATCACAGCTCGCCTACCGGCTTGAACGCGGCCATCGCCGGCTACTCCTATTCGACGGGCAACATCCTCCTCGATTCGTCCCTCCCCATCGAGGGAGCGCACGCCAAGATCCACAACGTGAACTTGGGCCTTATTCGGTCGTTCGGCATGTTCGGGAAAACCGCGAAGGTCGACGTGCAGGTTCCGATTGGGTTCGGAAACTTCGAAGGCTATGTCGCGGGCGTGCTCCGAACCCGCGAGCCCACCGGACCAGCGGATCCGCGCGTTCGCGTGCTTCTCAACGTCATCGGCGCGCCCGCGCTCTCCCGGGCGGAGTTCGCGAGCTACCGCCAAGGAACGATCGTGGGCGCGAGCGTTCAGGTCGTCGCGCCCCTCGGCCGCTACGATCCGGAACGGCTGATCAATCTCGGCTCCAACCGATGGTCGTTCCGGCCCGAGGTGGGACTCTCACGCGCCCAGGGCCGGTGGTTCCTCGAGCTGAGCTCGGGGGCTTGGCTCTTCACCGACAACCACGAGTACTACGGCGGCAGCACGCTCGAGCAGTCGCCCCTCCTGTTCGTGAAAGGGGATGTGATGTACCTCTTCCGGCGAGGGATGTGGGCTGCCGTCAACTACGGTATGGCGACCGGAGGAGAAACGACGGTCGACGACGGTCCGGCCAGCGAGATCCAGACAAATGAGCGGCTTGGCGCGACGTTCGCCTATCCGTTCGGGCGGTCGTTCTCCATGAAGATCGTATATACGAGTGGGCTCACGACGCGCATCGGAGCCGACTTCGACTCGTACGGAGCCTCCCTGCAGTACTCGTGGGGCGGATGATGGAGGTCTTCCGCTCGGGCGTGATGCGATGAGCCCAATCCCGCGATGAGGTGGTTCACCGCCGCGGTGTCGATCGTGTTCGTTGGGATCGGCATCTGGATGATCGTCGACGGCGAGCGGATCGGTTGGGCGATGGCCGGCTTCTTCGGGCTCTGTCTCCTGGTCGCGATCTTCGAGCCCGCGCTCGCCAAATATCGGGCCACCTTCGATCGTTTCCATCTGGTGATCACCGAAGACGAGATCGCGTGCGAGCACTCCGTTCGAAAGCGGGAATCGATACTCTGGAAGGACGTGAATCGAATCTGGTACATCACGACCGATGCCGGGCCCCGCGTTCCCGACGAGTGGTTCCTCCTCGAGAGTGAATCCGGCGGGTGCTCGTTTCCTTCCGAGGCGACGGGGTTGGACAAGTTCTGGAACGAGGTGGAGCGGCGCTTCCCAGGCTTCGACTTCAAGCCCGTGATCGAGGGCGGGACGGACAACGCGAAGCACCTCTGCTGGGAGCGGAAGGCCTCCTAGCCGGCCTTGACTTGGTAACCCCCACCCGGTAACCCTCCCAGTCTCCCAGGGATCCCAAGTGCACGCCAAGGAGGCGACATGCGACCGCTCCTCATCGCCCGCGGGTGGTTCCAGGCTGCGATCCTCGTTTCTCTCTTCGGCTTCTTCGTCCTCGGCTTTCTCGCGCTGCGCACGTACCAGGAGGAGCCACCGATCCCGAAGCAGGTCGTGGCGCCGGATGGTCGCGTGGTATTCACCGCCGCGGACGTCATCGGGGGACAGCAGGTCTTCCTCAAGAACGGACTCATGGAGTATGGGTCCATCTACGGACACGGCGCCTACCTGGGTCCCGACTATACGGCGGACTATCTTCGCCGCTCCGCCACCATAGTTCGCGATTCCTACGAAGGCGGGGGATCCGATCGCGCCCGCGAACAGACCGTTCGCTCCTTCAAGACGAACACGTACGATCCGGCATCCGGAGTGCTCCGCTTCACCGCAGAGCAGGCCACCGCGTTCGACGAGCTGACCCGCCACTACACCGAGGTGTTCTCGCAGCCGACGACGCGCTTCGGTCTTCGTCCCGGCGCCATCACGGACCCTGAGGACCTTCGCCGGCTCACGGCCTACTTCGCCTGGACCGCGTGGACCGCGTCGACACTCCGGCCGGGTCAGGACCACACCTACACGAACAACTGGCCGCCCGAGCCTCTCGTCGAGAACCGTCCGACCGCCGACGTGGTGGTCTGGAGCGTGCTCTCCTTGATCGCGCTCCTCGGGGGCATCGGCGCGATGATGGCCGTCTTCGGCCGATGGCGCGTCCTCGGTTGGCACGGCCGCGAGCAGGAACGGCTTTCCTTCCGGGCGCCGGGGGAGGTCGCGCTGTCTCCTGCTCAACGAGCTACGATCTGGTACTTCCTCGTGATGGCCGTGCTCTTCCTCTTGCAATCGTTGCTCGGTGGATCCGTGCAGCATTACCGCGCGGAGATCTCTTCTTTCTTCGGAGTGGACCTGGCCCGGATCCTGCCCTTCAACCTGGCGCGAACCTGGCACCTCCAGTTGGCGATTTTCTGGGTGGCCGCGTCCTATCTGGCCGCTGGGATCTTCATCGCGCCGATGATCGCGCGGCGCGAGCCGAAAGGGCAGCAGTGGCTTGCCTACGGACTCTTGGCCGCCGTTGCGATCGTCGTGTTTGGAAGCCTGGCCGGCGAGTACGCGGGCGTGTTCGGCTACACGGGCCGGCTA